>DFZE01000201.1:7706-9359 GCA_002382065.1 Desulfobacteraceae bacterium UBA4064
GCAATGGTTCCGCCTGTTGAATATTATCCGCTGATTGAAAAAATATGCCGCAAACATGGCGTGATCCTGATTCTGGATGAGGTCATGAGCGGCATGGGGCGATCCGGAAAATGGTTTGGCATGCATCATTATTCGGTCAATCCGGACATCATCACGCTGGGCAAAGGGCTAAACGGCGGTTATGCGGCATTGTCGGCCGTCGGGTGCCGGGAAGAACATGTCCGGCTGATTCGGGAAAAATCCGGCAATTTTGTTCATGGCCACACCTTTTCCCATCATGCCGTTGGTGCGGCGGCGGCATTGGCAGTGGTCGATATTCTGGAGCGGGACCAGTTGGTGCAGCAGGCGGATTTGCGGGGACAGTATCTGGAAAAGCGCCTGTCACGTCTCAAGGATCATCCCAATGTCGGGGATATCCGGGGAATCGGGTTAATGCGGGCCATTGAATTTGTCATGGACAAAGACACCTTGACGCCGTTTCCCAGAACCAAAAAAATCACGGAACGCCTGACCGGATTCATGTTTCAGAACGGCATGATCACATATCCGTGCATGGGGTTTGTCAACGGGGCAGGGGATGGCGTCATGCTGAGTCCACCCTATATCATTTCGGAATCTGAAATCGATCAGATGGTCGATTCCATCGAATCCGCGATTCATGAGGTCTTTTCATGATGAATCCGACCGGTTTCGCCCTGTCAGGGTTTTGATATGTGTCTTCTGGAAGCACGCGGTCTCAGTAAAATCTATACGGCCGGCAGCCGGAATATTCCGGTTCTGAAAAATGTCTTCATTCAGATTCAACCCGGTGAGTTTGTCGCGCTTCAGGGCAAAAGCGGAAGCGGCAAGACCACCCTGCTGTCATTGATGGCAGGCCTGGACAAGCCCAGCGACGGCCGGGTCATTTTTGATGGTGAGGATATCACGGACTGGTCAGAGGACCGCCTGGCGCCGTTTCGCAACCGCATGATGGGATTTGTGTTTCAGTCGTTTTATCTGGTTCCTTCCCTGACAGCCCTGGAAAACATCATGTTTCCGGCAGAGTTGAACCGGGACCGGCAGGCGCGACGCAAGGCCGAAAAGCTGTTGCAGCAGGTTGGGCTGGGAGACCGGGCAGACAATCTGCCGCATCAGTTGTCCGGGGGAGAAAAACAGCGGATTGCCATATGTCGCGCCGTCATCAACCGTCCCAGACTGATTTTTGCCGATGAACCCACCGGAAACCTGGATACCGAAAACAGCCGGATTGTCCTGGATATCCTGATTCAAATGCAGCAGGATCAGGGTGCGGCCCTGATCCTGGTGACTCACAGCAGTTTTATTGCCGGCCAGGCCAACCGGGTGATTGTGTTAAAAGATGGCGTGGTTAGCCAGTAACCCAAAGCGGTGTCGTCAATCAGCCGTTTTTCCTGGACTGACGTCGGGTTCGCTATAGTCGTTCTGTAAAACCGCCTTCCTTTTCAAAGGCCCCTGCCTGGGCGGTGATCTGGCGGTCAAGAAGACTGCACGCCACCGCGATCAGGATCGGCGCGGCATTTGCGGCAATTTCCGGATAGGTGGACATCGTGGACGACATGGACAAAGCGGACTGTCCGGATTGTCCACACTGTCCATCATGTCCACAGGGTGATTTTGTTCCAGCTTTATTGATAA
>DFZE01000050.1 GCA_002382065.1 Desulfobacteraceae bacterium UBA4064
GCGAATGGGTTTTTGTTAATAAGGCCGGGAATCCTGTTGATATAAACAACTGGAGAAAACGCGTTTTTCATAAAGCGCTGGAAAAAGCAGGGTTGCGGCAGATTCGGGTACACGATCTCCGGCATACATATGCGAGCTTGTTGATTCAAGCAGGGGAATCGTTGGTTTATGTTCGGGACCAACTGGGACATCACAGTATAAAGGTCACTGTGGATATTTACGGACATCTGAGTCCGGAAGGGAATAAAGATGCTGTGGACAGATTGGATGACGTTATTGAAAACGCAACCATCCGCAACCTATCCGTAACCAGGTAATAAAAAAGGGGCTACCCATTTGGATAACCCCTTGATTTAATTGGCGCGCCTGGAGGGACTCGAACCCCCGGCCTACGGATTCGAAGTCCGGCGCTCTATCCATCTGAGCTACAGGCGCTAAAGTCTTTATTAAGGGTGAGTGAAGGGGATTGAACCCTCGACAACCGGGGCCACAACCCGGTGCTCTGCCGACTGAGCTACACCCACCATAATTCGATTTCATTTTTAACAAAATATAAAACCGGTTTCAACTGAATTCAAACAGGCATCCTGGTGTGGCTGGCGCGCCCGGAGGGATTCGAACCCCCGACCTACGGATTCGTAGTCCGGCACTCTATCCATCTGAGCTACGGGCGCAAGATGCAGCATGCCTTTAAAAACCTATCTTTTATATTTCATCCGAAAAAATATGTCAATGAATAGTTCATTTTGAATTTGGTGATGGATGTGTGGTAGTATGAATTTATGCAAAATCATGCGTTTTTTATGGAAATGGCCCTGGAACAGGCCATGATTGCCGCAACCCGTGATGAGGTGCCGGTGGGCGCTTTAATTGTGGATTCAACCGGAAAAATTCTGGCTGCATCCCATAATCAGGCCATTGCCCAACATGATCCCACGGCGCATGCCGAAATCATGGCCATCCGGAAAGCCTGCACCAGTATCGGGAATTATCGGTTGTTAAACTCCATCCTGTATGTTACCGTAGAACCTTGCGTCATGTGTATGGGGGCTGCGATTCATGCCAGAATTTCAACCATTGTCTTTGGCGCGACAGATCCCAAGTGGGGGGCATGCGGATCATTGTATCACCTGGGGGAAGATGTTCGGTTCAATCACCATCCCGGGGTGATATCGGGTGTCTGCGAAGCTGAATGCAAAACGATTATGCAGTCGTTTTTCAAATCCAAACGGAAATGAGGAGTGGGTTGTGGCGAATATCATCATTATCGGCACGCAATGGGGAGATGAAGGCAAGGGTAAAATTGTTGATCTGCTGGCTGAAAAAGCGGATGTGGTTGTCCGTTTTCATGGCGGAAACAATGCCGGACATACGATGGTTGTCAATAATGAGCAGTTTATCAGTCATCTGGTCCCGTCCGGTATTCTTCAGAAGAAAATCTGCATGATCGGCAACGGGGTTGTAGTCGATCCGCAGGTACTCATTCAGGAAATGGATTATCTGGCCGAAAAAGGCATCGATGTCGGGCCGGACAAACTGAAAATCAGTGACAGGGCCCATCTGATCATGCCGTATCATCAAGCGATCGACATTGCCCGTGAACGCATGAAAGGCGACAAAAAAATCGGCACGACCGGAAGAGGCATTGGCCCCTGCTATGAGGACAAGGTTTCCCGCCGGGGAATCCGGTTTGTCGAGTTGATGGATTCGTCCCTGTTTGAAGAAATGGTCCGGTCTGTCATTATAGAAAAGAACTTTTATCTAGAAAAATTTTTAAATGTCGCACCGGTTGATCCGGACATGATCGTCTCGCAGTACAGCGCATACGCCAAACGATTGTCGCCCCATATCATTCATGGCTCATCCGTGCTGAATCAGGCCATTGAAAACGGGGAGCAGATTCTGTTCGAGGGGGCTCAGGGGACTCATCTGGATATCGATCATGGAACCTACCCGTATGTGACATCTTCCAATACATTGTCTGCAAACGCGTGCTGCGGGTCCGGAGTCGGCCCAAAAGCCATCACCGGGGTTGTTGGTATCGTCAAGGCTTATACCACGCGTGTGGGGGAGGGGCCTTTTCCCTCCGAACTGTTTGATGATACGGGTGACCGGATTCAAGAAAAAGGTGCGGAATTCGGGGCAACCACGGGCAGAAAACGCCGTTGCGGATGGCTGGATACCGTTATCCTCAAGAATGCGGCCCGGCTGAACGGCCTGACCGGTCTGGCAATTACCAAACTGGACGTTCTGGGTGGTCTTGACGAATTGTTAATTTGTACCGGATATGACCATCAGGAAACCATTCTGGAAGATTTCCCGGCAAATCTGAACGTGCTTGGCGCCTGCAAGCCGGTTTATGAATCGATTTCCGGGTGGAAGGAAGACATATCCGGTGCGCGCAGCTTTGCTGAACTGCCGGCAAACGCAATTTCATATATCCGCAGAATTGAAACGCTGACAGGTGTTCCGGTGTGCATCATATCTGTCGGGCCCGGCAGGGATCAGACCATTATCATCGATCATCCATTTGGCGGATGATGGATTTACCGTGAAAATGCAAAAAACGTTTTGAGTGTTGAGTTTTGAGTTAAAAACGGTACATTTCATTTTACCATTGACAATTTTTTACCGGTAGCTTAAAAACCCCAACAAGTCGGGACGTGGCTCAGCCTGGTAGAGCACAGCGTTCGGGACGCTGGGGTCGCTGGTTCAAATCCAGTCGTCCCGACCAATCCAGCCAAAAAAATCCAGAATATCATGAGAATTGTCATTTGATGATCGGGTTTGATTTGTAATCAGATCATCAAATGACAGCATTCCAACAGTCATGCCATCTTACATCACGTGCCTCCTGATTTTTACTGCAATCGAGAGAAGCATTCAATTTCCATGTCGCTGACTTTCGAATCATAAATTTTACCCTTCCGTTTGCACAAAATTCCATTTCAAAAAATCATCCCGATGATTATCATACGAATTGAATATTAATGGAGAGATTCGGTCTGAAACAAAATGGATGAATAACACCGGAAACTATGATATTTGTAAGATTGTATGGATTGAAGGGCGTTTTCATGAACCCGCCAACCAATTAAAAAAATGAAAAAGTGTATCTGATATGATGAATGGCAGTTGTGCGGATGTACTGATTACCGGCGCTGGAATCATGGGGTTGACCATTGCCAGGGAACTGGTTCAACAGGGATGGGAAAATATCCTGATTATTGAAAAAGAATCCGGGCTGGGCAAACATGCATCCGGACGGAACAGCGGTGTGCTGCATGCCGGCATTTATTATGCTCCGGACAGCATGAAAGCCGCTTCCTGCCTGAACGGTAATTTCCTGATGCGACAGTACTGCCATGAAAAGAATCTGCCGATTCTTGCAACCGGCAAGGTGATTGTGGCCAGAAACGAATCCGAGCTGCCTGTGCTGCGGACCCTGTATGAGCGGGCCATAGCCAATGGCGCCAAGGTTGACTGGCTGGACCAGGCGGATTTATCGACAATCGAGCCAAATGCCAAAACGGTTCAACATGCCCTGTTTTCCCATTATACCGCGGTGGTTGATCCCAATCGGGTTCTGACGCAACTGAAAACCGATCTGGAATCATCCGGAAAAGTCTCATTCCGGTTCAACTGCGCATTTCAGGGGCTTTCCGGCAGCCGGACTGCGACCACCGCCCGGGGAAATATGCCGTTCAAATGGTTTGTGAACGCTGCAGGCGCGTGTTGCGACCGGGTTTCCCGGGCGTTTGGCATTGGAAACGATTATCGGCTCATTCCGTTCAAGGGCATCTATTACCGCCTGAAAGCATCCAAATCCCACATGATTCGCGGCAGCATCTATCCGGTCCCGGACATCCTGAATCCGTTTTTGGGGGTTCATTTCACCCGGAATGTTCACGGGGATGTTTATCTGGGGCCTACTGCAATACCGGCTCTGGGGCGGGAGAATTACGGTATCCTTGAAGGAATCGATTCGGAAATGTTTCAGATTTTGACCAGTGATGCCTTGCTGTTTCTGACCAATGCCAAATTTCGTAATGTCGCGCTGACCGAACCCCGGAAATACCTGTTTCCATTTTTCTTTCGGGATGCAGCCGCCTTGGTCCATCGTCTGAGCCCGGATGATCTGGAAGCGACGCATAAAGTGGGCATTCGCCCGCAACTGGTGGACTGGAAATCAAAAGAACTGGTCATGGATTTCATGGTGGTTCAGGATGGTCGAACCATTCATGTTCTCAATCCGATTTCACCCGCATTCACCAGCTCAATGGATCTGGCTCAAAAAATTGCGGCCATGTTTGCGGGTTAACCGGTTCGGAAGAACAGAATNNAAAATATCATTTTTATAAACAGCAACCATTCCCTATTTATTCTGGCTTCTGAATTCTGTATTCTGACTTCTATATTTGGAACCCGCAGATTGTGACCGTTCAAAGTAAACTATTTCTGAAAACCACAGAAAGATGAGACAGGCATGATATTGAATTTTTTAACCCGGATTTTTGGCAGCAAGAATGAACGGGAACTGAAACGGATTACTCCGATCGTTGATCAAATCAATGCATTGGAGCCCGCCATAAAGGCCATGTCGGACGCAGAGTTGAGAAATCAGACAGACGCTTTCAAAAATCGGATTGGCAAGGGGGAAACCCTGGATGATCTGCTTCCCGAAGCGTTTGCAGTTGTTCGCGAGGCATCGGTCAGAACTCTGGGAATGCGTCATTTTGATGTTCAGTTGATTGGCGGCATGGTGCTTCATCAGGGAAAAATTGCGGAAATGAAAACCGGTGAAGGCAAAACCCTTGCCGCCACGCTTCCGGCCTATCTGAATGCATTGGACGGTAAAGGGGTTCACATCATTACCGTCAATGATTACCTGGCCCGCCGTGACACCAAATGGATGGGAAACATTTACCAGTTTCTGGGACTTTCTGTCGGCTGCATCCTTCATGGCCTGGATGACCGGGAACGCAAGGCCGCTTATGGCGCCGACATAACCTATGGCACCAATAACGAGTTCGGATTTGATTATCTGCGCGACAACATGAAATTCTATCTGGAATCTGTCGTGCAGCGGGAGCTGAATTACGCCATTGTGGATGAGGTGGACAGCATTCTGATCGATGAAGCCAGGACACCTTTGATTATATCCGGTCCTGCTGAAAAATCGACAAGCCTCTATTATGATGTCAACCATATAATACCCCGTCTGACGCGGGATACGGATTATGTTATCGATGAAAAGGCCCGCTCCTCGACGCTGACCGAAGAAGGGGTGATACGGGCCGAAAAACTGATGCAGATCGACAATCTCTATGATCCCCGGAATATCGAGATACTCCATCACATCAATCAGGCATTAAAGGCTCATACCCTGTTCAAGCGGGATGTGGATTATATCGTCAAGGACGGGGAAGTCATCATTGTGGATGAATTCACCGGCAGGCTGATGCCGGGCAGGCGCTACAGCGAGGGACTGCATCAGGCGCTCGAGGCCAAGGAGTCGGTTAAAATTGAAAATGAAAACCAGACCCTTGCCACCATCACCTTTCAGAATTATTTTCGGATGTACAACAAGCTGGCTGGAATGACCGGTACAGCCGACACCGAGGCGGCCGAGTTCAAAAAGATATACAATCTGGATGTCACAATCATTCCAACCAACCAGCCCATGATTCGAATCGATCATCCGGATGTCATCTATAAAACCAAAAAAGAAAAATTCGAGGCTGTCATTGATGAAATTCGGGAGTTGCACCAGAAGGGCCAGCCGGTTCTGGTCGGAACCATTTCCATCAATGTATCGGAGAGTCTCAGCAATAAGCTGAGCAAAAGAGGCATTCCCCATACGGTCCTGAATGCCAAGATTCATGAAAAAGAAGCAGAAATCGTGGCCCTGGCGGGGCAGAAAGGGGCTGTGACCATATCCACCAACATGGCTGGCCGAGGTACGGACATTGTTCTGGGTCCGGGCGTGACCGATCTGGGTGGGTTGCATATTCTGGGCACGGAACGTCATGAAAGCCGACGCATCGACAATCAGCTTCGGGGGCGGTCCGGAAGACAGGGTGATCCGGGATCATCGCGGTTCTACATGGCCCTGGAAGATGATTTGCTCCGGATATTCGGTGGTGAGCGCATGAGCGCCATCATGGACAGAATGGGTATGGAAGAAGGTGAGCCGATCGAACACAACCTGATCAGCAGGGCCATTGAAAATGCCCAGTCCAAAGTGGAAGGTCACAATTTCGATATTCGAAAACACCTCCTGGAATATGACGATGTGATGAACCAGCAGCGTGAGGTGATCTACCGGCACCGCCGCGAGGCCATGGTTGGAGACAATCTGAAGCAGTCTGTCGAAGACATGATCCGGGAGAAATCCGAGGACATTGCGGCCACGTTTGCCGATGAAAAAGCGGCGCCGGAAGACTGGGATTTCAGGGGACTGCGGGAAGCGGTCTTCAAACAGTTCAATTTTCCGGCAGATAGCCTTGGGCCGGATACGCTGGAAGAAATGAACGCGGAGAATCTGGGGGAATGGATATTCGAAACGGCCATGAAACGATATGCCGAAAAAGAGCTTGAACTTGGTGAACAATCCCTTCGGTATCTGGAGCGGTATGTCATGCTCCAAACCGTTGACAGTCTCTGGAAAGACCACTTGTTGTCCATGGATCATCTCAAGGAAGGCATCGGTCTTCGGGGATATGCCCAGCAGAATCCGCTTCTGATTTACAAAAAAGAGGGTTTTGAGATGTTTCAGAACATGATCGACCGGATCAAGGAAGAAACCCTTTCCATTTTGTACCGGATTCAGCCGGCTGAACCGGAACAGCTCGAAACGATCCACAAGCCCAAAGAACAGAATCTGGTTTTTTCCGGAAGCGGAGATGGTTCCAGACCCAGACAGGAGCCGGTCAGACGGACCCAGGACAAGATTGGACGAAATGATCCCTGTCCGTGCGGCAGTGGAAAAAAATATAAAAAATGTTGTGGGAAATGACAGGACCATGAGCGTACCCGACACCCGAACATCGGAAGAAACGATAACCGAAAATCAGGAGAGGGTTACAGAGCCTCCCCTGTATCGGGTTATTCTGCTAAATGATGACTACACAACGATGGAGTTTGTGGTGGAGATTCTGATGACCATTTTTCACAAATCTCTGGACGAGGCCACGGCCATCATGCTGAATGTCCATAAAAAAGGGGTCGGCGTATGTGGGGTATATCCCCTTGAAATTGCAGAGACAAAAGTGGAGATTGTACATTCCGTGGCAAGAGAGAACGGATATCCCCTGCGGTGTGCCATTGAGAAGGATTGAATCATGATCAGCAAGGAACTGAGTCAAAGTCTTGGTCAGGCGGTTCAGGAAGCCAGGCAGAGACGACATGAATATGTGTCGGTCGAGCATATCCTGTTTGCGGTGCTGCATGACAGTACCGGTATCGAGATTATCGAAAACTGCGGTGGAAATGTGGCCGGCCTGATTGGCGCGATTGAAGCCTTTTTCACAGAACGGATAGCCCGGGTTCCGGACAATCGCGATTACACGCTTCAGCAGACCCTGGCCTTTCAGCGGGTCATTCAACGCGCGGTCAATCATGTTCGTTCTGCAGAAAAACAGCAGGTGGAAATCAGTGATATTCTGGCGTCCATATTTTTGGAAAAGGATTCATATGCCGCCTATTTTCTCAGCGAACAGGGCATTACCCGGCTCGCGGTTCTCAGCTACATTTCCCATGATACCCAGCCTCCCCTGTTTACCCGGGATAATACAACGGCGCCCAAATCCGAACCCTCGGAAAAGCAAAAAAAAACAGACCCGTTGGACCTTTTCACCATTGACCTGAATGAAAAGGCGGCTTCCGGGAAAATCGATCCACTCATACATCGGGAAGCCGAAATCGAGCGGACCATTCAGATTTTATGCCGCAGACGAAAAAACAATCCCATTTATGTGGGTGATCCGGGTGTGGGTAAAACTGCGATGGCCGAGGGCCTGGCCCTGAAAATATATGAAAATGCGGTCCCGGATATCATGAAAGGGATCCATATCTATGCGTTGGACATGGGTGCGGTGCTGGCCGGGACCAAGTTTCGGGGTGAATTTGAACAGCGCCTGAAGGGGGTCATCGAATCCCTGAAACAAAAAGAGAATCCCATTCTGTTTATCGATGAAATTCATACGGTTGTTGGGGCCGGCGCCACCAGTGGCGGTTCCATGGATGCATCCAACATTTTAAAACCGGCATTGGCCAGTGGCGAAATCCGGTGTATTGGCTCCACCACCTATGAAGAATACAAGAACCATTTTCAAAAAGATCGCGCCTTGTCCCGGCGTTTTGAAAAGGTGGAAATTCTGGAGCCTTCCGTGCCCGAGACGATTCTGATTTTAAAAGGTCTCAAATCCCAGTATGAAGCCCATCATCAGATTCTTTATACGGATTCGGCATTACAGGCCGCAGCGGAACTGTCAGCCAAGCACATAAATGACCGCTACCTTCCGGACAAGGCCATCGATGTCATCGATGAAGCCGGCGCTTTTATCCGGCTTACCGAAGGCAGGCGACGAAAACGCATCCGTCCGTCAGATATTGAAAAAATCGTGGCGAAAATGGCCCGAATTCCGGCCATCCGGGTATCCTCATCCGATAAAACCCGTCTGGAGCATCTGGAAGATGGCCTGAAGCAGGTTGTCTTTGGTCAGGACCAGGCTCTGGCAGCCGTTGTCACGGCCATCAAACGGTCCCGGGCCGGACTGGCTGCCCCCAATCGGCCGGTGGGTGCATTTCTCTTTACCGGTCCCACCGGTGTTGGAAAAACAGAGGCCGCCCGTCAGACCGCCAATCTGTTGGGAATCCATTTCAGCCGCTATGACATGAGTGAATACATGGAAAAACATGCGGTGGCCAGACTGATCGGTGCGCCGCCCGGGTATATCGGGTTTGATCAGGGCGGGCTTTTGACCGATGATATCCGCAAACATCCCCATTCGGTACTCCTTCTGGATGAAATTGAAAAGGCTCATCCCGATGTGTACAACATACTGCTTCAGGTGCTGGATTATGCAACCCTGACCGATAACAACGGAAAAAAAGCGGATTTCAGAAACATCATCATCATCATGACGTCCAATGCCGGATCCCGTGAAATGACCGCAGCCGCCATCGGCTTTGGAATACCTACGGCAGATTCGGAAGACCGGGGCAGAAAAGCGGTTGAAAAAACCTTCAGCCCGGAATTTCGGAACCGCCTGGATGCCATTGTCCATTTCAATGCCCTTTCATCTGAAGTCATGGAACAGGTGGTGGACAAATTTCTGGCCGAACTGAACGGGCAGCTTCAACCCAAACAGGTGATTGTGACACTTTCCGCTCAGGCCAGATCCTGGCTGGCTGAAAAGGGTCATGATCCCAAGTATGGCGCCAGACCGCTGGGGCGGTTGATACAGACCCACATCAAGGATGCGTTGTCCAACGAAATTTTGTTCGGCAGGCTTCAAAAAGGTGGACGGGTCACGGTGGAAACAGAAAATGACACGCTCACGTTTGAATATGATGAAACCGGCTGACGATGGCAATTTTTATTCTGAACACTCATTGCGGATTTCCATCACCGGATCTGTCGGATTCGGATGGTCTTCTGGCCGTGGGCGGCGACCTGTGTCCGGAACGGCTGCTGGCTGCCTACCGCATGGGGATTTTTCCCTGGTATTCACATGATCAGCCATTGCTGTGGTGGTCACCGGACCCCCGACTTGTCCTGTATCCGGACCGGTTTCATCTTTCCAAAAGCCTCAGCCGCACCATTCGACGACAAATTTTCAATGTCACCATGGATACCGCTTTCCCGTCACTGATCCGGCTCTGCGCAGACTCCCGATTGAAAAATGGACAGGGAACCTGGATCACGGATGACATGATTGATGCCTATTGTATGCTGCATGACATGGGGTATGCCCATTCCATTGAGGTGTGGAAACAGGACCGGCTGGTGGGGGGGCTGTATGGGGTGTCTCTGGGAGGCTGTTTTTTTGGTGAATCCATGTTCTCGGTGGAAAGCAATGCCTCCAAAGTGTCATTGGCGGCACTGGTGCATTTTGCACGTCACCACCAGTTGCGGTTTATTGACTGTCAGGTTCGAACACGGCATCTGATCAGTCTGGGCGCCGTTGAAATTCCCCGAAGTGAGTTTTTGATCGAACTGAAAAGGGGATTACGTTCTGAAACCCTGAAAGGAAAATGGTGTCCGCTTGATATGACGGATTGTCAATATCGGCAAAAAAATCAGGATTTGAATCTAACTAATTGAATTGAAATCTGTTAATCTTTCTGGAGAAAATACATGGATATGATCATCACCTTTCCCGGCGGAAAAAAAGTCAATTCCACCTATAAGGGCTTTACGGTAAAAACGGATCAGCCGGTCGATGAAGGCGGTGAGGGAACCGCCCCCGAACCGTTCGATCTGTTTCTGGCATCCATCGGGACCTGTGCCGGAATTTATGTGTACTCATTCTGCAGGGAAAGACAGATCGATACAACCGGTTTGAACATTATCCTGAATTTTCAGCGGCATGAAACCACGTTTATGGTGGAACAGATCGATATCGAGATTCAGCTTCCCCCGGACTTTCCCCCCAAATACAAAAAGGCTGTGGTCAAGGCAGCGGAATTGTGTTTTGTTAAAAAGCATCTGATATCTCCGCCCAAATTCAACATCTTCTCCTCACTTTCCTGACATCCGGATAAAGGTTCAAACCATGATTGCCGTGATTCAGCGGGTGAAACAGAGTCGTGTGACGGTCAACGGTGCAATTGTCGGCCAGATCGGCTGCGGCATGCTGACCCTTCTGGGAATTGCCGAACCGGACACGGTGAATGATGTGGCATTTCTGACAGAAAAACTTGTCAATCTTCGAATTTTTGAGGATGAATCCGGTAAAATGAACCGGTCTCTTCTGGAAACACATGGAGAAATGCTGGTGGTGTCCCAATTTACGCTTCTGGCAGACTGTAAAAAAGGCAGACGTCCGTCATTTGCTGCGGCTGCGCGTCCTGAAAAAGCCATTCCTCTTTATGAACAGTTTGTTGACCGGATACGCAAAACCGGTATTCCGGTTCAAACCGGTCAATTTGGCGCCATGATGGATGTGACGTTGATCAACGACGGACCGGTCACCCTGATTGTTGAAACCGGATGAGACAATTTTTTCAATTTCTGTTTCTCCTTTCGGGCTTGCTCTTACTCAATCCGGATGACATCCCGGCCAAAACCGGTTTGAATCCGGAAGATTATTCTCCGCTTGTCGGACACTTGGATTCGCTTCTGATTGTGGATTCAAATGACCAGCCGCTGGTATCCATTCATGCCAATGTTCCGCGAATACCGGCTTCCACGCTCAAACTGGTCACGGCCCTGATGGCGATACACCATATGGGTCCGGATTACCGGTTTGCGACCGATGCCAGTCTGGATTCCAAAAACAATCTCAGAATCAGGGGATATGGCGATCCGCTGCTGACATCGGAAATGCTGAACGAGCTGGCCCGCCGGATCAGTTTCCGTACCCGGAAATTTCAGGATATGGTTCTGGATACGCGATATTTTGACAACCCCATCGACATTCCCGGGCTTGAAACAAATACCGAACCCTATAACGCCATAGCCGGTGCGTTTTGCGCCAATTTCAACACCATCGCATTCAAGAAAGATCATAACGGCCGCTATATCAGCGATGAACCTCAAACACCGCTGCTTCCTTTTGCCATTGAAAAAATCAAACTGACGCCCATTCAATCCGGCCGGATCACATTGTCCCATGATCCGATCGAAAACACCCGGTATGCCGGTCATCTGGTCGCCTATTTTCTGAATCGCCATGATGTGACATTTTCAAATCGGATCCGTGTCGCCAACGATGTCGAATCATCGGAGAGGCTGATTGTCCGGTTTGAATCGCCCCATACGCTGGCAGCTATTGCTTCCGGAATGCTGGCATTTTCCAGCAATTTCATTGCCAATCAGCTATTTTTGACCTGTGGCGCACGGGTCTATGGACCACCGGCAACGCTTGACAAGGCTGTTGCCGCCGCCGGAACATTTTGTCAGAAGCTGGGATTGTCCAATGGTATACACATGGTGGAAGGCTCCGGCATTTCACGCCAAAATCATATGACAGCCGATAGTCTGGGGCGTATTCTGAAACTGTTTGAACCCCATATTGACTTGATGCGTCATGAGGGCCGGGAATGGTTCAAGACCGGAACACTGGATGGCATTCGAACCCGGGCCGGATTTATCGCGGGCAGAGACGGCAGCCGCTATCGGTTTGTGGTGATGATCAATACGCCGGGAAAAACCGTTGATGCGGTCATGAAAAAAATTCATGAAGACTTGTAACCCGGCCGGCTTCCGGCTTTTCTTGACTTCATGCCGACATTATCCTACATTTGTCACTTATGTTTATGTCAGTTGGAAAAACAGAATTCAGAAGCCGGAATTCAGAATAAATAAAGAAACAATCCTTTTAATAAACAGCAACCATTCCCTGTTTATTCTGACTCCTGAATTCTGAATACCTGAGTCGTTACGGTCATACCTATCCGCTCTCATTCAGAAACAACGTGTTGATACTCACATGACAAAAAAAAATCAGATACAACAGATTCGCAACATCGGCATCATCGCTCATATCGATGCGGGAAAAACCACCGTTACCGAACGGATTCTATACTACACGGGCAAATCCCACAAACTTGGAGAAGTCCATGATGGCGAGGCAATCATGGACTGGATGCCGGATGAACAGGAACGCGGCATTACCATCACCTCTGCTGTCACCACCTGCCACTGGAAAGAGGCGGAAATTCAACTGATCGATACACCCGGACACGTTGATTTCACAATAGAGGTGGAGCGGTCACTGCGTGTTCTGGATGGGGCAATCGGCGTATTCTGCGCTGTGGGCGGTGTCGAGCCCCAGTCGGAAACGGTTTGGCGTCAGGCCGACAAATACCATGTACCCAAAATCGCATTCGTCAATAAAATGGATCGAATCGGGGCCAATTTTCAGGTCACGGTTGACATGATGAAAACGAGACTCCATGCCATGCCGCTGATCCTTCAGCTCCCGCTGGGTGAGGAAGAATCATTTCGGGGGGTCATCGATCTGATAAGCATGAAGCAGATCGTGTGGGATGATGAATCCATGGGGGCAGCGTTTTTAATCGAGGATCTGTCCGATTTCGACCGGCAACTGGCCCAGCCATTTCGGGATCGCATGATTGAGGCCATAGCCGAAGTCGATGATCAGATTATGGAATTGTGGCTTTCCGAACAGCCAATCGATACCGAAATGCTGCATGACGCGATCCGGCGGGCCACCATCGATCTGAAACTGTCCCCGGTGTTGTGCGGCACGGCATTGAGAAACAAGGGTATTCAACCCCTGCTGGATGCCATTGTCCGCTATCTCCCAAGCCCGATGGATGTGCCCCCGATCAAGGGGGTTGACCCCAAATCCGGAGAGACCATCGTGTGTCCAACCCGGGAAAAAGCACCACTGGCCGCACTGATTTTTAAAGTAGCCATTGTTGAGGGCCGAAAACTGTCTTATGTTCGGGTATATAGTGGGAAAATAACTGCCGGAGACGAGGTTTTCAATCCGTTTCGAAACAAAAAGGAAAAGCTCAGCCGGATATTGCGCATGCATGCCAACAAGCGGGATCGAATCGATGAGGCCGGTCCCGGAAGCATTGTCGGTGTGGTCGGACTGAAGGATTCATCGACCGGAGAAACGCTGTGCCAGGCCGATCACCCGGTTTTGCTTGAAAACATCGATACCTATGAACCGGTTATTTCGGTTGCCATCGAGCCGAAATCCCGATCCGATCAGGAAAAACTCGATCAGGTTCTGGAAAAATTTCTGGCAGAAGATCCCACGCTGCGGGTTCGGGAGGATGAGGATACCGGCCAGAAAATTCTTTCCGGAATGGGGGAGCTTCACCTCGAGGTCATTATCAGCCGCATGACGCGGGAATTCAACACCCATGTGAATGTTGGAAAACCCCAGGTTGTTTATCGGGAGACCATCGGGTCCGAAACATCCGCATCTGTTGCATTTGATCGGGAGATCGCGGGCCAGCGTCATTTTGCCGAAGTTCAACTGATGTTAAAACCCCTGAAGCGGGGCACTGGAAACCGGTTTGAATCCCGTGTTACCGAAGATGTCATTCCCCCGCAGTTTATTCCGGCCATCGAAAAGGGTGTGATGGAATCGCTTCAAAGCGGGAGCCTGATGGGGTATCCGGTGGTGGATGTGGAAGTCCTTCTGACAGGCGGCAATCATCGGGAAGGGCAGGGGACCGAACTGGCCTACAAGGTCAGCGCCTCCATGTCTGTCAAGGATGGACTTTCCCGGGGAAATTCATATCTTTTGGATCCGATCATGGATGTTGAAATTCTGGTTCCGGAGGCCTATACCGGCGATGCCATTGGAGATATTCATTCCCGGGGTGGAAAAATCGAATCCATCGAGCACCGGGGAGGGGTTCAGGCCATTCGGGCTGTGGTCAATCTGGCAAAAATGTTTGGCTACTCAACCGCACTTCGATCGGCAACGCAGGGAAGAGGCACGTTTACCATGAAATTTTCACGCTTTGACCGTATGTAAATTTTCATCATTTTCCATTCATCACGGATTATTATTACGGTAAACGCTCATGAATCACTCTGGGAGTTTCACCCCCACACAGGAAAATGAGATGTACCGTTTTTAACCCAACACTCAACACTCAAAACCCAAAACGTTTTTTGTATTTTTCACGACAAGGGGAGCGCAATATGAAAAAAATAATCTGGTTCAGTATGCTGGCTGCGGTGCTTGTTGTTGGCTGCGCAACGGCTTACAAGGCTCAGCCGGTGGCATTCCGGCCACCATCATCCTATACCAATGTTCAGATGGCTGGTGGCGCCCAGATTGCGGCAAAGGCATATTATAATCCGGAAGAGGCCAAAGTCGCATTCGGTTTTGATATCATTGGCAGCGGCATGCTGCCGGTTCAGATCATCTTTGACAATCAGGGAACCCATCCCCTTGAAATTGTACCGGATCAGACATTCATAACCGATGCATCCGGCAGCATGTGGCAGATTTTGACCAACAAGGAAGCCTATGACCGGTCCACCCGATATGCACAGTCCACAGAAGTTTTAAGTGAAGGCGCACAGAAAGGGTTGTTGGGTGCGATAGCCGGATCTGTGGTGGGTGCTGCTGTGGCAATTGTAAGCGGTGGCGGTGTGGGAGAGGGTATTGGAAAAGGTGCGGCGGCAGGGGCTGCGGCAGGGGCTGTGATCGGCGGGGTTGGCGCGTATTCCGGAGATGAAGCCAGAAAATCTGTCACCACGGATATGCGTGAAAAATCCCTCCAGAACAAACCCATTCAACCCGGCAACCTGGCCCACGGATTTCTCTTCTTTCCGGCTGAAGCCATAACCGCCCATCAGCTTCGGGTACAGATTCTTGAAATGGACACCGGCCTGACCCATGTGCTGAATTTTGGGCTGTAACCGGTTGAAAACGAAAAATCGGGCAACTGCCGGGCCATAAAGCCGAGTGACCATAAATGGTTCCCGGCTTTCTTTTTCATTTCATCAGCCCGGATGAAAAACAGGGTCTTTTTTCATCTTCAGACATTTTTCCATGTATCCTTATGGGTCGGGAATGGCCGATAAAAGGCCAGTCTCCTCCCTTCTGCCTTCCGGAATCGTTATCTTGAAAGCGATATTCTTCCATAAAAATCAAGAAAACAGAAATGGAGATATGCGATGGGTATTGGAATATAAAACGGGGTCATGGGGGATGGATTTGATTTCAGGATTCCCCCGGGTGTCTTCAGTTGCAATTTGGTTTTCGAAACGATATGAAGACAGGGGAAGACTTTGAACAAAAAACGCAGGAGACCATGCAATGAAAAAAATGATAATGACCATGAAATTGCCAATGCTGATGAAAAAGAAAAAGAATTGGTGGATTGCATCCTGCCCCATTCTTGATGTCATAACCCAGGGTGAAACAGAGGAAAAGGCCAAACAAAATCTGAATGACGCATTGTCGCTGTTTCTTGTGTTATGCTTTGAAAGGGGTACGCTTGACAGCGTGTTGAAGGCGTGTGGCTTTAGATCGGGCAGAACGGGCAAAAAAATTGCGGACTATCCGGATAGCAAATATATCGATGTTCCGATTGAGCTGTTGACCTCGACAGGATGTAGCCGCAATTGCCACGCATAAGGATGCGTTACAAAATAAAATGATCATATTAACAGATTAATATGTTAGTATTATAAATATAATCTGTATGTTATAAAAATGTAGATGTTCATGTTTTTATGCAACGCATACTAACCCCAATACATTGGAAAATTCTGGAATGTATATTTCTTCAGGATGGATTTGTCTTTGAAAGACAAAAAGGGGATCACAGGATATATTCGAAACCTGGATGCGTCCGCCCTGTAGTCATTCCAACATATCGTGAAATCGATCAGGATATTATCCGATCGAACATGAGAAGCGCTAAAATGGATACCACCAATTATTTCAAGTATCTTGCCATTTGTAAAGACAGTGCGTAAATGGATTTCCATGCAATGACAGCCAGCGCAGTTTCAACCGACCTGAGGATAAACAAAACCTGCTGAATTATTGGAAGCTTTTGTAGAAGCCGAAATCAGCAAAAGCTGCAAAAATGCATCACGAGGCAAATAAAAAAGGGGTTATGGTGATCATAACCCCCTTGATTTTATATGGTGGGCGACACAGGGTTTGAACCTGCGACTTCTACCGTGTGAAGGTAGCACTCTCCCGCTGAGTTAGTCGCCCATATGCTTGAATTGTGCGTATAATTAACGGCTTTTGGGTGTGGAAGTCAAGCTTTTTCAACATGTACAGGGAAAATTTGTCAGGTTTCGGATTCAATTGGTTCACTGAGTTCGGTCATCTCTTTTGGGCTGGGCAAATCTTTTAGATCGGCCAAACCGAACACCTCCAGAAACCGCCGGGTGGTGGCATATATCAGTGGTCTGCCGGGGATTTCCTTTCGGCCTGCGATGCGAATCAGTTTTTTTTGCAGCAGCATCCGAAGGATGGCGCCACTTTCAACCCCTCTGATATGTTCAATTTCACTGCGAATAGCGGGTTGTTTATAGGCCACGATGGCCAGTGTTTCCAGAGCAGCCTGACTTAATCGCTGGGGCGGCGGCTGAAGAAATTTTTTTACCCATTCGGAATATTCCGGGCGTGTACGGAGCTGATACCCGTTTGCAACTTCGGCCAGACATATTCCGCCGCCCCTGGCTTCATATTCGGCTGACAATTCATTCAGGGCTTTTCGAATCCGTGAGACATCATCACAGCCGGTGGCAGATTTGATTTTTTCAATGCCAAGCGGTCCATCCGAAACCAGCAGAAAACACTCTATCACCCATTTCAGGTCGGGGATTGTCATAGTCGAATCAATCGAATCAGGCCGGTTTCAGCATGCTGATAAATTCGGATGATTGCCTGTTTGGTCAATTCCAATATGGCAAGAAATGTGATAATCATATCCGGTTTGGTGTCATACTGAAAAAAAAGATCATCCAGATCGATCAGCATGTGGGCGTCGAATCGGGCCATCAGTTCCATCATTCGATCCCGAATGGATATCCGCTCAGTACAGAGATGAACCTGGCGGGGTGGCAAAAGCCGGTCGAGCATTTTTTGAAAGGCCTGGACCAGATCGAACAGATCCGCCTCGATAAGTTTTTCCGCTTCTGAATACCAGCCATCCATTCGGCCCGCGTTTGTGGAAAACATGTGTTCCCCCAGAATCGGACGGGTCTTGAGTTGATGGGCGATGGATTTCATGGCCATATATTCGATCAGTGGACGGGTAAATTCAAGTCGGGGGTCATCTGCATCTGTTTCGTCTTCATGAACCGGAAGCAGCATTCTGGATTTGATCTGTGTCAGGGTAGCGGCCATCACCAGAAATTCAGCGGCAATATCAATATTCATGATCTGCATCATATCCAGATATTCCCGATACCGGTCCGTGATGGTGGCGATGGGAATATCATAGATATCAAGATCATTTTTTCGGATCAGATAAACCAGCAGGTCCATGGGGCCTTCAAAAATATTTTGAATATGGACACTGTAAGTTTCAGAAAACATGGCGCTTTGTCAGATTGATCGGCAGATGGATCCGTTGCCATTTGCAGGAAGTGGCGGCCGGACTGAAATTGAAAATCGGCTGTATGAATGTCATGACCTGAATTTCATTGAAAATAGGATCAAGTTCCGGTACGGTTAATCATTATCAGACACTGTATCAATTCACACAGCGAGAGATATTGAATGACCGGATGAGGGGGTGAAATCCCGAATTTGAACTCCGGAATGCTATAGCCTGTAACCCTTTCCCGGTTGCCTTTCCAAAACAAGATAAAAAATAAGAGCCCGCAGGAGATCACTCATGTATGATGATAACTGTATTTTTTGCAAGATAGCCCATGAAAAACTACCGACAGAATTCTTATTCACAAATGACAATCTTGTGGTGTTTAAAGATATCAAACCCCACGCACCGGTTCATCTTCTGATTGTTCCCAAGAGGCATATCAGAAGCATCAATGACATATCGTCCGAAGACAGCCTGCTGATTGCCGAAATGATGATGGTGGCCAGGGATATGGCGGAACAGGCTGGTGTCAAAGAATCCGGATACAAGCTTTTGTTCAATGTGGAACGGGGTGGTGGCCAGGTCGTTTTTCATTTGCATCTTCATCTGATCGGGGGGTGGATCCGCTGATGCAGGTGATCGCCATGATTCCATCCCGCTGGGGCTCGACCCGTTTTGAAGGCAAGCCCCTGGCGCGGATCGCCCAAAAGCCCATGGTTCAATGGGTGTATGAGCGGGCCATGAAAGCAGACAGCATCAGCCGGGTGATTGTTGTGACAGACGATCTCCGGATTGCCGATGCGGTCAGGCAATTTGGCGGAAACGCCCTGATGACCCGGCCGGACAACCGGTCCGGAACCGATCGGGTTGCCGAAGCCGCCATGATGTTGAATCTGTCCCCCGATGATATTGTTGTGAATATTCAGGGTGACCAGCCACTGTTACAGTCAGACTGCGTATCCGAGGTCATTGGCCCCCTGATCCGGGAACCGGCGCTTGGTATGAGCACGCTGGCGTATCGCATTGTCAACCCGGATGAAATCACCAATCCAAAAGATGTGAAGGTTGTTTTTGATGTTCATGGCAATGCCCTGTATTTCTCCCGTTCAACCATTCCGTTTGCCAGGGATTTGCCTGCCCGCCATGACACATTCAAGCATCTGGGCGTGTATGCCTACCGAAAACAGTTTCTGGATATTTTCCGGAAACTGCCAACCGGCACTCTGGAAGATACCGAAAAACTGGAACAACTGAGAGCACTGGAGTATGGCCACCCTGTTCGGGTTGTTGTGACAGCACACGATTCGCCAGAAGTGGATGTTCCGGAAGATATTTTTCGAATGGAGTCATTGATATCGCTTTTCAGATAGTGCTTTGGGGGAGGGGGCACAGGAAGGGGCCAGTCCTTTATCGATTATCCCTTGCCGGTCATTCAACCATTTATCTGTAAAGCGATGGGTGTTCCGTTTTATATACCATGACACACCGCGCCGGTTATGGCTGTGCAGGCGCTTTTTTGGGTGCTGGCTGGGCCGGTGGCTGCGGAGCCGCCGGCTTTTCCGGAACCGTCTTTGCTCTTTCCAGTTCCTTGATGCGCGCCTGCATGGATTCAATCTGCTCACCCATGGTATGAACCATTTTGTCGGCAATGTCCTGAATGCGTTTTTCCTGATTTTTGAAGGTGATGTCCAACTGCTTTTTGTCTGCCTTTTCTCCGGATACCAGCCCTAGATCTGCCTGGCATTCGGCCACTGCCGTGGTAATGCCATTGAACTGATCGGAAATTTTTTCCATTTCAGCAACCAGCTTTTTATTCAGACCGGCGACATCCGCAGCCACTTTGGCATTTTCGGACTTCAGGTCATTTAAAACCGGCTGAAATTTGGTGTCAACCTTGTTGATTTCATCGGAGAGCGCCTGTTTGTCCGCCTTGAGGGTTTTGACAGCATCCAGGGAAGCCTCCATTTTCTGAAGGTTTTCCTGGAACCTGTTGACCGTTGTTTCCAGTTGATCGAATCGGGCAAAAATATCCGATTCCAGTTTGGCATGATTGATGGACAGATTGGATAAGCTGGATTCCAGATTGCGCGCCATGGATGTCAGCTCTTTTGCTCCCAAATCCTGACTGAGACTGATCATGCCCCGAATTTCCCGATATCCCAACAAGCCGATCAGAATGATCAGAATGGGAATCAGGATGGTGATCAGCGTGACCCGACGCCCCAGAATATCCAGGCGCCGGTGGTCCATCTGATCGGTTAAAAGCGTGTCCGGCCGGTCTTCTTGGGTAATCGGAAAGTCGAAACTGCTTTTTTTGCTGGTGTTCATTCAAACCTATTCCCACTCGATGGTGCTTGGCGGTTTGGAGCTGATATCATAGACAACCCGGTTAACTCCTTTGACCTCATTGATGATCCGGTTGGAAATTCGGGACAGGAGGTCATGGGGCAGTCGGGCCCAGTCGGCGGTCATGGCATCCACGCTGGTTACAGCCCGAATGGCAATGACATTTTCATAGGTACGATGATCCCCCATCACCCCGACACTTTTCAGCGGCAGAAGAACCGTAAACGACTGCCACAGCCGTCTATAATAGCCAGACTTCCGTATTTCATCAAGCAAAACATGGTCGGCATCCCGCAAAATTGTCAATCGGCTGCGTGTCACTTCTCCAATGATGCGGATGGCAAGCCCGGGGCCGGGAAAAGGCTGACGCCAGATCAGTTCGTCCAGCAGGCCAATTTCCGCCCCCAGTTTACGGACTTCATCTTTGAACAGAAACCGGAGGGGTTCAATCAGCTTGAGCTTCATGTTTTTGGGCAGACCGCCCACATTGTGATGGGATTTGATGACCGATGAGGGACCGCCAAAAGTGGATTGCGACTCGATGACATCGGGATAAAGGGTTCCCTGTGCCAGAAAATCCGCATCCGGAATGGTTGCGGCTTCGGCCTCAAATACTTCCATGAACACTTTGCCGATTATTTTCCGTTTTTTTTCCGGATCGATGACACCTTCCAGGGCTTTCAGAAACCGGTCTGCGGCATTGACAAACCGGATATTGATATTCAGGTGCTGCTTCAGGGTTTTCTTCAGTTTTTCACGTTCATTTTTTCGCAACAGACCATTATCGACAAAAATGCAGGTCAGATGTTTGCCGATTGCCTTGTGGAGCAGCAATGCGGTGACCGAAGAATCCACACCGCCGCTTAATCCCAGAATTGCCTTTTTATCCCCCACGGTATCCCGGATGTGCTGAATGGTGTCATGTGCAAATGATTTCATGGTCCAGGTCCGTTCACACTGACAGACATCAAACAGGAAGTTGCTGATCATCTCACGACCCATGGGCGTATGCTCGACCTCCGGGTGAAACTGAAGGCCAAACAGCTTTTTTTTGGGCCATTCGGTAGCCGCAATCGGGGTTCCGATGGTTGACCCGATGATCTGAAATCCCTGGGGCAGTGTCAGGATCGAATCTCCATGACTCATCCAGCATTGGGTAATGGATTCGACACCGCTGAAAATTTTCGATGATTCGGTAATGGTCAGCTCTGCAAATCCATATTCCCGATTTTTGGCCTCCTCGACGGTTCCCCCCAGTGCATGAACCATGTATTGCATGCCGTAGCAGATTCCCAAAACCGGAATGCCCAGATTGAAAATGCCGGGGTCCACCTTTGGACTGTTTTTTTCATAGATGCTGGCCGGACCACCCGAAAGAATAATGCCTTTGGGATTCAGCGAGCGAACATCATCCAGGCTGATCGTCGGCGGATCGATCTGACAGTAAACCTGGCATTCGCGAACCCGCCTGGCAATCAACTGATTATACTGGGATCCAAAATCAATGATGAGTATCATGGCTCTCCTCAACTTTTTTCAAATGGACGCAATCGGCGTCGCTTAACAATCAATTTGCGAAAATTGGCTGAATATGGTAGGAATGCCGCAAAAAGTCAAGCAGGGAATAACATGATATCCACTCACGCGTTACCGGTTACCCGATGATTGTCCAGATTTATGAAATTCAGACGCCTGAAGAAGCCATCCAGGTGATTGCAGAAGGCGTTCATCATATTGGCAGCGTGATTCTGGATTCCACCCGCTGGCAGCAGACACCCATCCGGGATGCCATTCAAACCGCGCATCGTCTTCAGGCCCGGTCCAGTCTGATTCCGCTGTTTTTCGATCCTCAGGTGATTTTTCAGCTCATGGAATGGTATCAGCCCGATATTCTGCATTTCTGTGATGCCTTATGGGATGACACCGGCCAATCTGTGGATATCAGTCCATTTCTGGGGTTGCAGAAAGATATCCGGAAAGCCCGGCCGGCTATCAAAATCATGCGCACCATTCCGATTCCGGAACCCGGTGTTGTTTCACCGGTTGACCCCCTTTCCCTTGCGAAAGCATTCGAGGCGCATAGCGACTGGCTTCTGACCGATACCTGGAAACAGCCCCCTGCCGATTCGATATCCGCGGATCAGCCGGTGACGGGGTTTGTCGGCATTACCGGAAAACCCTGTGACTGGGATATCGCGGCCAATATGGTCCGGTCGGTCAAAATTCCGGTCATTCTGGCAGGCGGCATCACACCGGACAACGCATATGCGGGCATCATGCAGGTTCGTCCGGCAGGAATCGACAGTTGTACCGGAACCAATGCCCTGGATTCCGCCGGAAATCCGATCCGGT
Source organism: Desulfobacteraceae bacterium UBA4064 (assembly GCA_002382065.1). Taxonomy (GTDB): domain Bacteria; phylum Desulfobacterota; class Desulfobacteria; order Desulfobacterales; family Desulfatirhabdiaceae; genus UBA4064. The sequence continues at coordinate 22,942 of DFZE01000050.1, forward strand.
TTAAAAAAGATATCAACCAGATCAAAAAATTGATATCCGCCGTGAATCAGGCTGAATCGGATTTGAAAACAAATCACATTAAACAATGACATTCCAGCAGGCATTCGGGCCGCGGAGAACGCCAGTGTCGGTGTGAATGCCAGTCGGAATCAAGGAGAGTACGTTCATGTATGACAGCAGTGATCTTAGAAAAGGTCTTAAAATTGAAATCGACGGTGATCCGTATGTTGTCGTTCAGTTTGAATTTGTCAAACCCGGCAAAGGTCAGGCCCTTTACAAGTGCCGGCTTAAAAACATGGTGACGGGCGCCCAGTTCGAACGGACCTACCGGTCCGGAGAAAAGTTCAACGAAGCCCAACTGGAAGAACATGAAATGGAATATCTTTATGCCGATGGCGACCGGTACTGTTTCATGAACACCTCCACCTATGACCAGGATTTTCTGACAGCCGAACAGGTTGGTGAATGTATCCACTTTTTAAAGGAAAATACGGTCTGCAATATTCTGCTCTTTCAGGAACGGGCCATCGGCGTCACGCTTCCCATCTTTATGGAATTAAAAATTGTCAAGGCCGATCCCTGGGCCAAGGGCGACACGGCATCCGGTGATTCCAAGCCGGCCACGCTGGAAACCGGTTATGTGCTTCAGGTACCCCCGTTTGTCGAAGAAGGTGAGGTGATCCGCATCGACACACGGACCGGGCAATATGTGGAACGCGTAAAATAGCCGCCGTTCAGCAATACGGAAATTGCGGGATGCGGAGATGCCCTGTGAGATCACCGCATTTCAGCATTTTCATACCCTGTCATTCCGACATTTCAGCCATCATGCCGGCAACCAGTGCCTCGATTTTTTCCGAAGCGTTTTCCGCTACCACAATGATATCCCCGATAATGGACTGTTTTGGATTGTCCGGATCATGCACATTGGTCACGACCGAAATCCCCAGTACCTTCATGCCAGCCTGAACTGCGGCGATTGTCTCCAGCACCGTGGAGAACCCGACCGCATCCGCGCCGATCAGTTTCAAAAACCGGACTTCCGCCGGTGTTTCCAGGGACGGCCCTTTGAGTCCCACATAAACCCCCTCCTGTAGCGAAATATCCAGTTTTTCCGCAGTTTGTCTCACGGTATCACGCAAATCCGCAGAATAGGCCCCGCTCATGTCCGGAAACCGGTCCCCCAGTATGTCCTGATGGCATCCGATCAGCGCATTGGCGCCAGTCAGGTTGATGTGATCCCGGATCATCAGAATATCACCGGCGCACAACCGGGGATTGAGTCCCCCCGAGGCATTGGACAGAATCAGGGTATGAACACCCAACCGCTTCATGACCCGAATGGGGAAAATGACTTCAAGCGGGGAATATCCCTCATACAGATGAAACCGGCCCTGCATGATCACCAACGGTTTTCCACCCAATTTCCCAAAAACAAGCTTTCCCCGATGGCTTTCCACGGTTGAAACCGGAAAATGTGGAATATCGGCATAGTCAAACGAAGCTGCAATCTCAAGCCTTCTGGAACTGTCGGAAAGCCCGGTTCCGCTGATCATTCCCATCCGCGGTGCAAACGGAATACGCTGTTTTAAAAATGACGTGGTTTCGGCGATGCACCGGACATGATCATTGATGGCCTGCCGGGATGTTGTTAAAGCAGTGGTCATGCTGTTCACTCCTGTGAAGGAATTGCGCATATGTGGCGGGTTTTTTGCCATAACAGCGAAACAGGTTTATTGGGATTGGTTCAAATTTTGTTTACTGGAGTGTCAAAATGAAATTTTGACGCCTTCAAAACTTCAAAACCACTATAACGGGTCAAATAAGACCACATCAAGATATTTTGTATTTGTTTACCGTGAAAATAGCACTCGGCCGGAATGCTTTCCTCTGTTCGTAGTGTGCCCGTAAGGGCATTAAAAAAACGTCTTACGGCATCACTGCGAACAGGCCTGCACCCTCATTATGGCCTGATTTTCATATACAGGGGTGAATCCATCCTGAATGATCCATGAATGCCTGCCGGTTCAGACATTTTTCTTGACAATTTACAGGATACAATATAGCTGTAAAGTAGCTATATTCGAAATAAATTGCCATTTTTGAAACATTAATTTGATTCGGCCACAGGAGGAGTTATGTTGCTGGAAGGGAAAAATGCCATCGTTACCGGTGGATCACAGGGCATCGGCACGGCGGCTTCGCTGATGCTGGCCCAGGAAGGGGCCAACGTGTGCCTGACCTACCGGAGTCACAAGGAAGAGGCAGACCAGGTAAAAGCTCAGATTGAAGCCATGGGGAGAAAGGCACTGGCCGTACCGTGTGACATTTCCTCGTTTACACAGGCGGAAGAGGTGGTTCGGGCCGCCATGGACGCTTTTGGCCGAATCGATATCCTGGTGAACAATGCCGGAATGAACTGGGACGGGGTATGCTGGAAAATGTCGGAAGAGCAGTGGGACCGGGTCATCGAGGTCAATCTGAAAGGCTATTTCAACTTTACCCGCCATGTCGCGCCGCTGTTGAAAGATCAGAAGTATGGCAAAATCATCAATGTGACATCGATCAACGGCATGCGGGGAAAATTCGGACAGACCAATTACTCCGCCTCCAAGGCCGGAATCATCGGTTATACCAAGGCGGTTGCCAAGGAACTGGGGGCTTTTGGCGTCAATGTCAATGCGGTTGCGCCCGGATTGATTGAAACCGCCATGTTGAAAGGATCGGATGCCCGGGACAAGATTATCGATCTGGCCATGGCCGAAATTGTACTGAAACGGGTGGGACAACCCGAAGACCTGGCGAATGTGATCGCTTTTCTGGCATCCGACAAGGCCCGGCATATCACCGGCGAAATCATCAAGGTGGACGGCGGGCAGTACATTTAGTTTTGCCGTGAAATAATGTCGTTCACTTCAAAAGAGAGGAAATACCATGGGCAGAGTTGCAATTATCGGTGTGGGACAGAGTCATTTTGTTCGCAAGTTATCCCGGATCGATTCGGGAGTTGGTATTTGAAGGGTTCCGGGAAGCCGTGACGGATGCCGGCGTCACCGCCAAGGATATCGACGCTTCGGTTGTCTGTTCGGCGCCGGAGTATGATAAACAGCGGTCGCCATCCGGAATTCTGGCGGAATATCTGGGACTGAATCCCCAACCCACCTTTTATGTGGAAACCCTGTGCTCATCCAGCAGCACGGGATTGAAACTGGCTTATTCTCTGGTGGCATCGGGCCTTCATGATGTGGTGGCCGTAATGGGATTTCAAAAAATGTCGGAGATTTCTTCCGCCGAGTCCCAGGAGCGGATGGGGCGTGGTGCGGATATTCAATGGGAAAGTCCCTTTGGAACCATGATGCCGGCATATTACGCCATGTATGCCCAGGCTCATATGGAAAAATACGGGACCCGGCTGGAAGATCTGGCCGCCATTCGCGTCAAGTCCGCCACATACGGCCAAATCAATGATCGGGCCGTTTATCGAAAGCCGGTCACCGCGGAAATGTTCGCCGACCCTGCGGATATCATGGCCGGTCCGGTAGCCAGCCCCCTGCGGGTCGGGGATTGCTGCGCCAATGCAGACGGTTCATCATGCATCATTGTTGCCAGCGAAGAGAAAGCCAGGCTGTTCTGCAAAAAACCGATATGGATTCTGGGTTTCGGAACCGCCAGCGCCAGTGTCAATCTTACCGGCAGGGATCTGTTCACCGGTCTGCGGGCTGCGGAACAGGCGGCGGCGGCGGCCTACAAAATGGCCGGTGTGGGTCCCGGGGACATCGATGTGGCGGAAGTGCACGACTGCTTTACCATTGCCGAGATGATGGCCTACGAAAATTTGGGATTTGCCAAACCCGGTGAAGCCAAAGACCTGATTCAAAGCCGGGAGACTTACCGGGAAGGCAGCATTCCGGTCAATGTTGACGGTGGACTGCTTTCAAAGGGGCATCCCATTGGCGCCACAGGCGGCAGCCAGATTCGAACGATTGTTCTTCAGTTGCGCGGTGAAGCCGGAGCCATGCAGGTCAAGGAGCCGGAAATCGGACTGGTTCATAACATCGGCGGTGTCGGAATTTACGGAAATGTAACCATATTGTGTAACCAGTAAGCTGGGGGAGTCATGAGCAAACCAAAAAAAGAAGCGGATGTCCGTTTTGGCAAATTCGGTACGGTCAGCTTCACCACCCTGACCAAAGTGAACGATTTTATCGACCATCTGGAAAATGGAAAGGTGATGGCGACCCATTGCAAGACCTGCAATACAACCTTTTTTCCGCCCCGGGCCGACTGTTGTCACTGCCTGTCCAGTGATATGACATGGCAGGAAGTCAGTGGCAATGGGAAGCTGGTGACCTATAGCCGTTTAAAATTCGCGCCCATGGGCTTTGATGGCGACCTGCCGTATTGTATCGCCCTGCTGGATTACGGAGATTATCGGGTTTTTGGACGTCTTGACAGCGCCCTGGATGACAGTGAAATCAGAATTGGCATGCCCATGACCACGGTTGCAAACAGGCTGCCCAATGGACAGCTCAATTATGTTTTCAAAAAGGCGTAGGTATGATTTTACCATAAAAATATATTAACCACAGAACACACGGAATACACAGAAAGAAATAGCGGGTAGGTCAGGGTGCGACCAACGGGAGTTCCCTGACAGGCCAAACAGCCGGAATGCAGTCCAGCAACGTCAGGTAGTAGGCCAGAGAACCGGCCAACCTGACCTACAGGCCTGTATCATAAAATTCGAAATTCGAAGCACGAAATCCGCAACAATGACCCAAACAAAAAGTTTCAACACAGTGTATTGACTGATCTATCTTTTTGGTCATTCTGACATTTGGATTTTGAATTTGTTTCGAATTTCGGATTTCGATATTCGACTTTTTCCCTGAACATGGGTTTTCGTTCACACTCCAGGTATTTTACCCCTCCGAATCGAATCGATTCCAACCGTTTCCAACAACGGGATCAGGCCTCCAAAAACGCTTCAAAACGCTCACCACACCATTCAAATCACCATACCCGCATTCTGGAAAGAGTTTTTTCTTGACAATTTTGCAGATACAAGATAGCTGAGATGTAGCTTTTTTATGGAACATGACGTTGTTCATTCGAGACTGAAACCAGGGAGAAACAATGATGTCAGATCAGAAGACCATCAAATTGGTTGTTGCAGAGGGCGTCGCCAGCATCTGGCTGGCCAGACCCAAACACAATGTCCTGAATATCGGAACCATGAATGAACTGAACCAGGTTCTGGAATCCCTTAAAAACGATATTTCCCTCAAATGTGTCGTGATATTCGGGGAAGGCCCCAGTTGGTGCGCCGGGGTGGAAGTCGGGGATCACAAACCGGATATGGTTCATGACATGATTGCGTCGTTCAACCGGATTTTTCAGTTGATCGATGAATTGACAGTTCCGACCATTGCCGCAGTTCAGGGCGCCTGTCTGGGTGGGGGGATGGAGGTGGCCATCGCCTGTGATATGGTCATCGCGTCACAACAGGCGGTTTTTGGCCAGCCGGAAGTCAAACTGGGTTTTTTCCCGCCTTATGCCGCCATTCGGCTGCCAGCACTGGTTGGCCCGGCAAAGGCCATCGAAATCTGCACGACCGGCAGACGATTCAACGCGGATGAAGCCCTGGCGCTTGGCATGATCAGTCGGTCTGTGCCGCATGACCAGTTTGAAACCGCGGTCAACAAGCTGGTGTCAGAGATCAAGTCCAGCAGCCCCCTGATTCTTCGGCTGAACAAGCTGGCGGTCAAAAAACATCTGGGAATGGATTTTGACAAAGCCCTGGCCGGCGTCAGTGATCTCTTTCTCAACACCCTGATGAAAACCGAAGACACACTGGAAGGCATTGCCAGTTTTGATGAAAAACGTAAACCTGTCTGGAAAAACATATAACCAGACCTCTTTTTCTGAATGAGGCGGTGCGTCTGCTGGAAGAAAACGTGGCCGATATTCCGACAATTGAGGAAGCGTCCAAACGCGCCTTCAAAATCGGTATGGGCCCGTTTCAGCTCATGAATGTGACCGGTATTCCCATCGCGGTTCATGCCGCAACCACCCTGGGTAATGAACTGGGTCCGTTTTATGCGCCCTGCAGAACCCTGAAAGAACAGATGGAGAAAAAGGAAAACTGGCCGCTTGACGGCGCAGTGGATGAAACCCGGGTTCAGGCCGTCATCGACCGCATGCTGGGCGTTTGCCTGGGCGTATCCGCGGCGCTGGTGGATGAGGGCGTGGCCAGTATCGAAGATACGGACCGGGGCGCCAAAATTGGTCTTCGCTGGCTCATGGGCCCATTTGAAATCATGAACCGCATCGGCATCGGCAAGACGTATGACGTGGTCAAGGCCATCACGGAAAAATATGCCGATTTCAAGATGCCGTCTCTTCTGGAAAAGCAGAAAAATCTGGGAAAACCCTTTGACGTCAGATTTGTGGATATGGAGGTCAAAGACGGCGTCGCCACCATCACGCTGAATCGGCCGGAAGCCATGAATGCGCTCAATGAAACTGTTGTGGCCCAACTGGATCAGCAATTTACCGAAGCCGAAAAGCGCGATGATGTCCGGGCCATCGTGTTTCAGGGCGCTGGCAAGGCATTTGTGGCCGGTGCGGATATCCGCTATTTTGTCAACAACATCAAGGCCAACCGCATTCCAGATATCGTCAGTTTTACCCGAAAAGGTCATGAATTGTTTTTGCGCATCGAAAATTCCCCCAAGATCACCATTGCCCTTCTGGATGGTCTGTCTCTTGGCGGCGGGAGTGAGCTGGCGCTGTCCTGCCAGGCCATTGTTGCCACGCCGGCCGGGTCAATGGCGTTTCCGGAAACCGGCATCGGCATTTATCCCGGACTGGGCGGCATGCTTCGCATGACCCGGCATGTCGGTCCCGAACTGGCAAAATACTATGTCTTTACCGGGTTCGGCATCAACATGGCCGATGCCCGGGCCCTGGGGATTGTGACCACTGTTGTCGATCCGGCGGGAGTCAATCAGGCCATCCGGGATATCATGGCTGCAGGAAAACCCGACAAGTATCGATCACGGACACTGCCGGAAAAATTCCTGCCCATGGCCGCGATGTTCTCGTCGGAAAACGTAACCCGGCTGCTGTTCGGCAAACAACCGGATGCACCCGCGGACCTGGCAGCCAAAGTTATCAAAACCCTTGGCTTCAAGGCCCCGATTGCACTGCGGGTTTCCAACGAGATTATCGATCAGCAGATTGGCAAGTCAATGAAGGATGCCGTGGAAATTGAGCTGGGACGACTGGCCGAAATTTTTTCAACGGCCGATGCACTGGAAGGACTGAGTACTGCCGGGCGAAAACGTCCCGAGTTCAAAGGGGCCTGATCGATCGTGGCGGGTCAGCGGGATGAAATACTGGCTTTGGAAGGATGGGAACGGCAAAATTCGCTGGATGAGCCCCGTCTTTCGGATGTCGTTTCCATGTATGAGGAAATCGGGTTCGAGGTTCGCCTCGAGTCCTTTGATCCGGAAAATGAGCCCGGATGCACGGCATGCATGACCGCATCTGCTGAGCGCTACAAAACCATTTATACCCGCAGAAAAACGGATTGATGAGTATTGAGAGATGAGTAGTGAGTATAGAGAAGCCGCCCGGTGTCTGCTCAGCCTGAATGCTGTAAGCGGCGCCTTCAGTCTTCAGCCTTTGAAATCCACGCGCCCGTCCTTCTGTCATCCGGCAAAAGAACCGCGCATTGTTTTATCCGTTTACTGAACATTGTTCACTTTTTCATTAAGGATCGATTTTATGCATAAATTATTGACTGACAAACCCGGTTCACAAATGGTGCTCCTTGGCAATGAAGCCATTGCCCGGGGCGCCATCGAAGCGGGTGTCGCCGTGACCACAACCTATCCCGGGACACCTTCTTCCGAAATTTCGCTTAATTTTTTTCAGATCTCCCAGGAATGTGATCTGTATTTTGAATACAGCACCAATGAAAAAGTGGCGCTGGAGGTGGCGGCTGCAACCGCCAACTGCGGCGTTCGCACCATGTGCATGATGAAACACGTCGGTCTGAATGTGGCTGCCGATGCACTGATGACCCTGGCCTATGTTGGCGTAACGGGCGGACTGGTGATTCTGACCGCGGATGACCCGTTCATGTTTTCCAGCCAGAACGAGCAGGATAACCGGTATTATGGCAAGCTGTCCGGCCTTCCAATCCTGGAACCGTCATCCGTGGAAGAGGCCAAGGACATGATCGGGTATGCATTCGATCTGTCCGAAAAACTTCAGGAGCCGGTTCTGTTTCGGACCACCACCCGGATCAATCATTCGACAGCACCGGTCACCCTCGGCGCCATCAAACCCCGTGTCACAAAAGGCGCCTTCAAAAGAGATCCGTTCAGTTATGTGACGGTTCCCGCAGTTTCCCGAAAACTTCATGTCAAGCTTCTGGCCAATCTGGACAAGGCGCTGGCGATATCCGAGACCTCGGAATATAACCGCATTTCCGGAAGTGGCAAATGGGGCATCATCTGCAACGGTGTCAGCGATGCCTATGTTCAGGATGCCATCGATGATTTGAAGATTGGCGACCGGACACGGATATTGCGGATTGGATTTTCCCATCCCATGCCGACTCAGAAGATTTCCTCTTTCCTGAAGGACTGCGAAAAAGTCCTGATCGTTGAGGAAGGTGAACCGTTCATGGAAGAGTCGGTTCGATCCATCGCCCAGGAATCCGGCATCATGATTCCGATCAGGGGCAAGGACAAGACCCTGTTTTCAAGACTCTATGAATACAGCCCCAGACAGGTTCGTCAGGTCATCGCCAATTATTTTGGTGTTCCCTACACGCCGGAGCCGGTGATGGATGTTTCGGATGTTCCGGAAATTCCCCAGCGTCCCCCCAATTTATGTGCCGGATGTTCTCATCGGGCCACCTTCTACGAGGTCAAAAAAGCCGCGGAAGGACTCGACACCATATATCCGACCGATATCGGGTGTTACACACTGGGATTTCTGCCGCCATTGGGAATGGGGGATTTTTTGATCTGCATGGGCGGGTCCACCAGCACGCCCTGCGGATTTTCCCGGGTTTCCGATCAGAAAGTCGTGTCGTTTATCGGTGATTCGACATTCTTTCATTCCGGCATCACCGGCCTGATCAACGCGGTATTCAACCAGCACAATTTTACCCTGATCATTCTGGATAACGGCATCACGGCCATGACCGGACATCAGCCCAACCCCGGCGTCGATATGAGTCTGATGAAGCTGGATGGATACGGCAGGCTGTCCATCGAGGAAATCGTCAAGGCCATCGGCGTTCCCCACATAGCGGTGGTTCACCCGTACAAGGTTGGAAAAAGTATCGAGACAATTCGTGACGCCCTGAATTTTAAAGGGGTTTCCGTTGTCATTGCCAAAGAGATATGCACGCTGTATGCCAAAAGTCTAAAAAAAGCCAAATCCAGACCCTTTACCATCAATGATAAATGCAAAAATCATCGGAACTGTGTCAATCTGCTGGGATGTCCGGCATTTTTCATCGAGAATGAACGGGTCAAAATCGATCCGGTCATGTGCGCCGGGTGTGCGGTATGCGCCCAGATCTGCCCGGAAAACGCCATTGTTCCATTGAAAGCGTAACACATAACTTTTGTAACTACTTAGGTATTCAAGAGTCAGAATGAGGGACCCATCAAAGAGATTTGAAGACTTGGTGGTTTGAAAGCCCATCAGTTTGTGATTGCTGTTTATCGCTTGACGCAATCCTTCCCACGCTCAGAAATCTACGGACTGTCTTCCCAATTTCGCAGAGCAACTGTATCCATTGCAGCCAATATCGCTGAAGGATTCAAAAAGCGTGGAACTGCGGACAAGCTTCGTTTCCTCAATATTGCCCAAGGGTCCCTTGAAGAATCGAGGTACTATTTGATACTTGTCCATGATCTTGCTTATGGTGATGTTTCTGAGCCAACCCAGTTGATTGAAGAAGTCAGTAAATTACTGGTAGCTTACATGCGGGCAATTCTGAATTCTGACTCCTGAATTCTGAATACCTGAGTCGTTATGAACTTTTTAAAATTAAGGGATTTTAACCATGTCTGATACAACAAGACTGATCATTGTCGCAGTAGGCGGTCAGGGAAATCTGTTGGCTTCCAGTGTGCTGGGCGAAGCGGCGCTTCTTTCCGGGATTCCGTTTCGAATGAGTGAAATCCATGGAATGGCGCAGCGGGGTGGCGTTGTCGAATCATCACTTGTTTTTGGAAAAGCCGGCAGCACGATCATCTCCGATGGCGAGGCGGATGTGCTGGTCGGTTTTGAACCGTCTGAAACCCTTCGGGCCCTCAACAAGTGCAATTCCAAAACCATCGTTGTCACCAACATCAGCCCGCTTCCCCCCTTTACCGTAGCCATCGGAAAAGGGGTTTATCCGGATTTGAACCAACTTCAATCGTTGATCCGGGCCAAAACCGCAAAACTGATTGCACTGGATGCCGCTGCCATGGCCAAAGAGGCCGGAAATGTCATGGCCGTCAATATTGTTCTCCTGGGCGCATTGACCCGGACCGGCGTACTGCCGTTGACAGCCGAAACCGTCAAGGCTGCGATTCGATCCAAAACAAAGCCCGCATTTCTGGATGTCAATCTCAAGGCATTTGATATGGGTTTTCGTCAAAATTCATAATTTATCCCCCAACCTGTCGGTATTCAAGGAGAGACCGTATGTTCTGGAATGACACGATTGAAAGCATGCCGGTAGCCGATTTAAAAAAGTCACAACTTAAAAAACTCAAGGAAACCGTTGCCGGGGCATATGAGCAGGTTCCTTTTTACCGCCGGAAACTGGATGAGCTGAATGTGCATCCAAACGATATCCAGCGTCTGGAAGATGTGGCCAAGCTGCCGTTTACGGTTAAAAATGACCTGCGGGACAATTATCCGTTTGGATTATGTGCGGTGCCGCTGAAAGATGTCGTGCGGGTCCATGCATCGTCCGGAACCACCGGAAAGCCCATCACCGGCCCCTATACCGAAAGTGATCTGGATAACTGGTCCGAGTGTATGGCCCGAAATCTCTTTGCCGCAGGTGTCCGGGAAGATGATATCGTTCAGAATGCCTATGGCTATGGTCTGTTTACCGGTGGATTCGGGTTTCATCAGGGCGCTGCCAAACTTCGCTGTACCCTCGTACCCACCAGCTCCGGCCTGACCGAACGTCAGATCACCCTGATGAAAGACTTTGGTGCAACCGTCCTGTTCAGTACCCCGTCCTATGCCCTGACCATTGCCGAGCGGGCAGAGGAACTGAAGGTGGATATCCGGTCTCTCCCGCTCCGGGTCGGCGTATTCGGGGCGGAACCATGGACAATTGCCATGCGCAACGAAATCGAGGAGCGCATGGGCATCAAGGCCATGGAGTCTTACGGGTTGACCGAGCTTTCCGGTCCGGGTGTGGCGTTTGACTGCATCGAGCAGAATGGTCTGCATATCAATGAAGATCATTTTCTGGCCGAAGTGGTTGATCCGGTGACATTCGAGCCGCTGCCACTGGGTGAAAAAGGGGAACTGGTGTTTACATCTCTTCAGAAACAGGCCATGCCGATTCTCCGGTATCGAACCAAGGATATCACCCGGTTTATCAAGGAACCCTGCTCCTGTGGCAGAACCCTGTTGAAAATGGAAAAGCTCTCGGGCAGAACCGATGACATGCTCATCATCAGCGGCGTCAATGTGTTTCCGTCCCAGATCGAGTCCCTGCTTCTGGAAATTCCCGAGGTTGAACCGCAATACCGGCTGGTTGTCAGGAAAAAAGGATATCTGGATCAACTGGTGGTTCAGGTCGAAGGGAAAAAGGATGTCTATGATGCCGGTCCGGAAAAACGCCTTCAGGTGGAATCCAAGGTTGCCGGACATATTCGGGGAATGATGGGCATCAGTATCGAGGTCAATCTGGTTGAGCCCAAATTCATTGCCAGAAGCGAAGGCAAGGCATTGAGAGTGGTTGACGAAAGACCACGGCATTTGCGGTAAACAGATTTGTGACGGGTAACGGGTGACGGGTCCGTCACGCGTCACGCTCTCATTCCAAAAGGTATCCCGTGACATCCGACAGCGATCTTAAAAATTCAAATTCCTGTTTTGCCGCCGAGCAGCGGTATCGTGCATTTTTGAATTTTTTGCCGGATCCGGTGTTCGTATTCAATCTGGACAGTACGGTATCCTATCTGAATCCGGCCTTTGAAAAGGTATTTGGCTGGACCCTGAAAGAACTGGAAGGCAGACACATTCCGTTTGTCCCGGAGCGCCTGAAGGAAGAAACCCGGGAAGGTCTGAAACACCTGCTGGCAGAGCGGGTGATATACGGGATCGAGACCCAGCGGTTGACACGGGATGGCCGATTGCTCGACATCGTGATCAATGGCGCCATTTTCTATGACGAAGCCGGCGAGCCTGCCGGCCAGGTCAACACGCTTCGGGATGTGACTGCAGAAAAGCGGATCAGCCGTGTCAATCAGGCCATGTTTCGAATTGCCAGGGCCCTGTACCAGTTCCGGCGCCTGGATGACCGGCTGGATTTCATTATCCGCGAAGTCAAGGAACTGCTGACGGTTGATGGCGCGTCCGTGATTTTGCTGGACGATGACCGCAAGGAATTCTATTTTCGGGCCACCAATTTTGGCGATTCCGGAACCGGTCAACGCATGAAGGAAATCCGGTTTCCGATTGACAGGGGGGTTGCCGGTCATGTCTATCAAACCGGTCAACCGCTCATTGTCCCGGATACATCCCAAAGCCCTTATTTTTTTTCATTTGTCGATCATGAAACCGGATATCATACCCAAAACATGCTCGATGTTCCCGTACGCACATCAGACCGCATCATTGGTGTGCTGTGCGCCGTCAATAAAATCAATGGCGGATTTGTTGAAGCCGATGTCGAGCTTTTGAGCGCCATCGCCACGACAGTGGCCTATCCCATCGAAAATGCCATCATCAATGAAGAACTGAAGAAATCCTACGAAGAGGTCCAAAGTCTCAACTGGGCCAAAGAAAAAGTCATTCACCATCTGTCCCATGAACTGAAAACCCCTGTCTCGGTATTGTCCGCGTCGATTGGTCTGCTGAAAAGCCGCCTGCCATCCGCCACTGTTCCGGGAGTCAAACGAATTCTGGATCGGGCAGCCCGGAATCTGGAACGGATTCTGGAGATGCAGTATGAGATCGAGGATATTCTACGTCAGAAAGATTTTCGGGCCTACCATATGATGTCGGACCTGCTGGAGGTTTGTCGGGATGAGCTGGAAGTTCTGGTTGAGGAGATTGGTGAGGATCGGATCTTGGACCGGCTGCGCCAGCGTATTGATACCCTCTTTGGCCCGAAAGATGCCATCCCTGAAGAAATTGATCTGGCCGTACTCACAAAGCAGTTGATCCAGAAGATACAATTTGAGTACAGTGGCAGAAAATGCAATCTGAATCTCGACCTGAGAAAGACCTCTCCGGTTTTCATCCCGCCGGATGTCTTGACAAAGGTGATTGTCGGACTGATTCGAAATGCGGTTGAAAACACGCCGGACAACAGTCGGATAGATGTTCGGGTGGCAAATGGCAGCGGCGGCCCGGAGTTGACGGTGACCGACTTTGGTATCGGCATAACCGCCGATGACCAGAAACTGATTTTTCAAAGTCATGTCACAACCCGGGGAACGCTTGAATATTCCACCAAAAAACCGTATGATTTCAATGCGGGTGGACGGGGATTTGACCTGCTTCGAATGAAGATATTTTCCGAGCGATACCATTTTTCTATCCACCTGTCCTCGACCCGCTGCCGGTATATTCCCAGAAACGAGGATCTCTGCCCGGGTGATGTGTTGCTGTGCCGGTTCTGCAATCGTATTGAAGACTGTCTGGCGTCCGGCGGAACCACGGTTACGGTGGGGTTTCATATGTAAGGCAAGTTAAATGGATATGACAACAACAGACATCAAAAATACTCTCATTAAAGAAGTTGAATATCTTTCCCCAGATGCATTGCAGGAAGTTCTGGATTTTGTTGAATTCCTTAAAATCAAGCGATGCCGCAGGCGAGCACAATCCGGACCATCTCAATTGAGCGTATATGATGAGTTGCACGCAATGGAGATGAATTCTCTAATCCATTTGGAAGAAGAATTCGCCAATTATAAAGAGAATTACCCTCATGAATAATGCCGTCACAACGGATACGATGGCGCTTGTTCTGCGATTGGAACAACGGCGATTGCCTCACCAGGTTAGAATGATATTTGCAGAAGCCGAAAATGAGCAGCGACATGTGTATATTCCAGCAATGGTTTTGGCAGAAATCGGTTATTTATCTGAACGGGGAAGAATTGATCTCGGACTTGACGATCTTAGTAATTATTGCAACACACATCAAACGGTAATCGAAGCGCCTTTAAACCA
>DFZE01000038.1 GCA_002382065.1 Desulfobacteraceae bacterium UBA4064
ATGCGTTCGGTGATTGGGATGTTTTGTGTGTTCATGAGATGAGATTCCACGTTATTATTCGAAATTATCCTTAACAAACTCGAAATGATCAAAGATTTTTTCAAAGTCATGTACTATTTGAGTCTTGCTGAGATTGAACTTTGCCAATGAATATTGATGTCTGCTGACATATTTTTGGGCTTTTTGATCTTCCATATTGAGCATCGCCATGTAATCAGAATTCAACTCAAACCCGAAATGCTTATAAAGATCAGTGATCAGGGTTTTCGGATTTTTGGCAAGCTTATCATAATTTACAATATAATATGATGAAGTCTCCTTTTCTGCCAACCTGTCTAAAGGATAGTTATAAAATGTTTTGACCATTTGGTAGACGTTTTCCAACATTTCATCATCTACAGCAAGGTCAATGGCAGAAAGATAAAGTTCTGTTACCAGACTATATACTGAAGGAACTACTTCCATTGGCGATCGTAGCATATAAATAATTTTGCATTCCGGAAAATATTGATAAAGACTATCAACCTTTGATGAAAATCCAGGACTTTTAGATAAAAATTGGCCGTCAGATTTCTTGAAAAATGCCTGACGTTTAATGCACTCGATGTAAAAAGACATGATTCGTTTTTTTTCTTCAGCGGACAACATACTGTCAAAATTCAAGAACCAGTCGAATTCATTTTTTATAGGAAAAAGAAACAGGAGATTGTAGGTTGAAAAAATATGTATGAATAAAAACTCGCATTCTTCCGGAAGAAACAGACCGGATGGATGGACCTTGTTTAAGTCCTGGAAAGACCTTTTTTCCCTATCAAGGATAAAACGGTGGAAATGGCTTCCAAATAACGCATCTATTTTCCCGACAAGCTTTAAACATTTTTTTTGAACAATGGACGGAAAGATGATTTCCCATGCTTTAAAAAAATAAAACCGCTTGCTATCCAGCGCCAGAAGCCGATGCATATGCGTGGTACCGCTTCGGGGATTACCGATGATAAAAACCGGCTGTTTCAGTTGAACATCTCGGAATGCCGGAAAAAATAACTCATCCAGTTTAAAGCAGATAGCGTTTATGACCTGAAAAATGGGAAATAAAAAAAAGAAACAGATCAAAAAGACAATTCTTTTTGAGGTGAGAGGTGTTTTTTCATGGTTGCCAGAGCAGAAAGACTTGATGGCAATGCGAATAAAAGTCTTATAGTCAAAAAAAGAAAACATGAATTCTCTCTCACAGTTATAACGCCAATATTTCGCTGATATTTCATAACATTATGATATAACATAATAATAAATTTCACTTTGACAAAAAATGATTTTTAAAATCATATTATATCCCTATGTTGACTTCAAATGAGCGAAAAGAGGGATAACAGGCATGATTAATAAATTTTTGATAAATATCATTCAGGATGATTTCTTGGAATATCTCGAATTTTTTTGGCGGGGATTCCTGCCCAAAATTCATAATCACCGATTACTGTATTGGGAAGCACGAGAGAACCGGATCCGATAATTGAATTTTGTCCAATTCTAACTCCGGCCAGAATAATGGCATCTCCTCCAATAACCGTATTATCTCCAATTTCCGTTCGTTTAATCAGAAGCCCCCTGTTATCGAAAATATGACCCAATACTCTGGAAAATGCACCGAATTGAACATTTTTACCTGCCTTGATCATATAAGGATCTACGCATGAATAAGTGTCTCCCAGCGTCGTCGAAGGCGTATCTGGTCCGAAAAAACGGCGAAAAACATAATGTAATGGAAATATATTTACCAACAGAGATGAAATATACGCTGCCCAGGGAGGACGATAGCGCAATATAACCAGCAAAACATTCAACATAAAAATGATGACATTCCAATTTTGAGTTTTGTCATTGGTTTTTGGATAATAGCCTTCTTTGGGAATTGGTAGAATCAAACGGAGAAACAGAAGTGCTAACAGATAAGCCAAATTGAATATCAAAATTGCTGCAAGTATTATCAACACCCACTGCCAGGCAGTTGAAAGCCAGGGTTTGGCATACAGGATCATCCCTACGGCCGGCCAAAGGGATATACCCATAACAATAAACTCCATAACCAGTAAGAGAAATTGCAGATATCTTTTGCCGGTATCCATATCGATTTGCGGGTGGAAATTATGGTTCAACAAGAACATTTTTATGTATATCCTATTTATATTATAACCAATCTTATTCAAAGTAGCAAAAAAAGAGAGCCACATTTGATATTTCAGAATCGGCCTTTCAGAATTCGTTGAGTAACGTTGTCCACAATACCCGGTGGGAGAAACTTCCCGATTACATATGAAAATAAGCCATCAATTCCGGCAAAATATAGTGATTTTGTATGGTTGTCCTGTATGGCCCGTGATATGGATTTCGCCACCTCATCCGGTGTAATGGCTCTGGATCGGCCTTTTATGTCGAAGAATCTGCGTCCATTCTCATACGATGATCTGTATCGGTCACTGTCTTGATCCGGAAGGCTATTAAACAGTTTGTCCATTCCTGAATAAGATTTGTCCCATACCGGTGTATCGATAAATCCGGGAATGATCAAAACCACTTGAATGCCCCATGGCTTGAGTTCGCGGCGAAGTGTGTCGTTAAATGCAGTAAGGGCATGCTTGGAAATGTTATAGGCACCAATAAACACAATGGAAAAAAAGCCTGCTGGCGAACCGATATTGATGATGCGGCCTTTGCTTTTGCGAATCAGCGGCAGAAATTTCTGCGTGATGGCAAGGTGACCGATGGTGTTCACCTCCAACTGATAGCGAAGCCGATCAACCTCCAAAAATTCCAATGGGCCTGTTTCGATGATTCCGGCGTTATTGACCAGTGCACGAAATTGTCCGGTGTCTTTGGCGCAGTCCGATATGATTTTGAAGGCATTATCAATATGCTCTGATCGGGTGATATCCAGCATCAGGGGCGTCAGACGAGCAGAAGATTCTTTTTGAATGTTTTCAGCAGCCTGATCGGTTCGAACGCCTGCAAACACCTGATAACCGAGCTTATCCAGCAGCAGGGCCGTCGCCTTGCCAATACCGGTTGAAGCTCCGGTAACCAGTATCATTTCTTTGTTGAGATCTTTCATATAGTTCACTCCGTGTACTCAAATTCAATTCCATAATTGGCCAAAACGGATGAGGTGCGTTTTTACGGTCAATCAACGGGACAATTCAGAATCATTGACAAGATACTCAAGTCCGGCTGCCTTGAAATTGGCAGGAATTGTACAAAGTTTACACTGTTTGTCAGAAAAGACAATTTTCTGATATCCTTTGGCATGAAGTTCCATCGTACTGGCATTATAGTAACAAAAAAGAATATCTGTACTGACATGCTTGATATTCAGAACCTGCATGGTCACCAGAACTTCATCAAACAGCCGAAAATCCCGAATGAATTCACAATTAGCCGACTTGGTAATCAGATAATAGTCGTTCATGAGGCTTTCAATACCATTTTGAACGGCGTCCCTGACCCATAATCCTCTGACAATACTCTGAAGATTGAAATACACCGAAAAATCAGCATGCTGAAAAAAATTGGTGTCGCCGATGCCAATGACCGATCTGTATTCATATTTTTTATTCATGTTTTTTACTTTAAGAATATTAATTGGATTTGGAAAGGGCTTTTCTTCTGGGATGCGTAACGCTTGGGGCAATCAGACTGCTGATGCCCGCTTCCACCCTGATAATCGACCCGGTTACCCCGCTTGAAAGGGATGATGCCAGGTAAATTGCGGTTCCGCTGACATCTTCCAGTGTGACATTTCTCAGCAGCGGGGCCTGCTCTTCCATCAGATTCAATGCGCTGGAAAAATCTTCAACCATCATGGAGCTCAGGGTTTTGATCGGACCTGAACTGATGCCGTTGACACGAATACGATCCGGGCCAAGGTCGTAGGCCAGATATTGGATTGACATATTCAGGGCGGCTTTGGCAATGCCCATGATGTTGTATCCGGGGGTAACCTTTTCCCCGCCGCCAAAGGTCAGTGCCATGACCGATGCATTGTCCGATTTTGTCATCATGGGACGGGCCAGCCTGCAAAACGCAACCAGCGAGTAGGCGCTGATTTCCAGAGCCATATTCCACCCGGACCGCGAAACACGAATGAATTCACCCCCCAGATCCTCAATTTGAGCATATGCGATGGAATGCACCAGCGTATCCAGTTTTCCGCCAAAGACAGAATCAATAGCTGAAAATGCCCTGGAAATATCCTCATCCTTGCGTACATCGCAGGGTATGACTGTCTGGATACCCATCTCCCGTGCGATTTTGGAAACTCGACGATAGTTGTTTTCCATACAAAAAAGTGCAATTTCCGCACCTTCTTTTTGAAAAGCACCGGCAATCGCCCACGCAATGCTCATTTTATTGGCGACGCCGGTAATCAGTGCAGTTTTTCCTTCAAGCAATCCCATAAATCCAATTCTCCCGACGCGTTAAATTTCTCTGCGTTCTGCCCCTGTGGACAAATAACGCCAATCCAGTCAATCATCCGGATTTGTCATTCAGTCTGATTCCAGTTTGTCCGTTGCTGACCCCGATGGTTTTTCATAATAATCGATTTCACCCTGAATGCGGTCCCGCAATAAGATCCGTCTGAGCGGATGAATCAGAAGGCCCATTGGTATCCCCAGCACAATGAGACTGGCCAGCCAAATAAAAAAAAGGATCAGAAGCCCTTTTCTTTTGAATTCTTTCGGTCTGCTGTAAGCTCGAATGAGCCTGGCCCAGAAAACAAATGCCGGATAGGCAAACTTTTCCATCTCCAGATTGCGCTCGTCGACTTTCACAGCGCCCAGGCCCTGAAGCAAGGGGCTGTGGTTTTGAACAAGATTGCCTGTCAGTCCATCTGCAATGGCTTTGCCAAACCGTCTGGCATTGGATATGGTTTTATCATCGATTCCGGCGGGAGGGAAAAATTTTCCGAAGGCATCTTTTTTGCCGGTCCATAACCATCGTTGCGTGGTAACCAGCCGGGAAAACCGGCTGCTTTGATCCACGATGGCGATATTGTCGATCAGGACAGCACCAATACGCTTCAAATGCGTCTTGACGGTTTCCTGAGCCATCAGCCAGGTATCTTTGCACCCGATGACTGTGATAACCGGAGTATCCCGCATCACCCGGGCGACTTCGGATTTTAAGAATGCGGATATCGGAAGGGACGGGGACAAAAACCATGTCTGATAAGACAGGATGATCAGATCATAGTGTTTGTCGACATCCAACTGAAACGGTTTCAGTTCGGAGGGATCCATGCATACGCATTCCGGAAATACATCAAAAAATGTATGGATGGGCCATGGAAAAGGGTATGGGGTAACCGGCTCCAGTTCAATCCGATCGATATGAATGTCGCCGTTTTCACGAACCGGTCCCAGGATCGCGTCAACAATTCGTGTCAATTGGCCTGTCTGGGAATAGGAGATGACCAGAATATGATGCAATGATTTCATATGTGACATGACTCAAAAGGTATATTCGAAACCGAGCGTAAATCCATAGTCCGCAAGAGCCCTGAATTCTGAATTGTGACATCCAAAATTGTGCTGTCCAACCAGGAACAACTGGATGTTTTGGCTGAAATCATACTCCACAATGGGAATCAACTGGCTGGAATAATCATCCAGGTTCAACGTGTAGCGAAAAATCAGATTGAACTGATTAAAAATCTGGGCCTGCTGATATTGAAGCATCACATAGCATTTTCTTAAAAGGCGCAATTTGGTATCAAGCGCCTGATACAGCGCCAGTTGGGACAGATTGCCGATGGGGGAGTCCATACCATACACATCCGATGCCTTTTGTCGGAGCAGATAGTACAGATCCGCCTCCTCATCATTGTAACCGATGCTGTTAAACACGCCCTCCATAACAAAGGTCTGTCCGGAATCCAGTGTATAGGTTCCTCCCACAAGCAGCAGGCTCTCCAACGCTGTTGAATCATCTTCGGTTTGCATCAGTATGGAGCCAAAGGGAGACAGGGGACTTTTAACCGGATACAGTGCATCGGTACCCTGGGAGAACGAGCCTTCCATGTATACAATCATCGCATCCGAAACAGTCATTCCGCCAAAAAAGCCAAGCCTGGACCGGTCTTTTTCCTTGTATGAGCCAATCAGACTGAAATATTGCTGAAAAGTGGAAAAATCGAGTTTGACCGCATAGGATCGATTAAACTCCACCGGGAAACCCAGAGTTTCTATGACCCGGTTGCTGATCTCATCCGGGTCAATGCCAGCCCATCGATATAATCCGGGATATCGTGGAAAATGCAGGTCGGGAATGGGTGAGGAGACTGAATCAATTGTTTCTCCCTGTTCTCCGCGATCGGTATTGGCAATGGCGGACAGGGTCCATGATGGGTCAATTACCCAAACAGCTCGCGCAAAATCCATGCCGGCTATTTCTTTTTTGGGATTGGACTGACCATTGTTTTTAAAGAACGGGTTGGAGGGTGATAATAGAAAAGAAGGCCCCCACTGCAAATTTTCCCGGCCATAAGAGAAAAGAAAATCTCCCTCGAGCGTATATCGCAACAGCCATTCATTGATGAATATGTCGCTGCTGGATTCATCCTGCGTATCCAGGCCCACTTCATCCCACTGTTTCCACAAGATGGCTGCACGCGGTTTGACACCAATATAAAAGCTGTCCAGCTCAAACGACAGATCGGGCCGAAATTCGGCAGAAACCACATAATCGGGTATCATCAGAAACTGATTACCCGGATTCAATGTCGAATTGGCTGGCTCAATACGGCCAGTTGACCCAACAACCTTGAGCAGGATATTCACATGATCGGCAATCGGATTCTTGCCATCAAACAGCGACTGAAGCTCATTATCAACGCCATGCATGTCGATCGGCTCTGAAAAAACAGGGCAGACATGCATCAGATTGAACAGCATAATGAAAGAACATAACAGTCGTTGAACCATGACAGAGCTTTCCGGCTGTGACTGAATTTCATATCACATGTGAAGACAGCGAACTGTTGTTACTGGATGCCTCTGAAACCGCTGCATGGCGATTGATCGAAAACGCAACGACGTAGTCATTTTACAAGAAAACAAATATGTATCTGGCGGATGCAACAGAAGATCAGCCCGGCTATTTAAGCTACCGGTTCATGAAGAAATTCAAATTGAACAGGGAATCAGGCAACTGGGCGATTTCCTGATCTGAAAAAACCAGATGGGTGATATTGCCTTCAACCAGTGAATCCGTGATTGTCATTTTGGATATGAACGGGCGCTCTGCTCCGGCAATGACGATCTGATTGGTGTAATCAAATGTGGCGGATTTGAAAATTTTTCCGGAAACCGTATAAAAATCGGCCTTGACACCAACCAGCCGATCCTTGTCAACCCAGTATTTGATCTGATCATAGGTGGTTTTTTTACTGTTGGCCTTCAGGTGAAAGACATAACACAACTGACCATTGACCGTCTCGTCCGGAAGTGGTGATGGATCGTAGTCATTGCCATAATTGGTTGCCGCAATATCCCCGTATGCCGCGCCGCCCACCAGTTTTTGTTTGGAGGAAATCGGGACCGGTTTTTTCAGCCCGGGTTTCATGTACCACATCGTATGATCGATCATGAGCAGCTTTTGCCCCTTGACTTTGGGAGGGTCTGTCAGAATGGCCAAAAAATCATACCCACGGGCCGAAACAGTCAGAAGGCGATCCTGTTTTTCGGCGTTTTCAACGGAATCAATCTGAACGGTCCATTTGATACCTTCCAGATTACCTCTTGACTCATCTGCCCGATACAGAATTTCTTTTGCAGAAAGTTCAGTGGCAACAGAACCCTGAGCCTGGCCCAGTATCAACACGATGACAAGAAAGCATCCGATGCCAATTAATCGTTTCATGACAACCCCATTCTTTTTATTCAGACATGCCCCAGTGCGTCCACAACATTCTGATAGGCCGCTTTTCTGGCAGGCAGAAGCGAGGATACCAGACACAGCAGCAGCAGAAAGACAACGCTGTACGCGATATATTCTGCCGAAAACTGCAATTGCAGCGGAATACGAACCGTGATGCCGGGCGGAGTCCATGTTGGTTTAAAAAACAGGATACTGCCCCAGCATAACCCGGTGACAATCGATCCCCCCACAATGCCGCCAAATCCCATGAGCATGCTCTCGATTGAAAACAGCCCGATAACCCATCTGCGTTTCAAACCCAGCGCCCGCAGCGTTCCAATCTCCCGGGTTCTTTCAAGAATGGCCATACTCATGGTATTGATTACACTCATGGTGACAATAACAAAGACAATAAGGAAAAGAAACATGAAAATAATATCAAACATGTCTTTGACTTTGGTGTACCATTCGCTGAGTTCATTCCAGGTTTTGACCTCAAGATCGATCCCCTTTTGGGAGAATGCGGATACAAGACGATTTTTTATCCGTTCCGTATCTTCGGTTTTCTTTAAAATGACCGACAGCAGATGCGCGCCGTTTGTATCGATGAGTGATTGGGCCAACTTGAAAGGCATCCGGACAAAGCGGTCATTGAAACTGGATGATGCTGCATCAAAAAGCTGACAAACGACTACATCCAGTGCATTCATCTGCCCATCAACGGTTGTACCCATGATGACCGCCTCGGAATCCAGTCCCAATCTGAGAAATTTGGCCAGACCATTGGATACCCCGATGTCATTCATATGTGTTTCATCAAGGGCCCGTCCCTTGTACGGCTCCATCAAATTGAGCCGTGTTTCCCGGGCAAGCACGACCTGAGCTTCGGGCTCGATCCCGATCGCGATAAAAATATTGGAAATCCGGCCATCGGTGATCAGACCGTTCAGTCTTAACTGTGGCGTGACCAGAATCACTTCATCAAATTCACTGCAGATACTGCTGACCGCCTGCAATTCATCCTGGGAAAGGATGAAATTTTTGGGATTGTTGCTGTCCCGATCGAAGAAAATTTTTCGGGCAATGGTCAAATGTCCCTGAAATGATGTGTAAATCGATCCTTCCTGGTTGGCTGCATACATATAGGTCGTAAAGCCGCCAAAAAGGGTCACGGCTGAAAAGCCCAGCGTAATGGCGAGGATGGTAAAAGCGGATCGTCGCTTATTTTTGATCAGGTTGCGCAACGCAATGTTGATCCATGCCTTCACGTGTGGTTATTCCTCCCGTATCAAGCCATCTTCAAGATGAATCAGTCGATAGACGCTGTCCAAAAGCCGCTGATCATGTGTTGAAAATATAAAGGTCGTTTTTTCTTTCCGGTTCATATCCCGCATCAGAGAGACAATTTTCATGGCCGTTTTTGAATCCAGATTGGCTGTCGGCTCGTCTGCAATGACCAGATAAGGGTTTGTCACCAGCGCTCTTGCAATGGCGACCCGTTGCTGCTGGCCTCCGGAAAGTTTGTCCGGCCGGTGCGTGACAAACGATGACAATTCAACCTGATCCAGTCGTTTGGCCGCGGTTTTTTTTGCCTCGGCATGGGAAATTCCCCGAATTTGAAGCGGCAACATGACATTCTCCAGAGCGGACAGAACCGGTACCAGATTGAACTGCTGAAAGATAAAGCCGATGGACTGGTTGCGAAGCTCGGCTTTCTGGTTATCCGAAAGCGACACGATCTCTGTTCCATTGAAAAGAAATTGTCCCGATGACGGGGTGTCAATGGCACCAATCAGGTTCAACAGCGTTGTTTTTCCGGAACCGGACGGACCCCACACCGAAACGAACTCACCTTTTTGAATGGTTAGATCGATCCCCTTCAAGGCATGGATCAGCGATCCGCCGATCGTGTACTGCTTGGTGATCCCGATCATATGAATTAACGGATGCATGACATGTCTTTCAAACAGGACAGATCGTTTTGATGAAACCGTTTTCCGGTATCATGCGCAAGTTGATCAAATCTTTTGGCGATATGTTCGGCTCCCCTGTCCTGAATGAATGAAAACGGGCCTTTTTTCATGTGCAGAATTTCCTGAATTCCCCTGTTCAGGTCCCACATGTCGGCCATATGCTGTTTGAGAGAGAAAATTGAACCATTCAGAATGGCATATATCAGCCGATCGGTTATCATCTGATCGATGGCTTCTTCCGAAAGGTTCGGGCTGTCCGGATGTTTATGGGAATAAAAGGCCATCGTATCATTGGCCTGCACTTCCCTGTCGTACAGATAAATTCCTTTTCCGGTTTTCTTGCCCAGACGGTTGTTTCCAATCAGCCTGTCAAACATGAGCGGGTAAGGGAACACATATTCCGAATTGGCCTTCTTGGAATTTTGGGATTTCCATTGAACCGGATAACTGGTCCCGGCTGCAACCGCATTTTCAAGAGCCGATTTAAAAAAATCGATACCAATCACATCGATGGACTCGCAGGGGCCGATATAACAGAACCGCCTGGCAATTTCATCAATCCGGGATGGCAGAGCCAGGCCATCTTCCAGAATGTACAGAGCTTCCACATAATAGTATGCCAGAATATTGTTGATGACAGAACCCGGTGCATCCCGGACAATGATCGGATGCCTGTCGATTGTCTTGGCAAGCTGCACCAGGCAGTCAATGACAGGCTGCTGCGTATGATTACACCGGATGACTTCAATCAGGTCGATGAGGGGAACCGGATAAAAGAAATGAAATCCGCAAAAGCGGTCCCGGTGGATCAGGCCGTCAGCCAGTTGCCGAATGGACAGGGATGAGGTATTGGTTGTCAGAAACGTATCCGGCCTTACGATGGATTCCAGCCGTTGAAAAATATCTCTTTTGACTGCAAGATTTTCAAAAGCGGCTTCGATGACCACATCGGCAGATGACAAGTCTTCAAGCTGATGGCTGAACCGAATCGATTCTTTTTTTTGCGCCAGTTCTTCAAATGAAATGCTGCCCCGTTTTGCAGCACGTTCCATTCGCTTGAACCAGGAATGTCCTGCTTCGGAAGCCTGTGCTTCGGTCTCGGCGACAACCTGTATCGAAAAAGATTTTGGAACAAAGAGTTTGAAAATGGATTCTCCCATTTTACCAAAGCCGATAATGCCGATTTTCATGGCGCCTCTTCAGAAATAAATGGATAAACAATGATCTTCCGGTTGATATAATGCATCAGTTTTCGCATGGATTGATTGGGGCCTGTTTCATAACACGCGCTGATACGGTATTGACTGGCCAACAGATGAACCGCCGTATCAAAATGAAGGGGTGTAAAAAGCGCACGCGTAATGGTATCAGCCGTCCGGCCCGGGCCACGGGGTATGATTTGACCATCTATCGGTGACAGGACATGGCGGACCGGTGGTTTAAACGCAATTTTTTCCAGGTAATGCATAAATCCGGATTGTATCGTCTGCAAAAACGAGCTGTGATATGGATAGTCTGTCAGAATACGTTTTGATCCCATGGCGCCGATTTCAAGGGATAGGGCCAGGCAATATTCCAGTTTATCCGCTTCCCCGGCCAGCACAAATGCCCGTTTCCCGTTGTGGACGGCAATTTCAACCGCATTTCCGGTATCGGCAAATATCAGGGTATGAATCTCTTGCTCTGTCAGTCCAAGAACAAGTCCCATTCCATAGACTTGTTCCCGATGCCGACAGGCTTCGGAAACAAGCTCAAATGCCTTTTTGACAACCGAAAGCCCGGCTTCAAACGAATAGTAGCCACCAGCGTACAATGCCGCATAAATGCCCATGCTGTAGCCCAGAACATAATCCGCGACAATGCCTCTTTGGCCGTATATATCGACCATGGCACAGTTGACAACATAGGATTGTATCTGGTTTTCAAGGGTATCTTTCAACGTGGGGGTATAGTCGGTCAATGGCTGATCATAGGAAGGCAATAAAAAATCAATATCGGCTTTTCTGCAAAATTCCCTGAAAATCGGATGGGTTTTGATGAGCTGAACGCCTTTGAAATAGGAAATACCGATTCCCGGTATCACCAGACAATTTGTACGATGTGAATCTTTAGATGAAATCATATATTCCAAAACCCAAATGCGTCGATCGCCCCCTTTAACCAAAAAAACAAAAAGTTGTTTAATGTTCGCTGGATTTCAGGACGAGTGAGAAATAATGCCCGGTCAGTCCAAATGAATTCACGATGGCAGCCCCATTATCGGAGCCTATCATCTCATTTGGGACATAATTGAGATCGCATAACGGATCGGGTGTTTCATAATTGATTGTGGGTGGAATCATCCCGGACTTGAGGGATTTGGCGGCTACCGCAAACCCGATGACGCCGGAGGCGCTGAATGTATGTCCAATCATGGATTTATGTGCACTGATCAAAAGATCATGGGCTTGATTTCCAAATACGGTTTTGATTGCCCGGGTTTCTGACAGGTCATTTGTTGTAGTCCCTGTACCGTTGGCGTTGATGTAACCAATTTTTTCTTTTGAAATCCCGGACTGGTTTACGGCGAGTTCCATGGAACGGGTCATGGCGGTATCCGGTTGATGGACAGAAAATTGGGAGATATTGCCATAGCCGGACATGATTGCATAAATATCGGCATTCCGCTGATTTGCAGATCGGATGGACTCCAGTACAACCGCGCAACCGCCATCGGATACGGCAAATCCACTTCTGTTTTTATCAAACGGTTTGATGGCATGTCCCGGATCCGGCGTATTCCGGCACAAACACTGAAATGCTTTCAATCGCCTGAGAAAATTGGCGGTAAGAAGCGTGTCTGCACCGCAGGCGATTACCACATCCGCCATGTTGTGCCGAATGAGATCATAAGCCTTTGCAATGGCACAGGTACCGGATTCACTTCCTGCCGATATGGTGAAGCTGTATCCTTTAAATCCGAAATCCATGCTGATTCTGGCCGCTGCGGCATTAAACATTTCCCGGATGATTTTGAATTTGTCCGGACCATCCACGTGCTCAGCGAGTGTTCTGACACTTGATCCAGTGGTGCCAAAGATGACCGCACATCTTCTGCTGTCAACGGCGTTGATTTCCAGCCTGCTGTCTTTTATGGCCTCACTGGCGCATATCATGGCAATTCGCGTAGATGTCACTGTTTGCTTGAACGTGCGTTTGTGTATCATTGATTTTTCAAGCAAATCATATGATTCCGGCAATTGTCCGCCAATTTTAACCGGACATTCGCTGACATCAAATTTGGTAATTGGCCGGATGCCGGATCTTCCCAGCAGCATGTTTTCCCAGCACTCCGGTGCAGAAATTCCCAGAGGGGTAATCATTCCGACGCCGGTGACCGCCACATCAGATTCAGGAAAAAAATCAGTTGCTTTCCTGGCCAATGAGATCTTCTCCTTTTTCGATGATATCAAAAATGGCATTGACAGTTTCTTTGAAGGTATAAACCGGATGGTTCAACATATATTGACCGATGGTCCGAACTTCCAGATCAATCTGGTATTTTGTCTTGAATTCCTCAAACATTTCGAGGAAAAGAATCGAGTCACCCCCCAGGTCATCGATAATGTTGGTGTCTTCCTGTATTTTTTCCGGATCGATTTCAAGCTCATCCGCCAGATATTGCCGGATTTCATTGTAAATGGTGGTTTTTTCCGCTTCACTCAAAAGACGTTTCATTCGTTTCTCCTGTTTGATTGGTACTTTTTTTAATGGGCAAGGGTTGATATCAAATGACTAAAGCGTTTGGCCGATTCTTCAATTGCTGTTTGTTGATGGATTCGGCATAGATCAAACACCTCTATGGTGTGTTGAATGGCTTCCTTTCTGGCAGACAGAACTGTTTTGACAAAAGACAGGGACTGTTCCCGGAAACTGGATTTTGCAAATACGCGACTGACCAGGTTAAGCTGAAGGGCCTGTGATGCACCAATCATATCCCCCAGAAGAATCATTTCGAGTGCTTTTGCATGACCTATGGTTTGGATCAATCTGGGAATTCCTCCCAGCCCCGGAATAACGCCCGCAGTGACTTCCGGAAGACCAAACATGGCTTTTTCGCTGCAAACGCGCAGATGACAACAGAGCGCCAGCTCCATGCCACCTCCAAAACACGGGCCATTGACCGCGGCAATGACGGGCTTGTTCAGCCGGGTCAGCCCGGTAAACACATCGTTTCCAAATTGAACGGTTTCGAGGTCAATTGTGCCGGAGCCCGATTTGATTTCCTGTATATCCGCACCCTTGGAAAAAATCCGTCCCCTGGCGCCGATAATGACAGCATCAATCCGCTCAGATGCCATGTGGTCCCTGCGGCACTGATCCAGTTCCACAAAAAACTGACCCGGAAGATAGTTGTTGGGCGGATTATTGATCCAGACGGCAAGGATTTTGCCATCCACCTCGATATCAATAAATTTCATGGCTTCAGATAACATGCGTTTGTTCCCGGGTTAAAAATGTCATCACGCCTGACAGTAATCCAGAATAAATCCGGCATGCATCCATTTGCTGGATTCGGTAACAAAACTCACCAGACGGTCACCCTCTTGAAGTTCGGTTTCCCGCATATACTCGTCCAGAGCGATGAGGATTGCCGGCGCTCCCTGATAACCCCTGTTGGCAAGCCTGGTATAGAACGGGAGATCCTCTTTCCAGTCTCTTCTCAGGTTTTTGACAGTCAGATCCATCAAATGCCTGGTGGGGATATTGGCAAAAAAACATTTTACGGCTGTGACATCCAGCCCGGTTTTTTCAATCATGGTATGAATACCCTTTTCAAACAAATCCGGACCGAGTTTTGAAACCGTTTTGATATCCTGGGTAAGATGATGCAACCCCTTGGCATAAAATTCCGGTATAATGGAGTTTTCGGCGCCAATTCGCATTCTCATGGTTGGCTCGATGCCCATTCCGACCGATTCCAGATAGGTATCGATAATTTTCAAACCTCTTACCGGGGGGTTGTCCGCAGAAACGACAAACGCGCCGGCGCCATCACTCAGAAACCAGCGGAGGATCACCTGCTCTTCTGTCAGAACCGTTTGATTGAAATATTCCGATCGGAGAAACGACGATGAAAGCTGGGACGTGACGACCAGGGCATTCTGATACCGACCATTGGCGACCAGATCGGCAGCCACCTGCATCGCCTTGTAGATGGCGGTGCAATTGGAATGGATGGACATCTCGGCACAATAGGGAATATTGAGTGCATCCTGAACCAGTACACTGGATGGCGGACACATGCAATCATAGAGAATTCCGGCATATACAATCAAATCAATCTGGTCGGTTGACAGTTGCGCCTGTTCAAGCGCCTTGTGTGCGGATTTGACACACATGGAAACATTGGTTTCCGTAGTCTGCCGGGTGGACGGGTCCAGTGCATAATGCGAAAATTCGATACCCAACAGTTCCTTCATCACCGGCCGCATTCTGTCGATACGTCTAAGCAGTTTGGGCGGTGCATCGGTGATTCTTCCGAGAACATCTTCAATCTGGTCAAACGGAACAGGGCTTCCAGGCGAATATGAGCCAATCCCGGTTATATAGACATCTCTTTCTCTCATTGATCCTTGCCTTTGATAAAATTTCGGATTTCAAATCTGGTTAATAGATATGGATTTGGGTTCAAATATAATGGATAATCAGTAAATATAAACTGCCATTGGGTATTATATGACCATAATGGCGCCCGCGTTATCGACTTTCATGTTTTTCCAGTACAATGCAGCAGTTATGTCCACCAAATCCAAAAGAATTGCTGATGGCGGCGGTTAATCCGGATACATGCCTGGCATGGTTTGGAACATAATCCAGATCGCAGGCCGGATCAGGTGCTTCCTGGTTGATAGTGGGTGTGATGATCTGGTGATACAGTGTCAAGGCGGTGATGGCCGTTTCAATGGTCCCGGCAGCGCCTATGGTATGACCGATCATGGATTTTTGGGAACTGGCCGGAATGTGATGTGCCCGGTCTTTAAAGACATGTCTGATTGCCCGTGTTTCCGCAACATCGTTATGCTGTGTGGATGTTCCGTGCGCATTGATGTATCCGATTGCATTCATATCCAGATTTGCATTGTCCATTGCCTGAATCATGGTTTCAGCCATGCCCATTCCTTCAGGCTCAGGTGCAATAATATTGTATGCCTCGGATGTTGCCGCGTATCCGGATATGACGGCATAGATTCGGGCATTTCTTTTGATTGCCATATCAATGGGTTCAAGAATCAGTGCACAGGCGCCGTCCGACATGACAAACCCGGTTCGTTTTTTGTCAAAAGGTCTGCTGGCTTTTTCAGGAAACTGATTCAGTTCCGAAAGCGCCATTAATTGATTGAAGCCCTGTACGGTATCCTTCAGCAGCATGGTATCAACCCCGATCACAACCGAAACAGCCTGATTCTGAATGACATGATCATAGCCCAAACCAACAGCAAACGCGCCTGAGGAACAGGCTGTCGCCACATTGTAACATGGTCCGCTGAATCCATATTTCCGGGATACCGCTGCGGCATGAGAGTCAAGCATTTCGAAAAAGAACGGCTCTTCCAGTATTTCGGGTGTGGCGATGGTCAGGACATCATCCCCATAGGATGATCCACCGCTTCCGGAAATGACCGCCACATCATGCATTCCCGGATCATCCAGGGACAGGCCGCTGTCTGCAATGGCCTGTTCAACGCTGTACAGGGACAACCGCGTCGGCAGAATCGTTTTTCCCAGGACGTCTTTTGAAAAGACTTCCTGTTCCTGACGAAAATAGTTATCCGGTATCTGCCCGCCAATTCGGGTCAAACAATCACTGCTGTCAAATTGGGTTATAGGCCCAATACCGGATTTGCCCTGAATCAAATTTTCCCAGCATTCGGTTACCGATAGGCCAAGAGGGGTTACCATACCGATACCGGTGATTGCAACGAGGCGTTTCGTTTTAGGTTCCATGGTTAATCGATTTAAAATCGGGTTTACAGTTTTTGGCCGGTTATAAACAGCATAAATCATCAATATCCATATCTGTCAAATGTGTCCGCCCACCTGTTTCGAACCATGTCCTGAACATGGGTGGACAAATCAAATGAATTTTTTTTGTATGTTGACAGTGTTTCAAGATGGTGTTTCAGATTGGCTTCAAAAGCCGGGGAATATGGCAAATCCAGACGGTCATATACGGATCGAAGCTCGGAAACGGGATTTTTTTCCAGATCTTCATATGTTATTTCAACCAGATTGGCTTCGGGTATCAGTGCTTTTTGCTCATGATATGCCGCATACATTTGAACATAGGTTGACAGCACCATTTCCATGATCTCTCTGGAACCAATTTCCTGAAGA
Source organism: Desulfobacteraceae bacterium UBA4064 (assembly GCA_002382065.1). Lineage (GTDB taxonomy): Bacteria > Desulfobacterota > Desulfobacteria > Desulfobacterales > Desulfatirhabdiaceae > UBA4064. The sequence goes on from DFZE01000038.1 coordinate 17,262, forward strand.
AAAGCCAATGATAATGCACTGCTCCAGAGCTTGATGTTTGAAGCAAACACAGCCAGCGGATGCCGGGCGATATGAATGAATTTGGATTGTGGAAACAATTCCAGCAAAATTTTGATTCTGGCCGTATGCGGCGGAGATTTCAGGAGAACGGTTTTATTCTCAAGAATCGTTAAACGCTTCATCAGTCGGACAAAAACAGTCTTCCACTGGGTTATCTCCTTGGTATCAACGAAATCCGGATAGCGGTAACCGGATTCCGGGCCCAGTGTCCTGGGAAACAACGCCCGGATATACGGGGAAATTCCTGTGGCAGCGGCCATGATGAATTCATCTTCCCAGGGTTCGAGCATGCCGAATTTCACATTGTCCATGGGCCGGGTCTTGACTGGCACCAGATGATGGGTTCGGGAAACGATTTGTGAAAGGGGGGACAAAAGAAAACACTCCGGAAAAAGCGCCTGATAGGCCCGCATGTAGGTAAACCGGGTGTCCTGACACATCAGGTTGTGAAGAAACGTGGTTCCATTTCTCCAGTGCCCCAGAATAAAGACTGGTGGTGACGCGACAGAGATTTCGGAAATTTGACGTGCGTATCTCTTTTTTTCCAGATCGGCCAACAGCGTATGAAAAATGGATGTCGCATACAGATATATCTTTTTGTCAATGTAAGGCCGATCGACAGGAGCATGTCTGGATTGAAAAATACGACGGAGTGTCGGCAGCCTGAATCCCTGCAGGGGAATCCGTTTCAGATGTTGCGCCCACGTGTATGACGGGCCCCTGGAAATCTGTATTCCGGGAAAATTAAAATCATATGAATACATGGTTTTTTTTACCGTAAAAATATGTCAAAAACTCGTGGGCGCCAGAGATAGGGAAATCATTCAATTACCGCGTGGTTACGCATTCATGGTCGGACATGATATCGAGGTCTTATTGCCTGAACATGTTGGCTTATTCCTTCAGATGGCATTCCTTGTCCCATTCCGGACA
>DFZE01000114.1:0-315 GCA_002382065.1 Desulfobacteraceae bacterium UBA4064
CGGCAGCACTTCAGAAGCAGTTGGAAAGCCTTCAACAGGAAAAAGAGCGCCTGGATGCAGAAGTAAAGACAAAAGAGGCCAGTGTTCAGAATCAGTTGGAAAATATTCTGGCGGATAACAAAACCAAAGATAGTCGAATTACAGGCCTGGAAAGCAAGCTGAATTTTCAGGAAGAATTGACCCGGCAATACTATACAGAACTTAGAAATTCTGAACGGGAAAACATACAAAAAGAAAGTGAAAGACAAAAACATGTAGCGGAGATGAACGAAAAAACTCTGATGCTCCAAAAGCAGTTGGAGACCCTGCAACAGG
>DFZE01000114.1:382-3846 GCA_002382065.1 Desulfobacteraceae bacterium UBA4064
CGGAAGCGAAGACCCGTGAAGCCGGTCTACAGAATGAAGTGAAGGCGCTGCCAGAGGAAAAGCAGAAGCTAATCTTAGATATTTCCAGCAGGGATAAACAAATTCTGGAATTTGAAAACAAACTCAAGTCCCAGGAAAAATTGACCAGGCAGTACTTTACGGAATTGAGCAAGTCTGAAAAACTGAATTTGCAGCAGGAAATGGATGCGCGAAACCAGAAGGAATCCCTGGAAAAACAGATCGAGGCGTTAAAAAACAATCTGGATTATTTACGCAGCCAACAGACAAGAAGCGAACAGAACAATCAACAAAAACATCATCGACAAATATATCGTTATCAAAACTGGATTGGGCAAATTGAAAACGATTATATGGCAATCCGGGATTCAGCACGCTGGAAAACCGGAAATTTTGTTGTCCGGTTTTTGGAGATACTGATGTTTCGAAAGAAACAGGCACTGGTCATCGATCATCTGGATCAGTTGTTTCAGGAATATCATACCGGGCGAAATTCCGATCCGGAAAGCATGATGCGGAAAGTGGCCAATGACATGACGGACATGTTCAACTCCAGGCGGTGGAAATTTGGGCATTGTATCATCTCTATTGTTGAACGGCTCATTTTCAGAGGAAAGACAAAGCTGGCTGCCGATCATGTCAAAGGCATTATTCATGAATATAGACAAATTACTGGTGATAATTTATCGTGAAAATGGCTGTTCAGGGGCAGAGGGGCGGAGTTTAATCAGTAAATGTCCTATCCCGGCTTTGGCGGTTCCTAAAGGTGCCAGCCGCAAAGCCGGGCTACGATGGCCGGAGCATTTTCATTCCTGAGGGTTTGCCGTGAAAATACATCGTCAGTCGTGGCCGGCGTAGGGCGGCATTTTACATGCCGCCGTTATAATTGAATGATAACCATAATGACAAACGCTGTCGATATCATCATACCGTTTCATAACGGACTCAATACGGTTATTGACTGTCTGGATGCCATTGTCAAATCCACCCGATCTGGCAGTTATCGGCTTTTTCTGATCGATGACAACAGTGACCAGCATACGCATAATTATATACAGAAATGGGCTGAGGATAACAATCAGGCATCTGTTTTCACAAATGCCAGGCACCTGGGATATCTGAAATCCGCCAATTCCGGAATTGGTTCGGGAGCCGCCCCCTATATCGTGCTGATGCAAAGCGATGTGGTGGTGACACAGGGATGGCTGGACAGGATGGTGGCCTGCGCAGAAACTGACAATGCTATCGCACTGGTCATGCCCCTTGTCAGTGCCGATCACTGGAATGGCCTGCCACTGCCACCGGGTGTCAGCGTTGTTTGCATGGATGAATATGTACAAACCCGGTTTTTTGGCAAAACGGTGGATACCGTGCCTCAAAAAGTCGGATGCATGCTGATCCGGCGCAGCGTTGTGGAAAAAACCGGTTTGTTTGACAGTATCTATGATCTGGAACCGTTTGGACAATCCGATCTGGGCATGCGGCTGATAACCGGTGGGTTCCGAACGGTTTTGTCATGCGATACCTATGTGTATCAAAAAGGCCAAATCCAATCTGCAGAGCAGAATCCACGGTTCACCAGAGATCAGGCCATTTTCAATTCCCGATGGGGTTCCGTGTTTCATCGGGAATATCAGCAATTTCTAAAAACAGACCCGTTAAAGCCCATTCGGGATGAATTGGACTGTCAAACCCGTTGGGACCCCATGCCGGTCATCTGGCAAACCGGCAGGACCGTGTTGACGCATGTCAGGGAAAAGAAGTGGCTGGATGCAGCCTGCCAGGGCTTTTTGGGCGCAATGAAGCTGGCCTGTGCAAAAAGGCGATTGCCGTCACTTGCTTTTGAATCGCATACAGGCAAACGCAGGCGGTTACGCGTGACCTATATTCTGCATAACCTGGTGGTGGCCGGCGGTGTTCTGTCTGTGATTCAGATTGTAAACGAATTGATTCTTCTGGGTATCGACGCAAAAATTGTCGCCCTTTTTCAGGATCCGGCTGTTGTGGACTGGACCCGGCTGTATGCCGAACCCATTGTGTTTAAAAATCCTCAGGAACTTCTGGACCGTTTTCCATTGTCCGATATTGTGGTCGCCACCCTTTGGACCACGGCATCTCTGGCTGATCAATTGGTCAGACAGGGTAAAGCCGCGCAGTCGGCATACTTTCTTCAGGATTATGAGCCGTGGTTTTTTCCGGAATGCGATCGGGTATCCAGGCGCAGGGTTCGGCAGACCTATGCCAGGATTCCCCACCGTATTGTCAAATCCCGCTGGCTGGCCGGCATGCTGGCCAAAGAAGGTCACTATACCCATCAAATCAGGCTGGGTATGGATTTGGGCGTGTTTTATCCCCGCGATGTCAATCGAAATCATCCGGTTGTGCTGGCCATGGCGCGGCCCAAAACGCCATACAGGGGATTTATCCAGACCATCGGGGCGTTGGCAACGGTCAAAATGAGGATGCCGGATGTCGAGATCGTTCTCTTTGGCGACCGGTTTCTGAAACGGCAGGCCATACCGTTTGAATTTCGCGATGAAGGGGTTGTCACCAGCCAGGACCGCATGGCGGAACTGTATTCAGAAGCCACTGTTTTTCTGGATGGATCGGATTTTCAGGGATTTGGCCGATGTGGCCTGGAGGCCATGGCCTGTGGTGCGGCATGTGTGTTGACCGGTGCGGGTGGGGTGACCGAATATGCGGTACACGATCACAATTCGCTGATTGTGCCACCCAAACATCCGGATTTGTTTTCAGAAGCCATTTTGATTCTGTTGAAAGACAAACCGCTACGTAACCGTTTGATAGATGAGGGCCTGCAGACAGCCGGAAATTTTTGTCACAAGCGGGAAGCCCGGGAGACTTATGAATTTCTTGGGCGCCTCCATGAATGAAAATTAACAGCAAACCGCAGAATTTCGAACAAGGAACCGCAGAAGGATGAATCCGGCATGCAGCGGTCCCGCCAAGCAGTCAGGTAGGCCAAACTACCGGCCAACCTGACCTACGGGCTGACGGCTTGGGCTGCAATCCGCTTGAAACGGAATATCGCTTTATGTCAAAATTTTGTTTTGACACTCCGGGACGGGCCAGACTGGAACCGGATTTTGTCATCTGAAACACTGATGAATATGTGGATGTATGATCTGTCTGGCCTTCGGGAGTGTCAAAATGAAATTTTGACATAGCGGGCAGGTCAAGGTGCCGCGGCTGTTTATGGAGATAAAAGATATGTCTGATAATACACAAGAAACTCGAATGGACCGGGTAGAAAGATGCCTGGAAGAGTTTACCAGTGAATTCAGCAAAGGTATGCTGGAGCTGAAAGAGTTTACCAAAGAATTCAGAGAAGGCATGCTGGCGCTGAAAGAATCCCAAAATATAACAAATGCGCAGCAAAATCGAACGGATGCGCAGATATTGGAATTGAAAGAGGCTCAGAAAAA
>DFZE01000300.1 GCA_002382065.1 Desulfobacteraceae bacterium UBA4064
CACAAACAGACACCGACCTCAAGATAGCGTTCTGTTTGGGGTGATGGTTGCATAATTAACGCATTGTTTTATGTTGATGGTTGCAAAAATGCAATCCTGACAGGGTTCCCCGATGGAAAGCGTATCAGGCCAATCTGAATAACATCATGATGTTAAAGAAAAAATATTTTTTGGCATAGTCAATGCATTGAGATATCAATTACATCATTTGGCCATGATGTACTCTGGCCGGAAAACAGTTCCATAAATGGCGTTCATGATCCGGCCGGGGCAGCAATATCGGGAAGAAATAAAAAAAAGGAAATTCAAATGGAAAAAATACTGATGGTCGGTTGTAAAAAAGCAATGGATGATGTCTGTATCGGGTGTTCGCGCTGCATGGTGGGTTTTAACCGCAGAGAAGGGGAATTCAAGCGATATGCCGGTCAGGAAGCTGAAATGATCGGTCTTCTCAATTGTGGGGACTGCCCGGGCGCAACAATCGTGACACGACTGGCCCAGGTCAAACTATGGAACCAGCCCATGCAGGAAAAGGTGACCAAGGTTCATATCGGGCCCTGCATCACCGACCATTGCCCCTACAAAGAAACCCTGATCGGCAAAATCAGGGCCAAAGCCGGGGTGGAAGTTATCGAAGGCGCACATCCGTATAAACCGGATAATATTTTTGCATAGGGAACAAGCTGTTTTCACCTGTTTCAGAGCCTGTTTGAAGATTCTGGATCAGGTCTGATAACAAGGCGAAAAGCGCCTCAAAATCGGAGCATACACGGAGTATGTGAGCATTTTGAGGCGCTTTTCAACACAGTTAGCAGGCCTCAGACGGGATATTCAAACAGGCTCTCAGACCGCGGCGGCAAAGGGCCTGCATAGAAGGAGTGAATGATGATTATCAGTATAGCGAGTGGAAAAGGCGGTACGGGCAAGACAACGATTGCCACGAACCTGGCCATTTCTCTTGAGGGCGATGTTCAGCTTTTGGACTGCGATGTGGAGGAACCCAATGATTATCTTTTTATCCATCCCGACATTCATGAGGTCAGGACGATAACCACGCCGGTTCCCGAGGTGGATATGACCAAGTGTTCCCTTTGCGGCAAGTGTCAGGATATCTGCCAGTTCAAGGCAATTGTCGTGATGGGCAAAATTGTGCTGCCATTTCCCGAGCTGTGCCACAGTTGCGGTGGATGTATGCGCGTCTGTCCGGAAAACGCCATCACAGAAACAGACCGTGAACTGGGTGTTGTCGAATGGGGTCGCAAAAACGGACTGGAATTCATTCACGGCAAGCTGCGGGTCGGCGAGGCGATGTCACCGCCACTGATCCGGAAAGTGCGGGAATTTGCCAGGCCGGAAGCATTGACGATTATTGATGCCCCTCCCGGGACGTCATGTCCGGTCATCGCCGCCATGAAAGGGGCAGACTATGTTCTTCTGGTGACGGAACCCACGCCTTTTGGATTGCATGATCTGAAACTGGCTGTGGGCGCTGTAAAAATTCTCGGTATTCCCTGTGGTTTGATTATCAACCGTTCGGATATGGGGGATGATCGTGTCATGGAATATGCAAATGACCAGAACATCCCGATTCTGATGGAAATTCCGTTTGATCGAAAAATTGCGGAAGCCTATTCCAAAGGTCACATGATTGTGGATGTAATGCCCGAATGGAAAGCGCATTTTTTGAAACTGCATCGTCAAATTGAAGAAGCGATATCCTGACAGTCTGTCTTGTAATTAATTCCAAAAACAGGGAAAAGAGACGTATTATGAAAGAACTGATCGTTATCAGTGGAAAAGGCGGTACTGGAAAAACGAGTATTCTTGCCGCGTTTGCTTCCTTGGCCGGAAAGAAGGTGCTCTGCGATGCAGATGTGGATGCAGCCGATCTTCATTTGATTATGGCCCCCCGAATTCTGGAACGTCATGATTTTGTGTCTGGTCATACTGCTGTCATCGATTCCGACAAGTGCGACCAATGTGGCCTGTGCAGAGAATTATGCAAATGGAACGCCATCAGTGAGGATTTTGTTGTGGACCCCATTGGTTGTGAAGGCTGCGGGGTTTGTTTTTATTTTTGTCCTGAAAAGGCAATCGATTTTCCGTTGGACACGTGCGGAGAATGGTTTCTTTCCGATACTCGATTCGGTCCCATGGCGCATGCCAGCCTGGGGATTGCCGAAGAAAATTCGGGAAAACTCGTCAGCCTGATCCGTCAGCAGGGAAAAATGCTGGCTGAAAAAAATAATATGGGGTTACTTCTGACAGACGGCCCTCCGGGTATCGGTTGCCCGGTGATTGCATCCCTTGGTGGGGCCTCGGCAGCGCTCATCGTGGCCGAGCCAACGGTTTCCGGCAAACATGATATGGAGCGTGTCGCCGAACTGGCCGCTTTTTTCAATGTCCCGACAATGGTTTGTGTCAACAAGTTTGACCTGAATCCGGAGATGGGACAGGCCATTGAGTCGTTTGCAAAAGAAAAAAATATCACCGTCATGGGCAGAATCCCGTTTGATCCCGTTTTTACCCGGGCAACGGTTCAGGGCAAGACGGTTATAGAATTTGATCCCGCTTCCGAAGGATCTGGTGCGGTCAAAAAAATCTGGGAAGCGGTGGCCCGGCATCTGGGTCTGTGATATGAACGTTCAGTGACTAAAAACGGGATTCACAAGGATGGGAAAATGGCGGGCGTTGTTCCGGTATGGCACGCCCGTCTCTTTTTCGGTAAGAACCGGGGGCAGACAATCAGGCCAATGCCGCCAAAGCATTCAGCAGGCGTTTGGCATCGGTCTCATCCGGGTGTGACGGTATCCTGTCCAGAATGCCCAGTCCTTCTGAGGCTTCATGGAACGCTTCGGACGAAAGCGTACTCACCAGGACCAGATTGGCCAGGGCATTGACCTGAATCATGTCCTTGGCAATATCCAATCCGCTTCGTCCAGCCACATGTTCATCGATAACAATCAGGTCAATCAAACCGGATGCCGCTTGGCGTGCGCTGGCAACAGAATCCGCCCAGATGATATCGCTGGCATTTTCAGCGATCAGACCCTTTGCCAGTTTGGAAAAATTGTCGGCATGCTGGGTAATTATCACTATTTTTTTCATTATGTTTCTCTCGGTTTCTATGATCAGCGGAATCTTCGGCCAACCATTCTTATAGCTTTTCAGATTTGAATTTCCATTTTTACCGGATTGCGACTGGTGCCTCGAAAAGCTCACAGGATGTGCTTTTTGACCTCCACCCTGTAGAGACGCAATGCATTGCGTCTCTACGCCCCCGGAGGGTGAGGCCAGGAGTGTCAGCAAAACAGAAATTATTAAAATGAAAAGCTACTGCCACAGGTTACTGAAATGCGATCATCCGGCTCTGCCGCAACAGGACCCGGGTCCGGCACAATGGGCGTGACCGGGCGAACTGCCACAGCATCCTGTATCTCCGGGCCCCGGCATCCTTTTGGGTTCACGGCCGGTCAGGGAACTTGGCGTGGACATTAACCGGGTGACAGACGGGCTTCCACAACCCGGGCAAATCAATGAATCATCACTTCTTATAACCAGCGCTTCACTGTTTTTGCCGCAGGCGCGGCATAAAATATCATAAATCGGCATGGAAATGTCTCCTGAAGACCCGATTATCGGTCATTTTTTGATGAATTTCCCCATTCTTTCCGGTAATAATCCTCTATCGCTTCACCCAGCGTATTCACTGCCAGGGATGCACAGTGCATGTGATCATGGGGCAAGCCACCCAACTCCGATGCCACATCCTCGGGTGTCACCCGCAACGCGTCTTCAAGGCTTTTGCCACTGACGATTTGGGTCATGGCGCTGCCGCATGCAACGGTATAGATGCACCCGTGGGGGATGTATCCAATATTGGCAATCTCATCGTTTTGAATCGAAAGAAATATTTCAAGAGAGTCGCCGCAGCTTCCGACGCCGGTTGCCTTGCCTTCCACATTTATCACCGGCCCCATGTTCCGGGGCTGGTTGGCATGGTGGTAAAACCGGTCATCCAGAAGATGCGGTGGATGATCATCGTACTCCTGCTCGGGGAGCTCATGCTGTTTCGACATCTGTCACTGTGCCCCACCGCCGCAGGTATGCTCCTGAGAAAATTGTGGAAGTTTGCCGTCAATCAACGCCTGTACCGCGTTGCCAACGGTCTGAAAGTCTCCGCCGAAATAGACATCTATTCCGACCTGATTAAATCCCATGAGCGGACGAAATCCCATGCCACCGGCGATCAGTTTGTTGGCGCCTTTGGCTGCCAGATACTGGACGGGCGCCATACAGCCGCCCTGTTGATGGGGAACATTGGGAACCACATCCACTTTTTTAACCGTGTTGTTTTCCACGGCAACCAGCGTATAGAGGTCACAGTGACCAAAATGTGCACCCAACGGTGCATCGAGCCCGCCGGGTGCAGCGGAAGGAACAGCAATCAAAGTATCCACAATTCAATCTCCTTTTTAAGTATGTGTCGTGTTTGTCTGGATATCAATTGAAATCCAGCCGGTCAAAAATATTTCGGATGTAACAATTTTATTTGCCATGTCCCATTCTGTTGGGTGCATCGGCCATATCCACCGTACCAGCCTTATATTTGTCAATCGCCTGGCGAACCGTCATATCCATGAGATTCTGACCAATTTTTATTCCAGCGGCAGAAAGCGCCTGAAACGCCTTGGGGCCGACATATCCGGTCAAAACGACGGTGGCTCCGGAACGACATACGTTTTCGGCAGCCTGAATGCCGGCTCCCTGAGACAGGGCCTGAGATGATCCGTTATCGATATAGCTGAATTCAAAGGTTTCAGGATCAACAATACAAAACCCGGCGGCACGGCCAAACCGGGGATCGATCTGAGAATCCAGACCGGGTTCTTCACAACTGATGGCAACTTTTTCCATAATACGCTCCTTTTTTTGTCTAACACGGCACGCACGGCCAAAGCCTTTCCTGGCGTATAAATTGATGCAATCGCGATGTTGTTTCGGCGTGCGACTGTCCTTTTTGTTCGATTGGGTCGTCCGGGATAACCGGTGATCCTGCCTGCCACATCCCGGCATGGAAAATGCCTCCTTGTGAAAATCATTGGAAAGCCATGCCTGCATGACCTCCTTCAGGTCACCGGCAACAAATGAAATCACCTGAATACCATATGCTTCAACCAAAGAGAGCATAAACCGGGAAATCGCGCCGCAAATCAGGGTTTCAATGCCCAGCTCAATCAGCCGGCGTCCTTTTTCAGGACCTGAATCCGCGGGCAGGCTTTCGTCTCTTTCACAAACGACATGCCCGAATTCGGTTTCTATCAACCGGATTTCTCTCGCTACGTCAAATACCGGAGCGATTCGTTTATTCCAGACCGCAAAAGCCGCTTTCATTGGCCGGACCTTTCTTTCAGAAATTCCTCATCATGGTGGCCGAAACAAATCGATGCAGGCGGATGTATCTGAATGGTTATACTTCAGTTGGTCACAATTTNNGATTGTGACCGTTCAAAGTATAAATCCGGATGGCTGCATGTGCAGGAACAATATCAGCAACAAGTATGCCAATACTGAAATATTGATTAATCTCAAAATAACAAATTGATATGAATCGATTTATGGGGATGATGCAGTAAGATGAAAATTGGAATTGGTGTTGCGTTAACGCGCCAGTCAGCAAGGGGACACATCGCGTTAACGCGACTGTTCGGGAGGGGTTCTGGTCCGTCCATCCTTTTCAGGCAAAAACAGACCCAGCCGTTTCATTTTTCGAAACAGCGTACTCTTGTGAATACCCAGCAATCGGGCCGCAGCCAAACGGTTGAAGCCGGTTTGTTCCAGGGCGTTTTGAATGCTCTGGGCTTCCACCAATTCCCGTGCGGTTTGCATATCGGATGGAAAGGTGTGCTCTGAATAACGGGCCGCCAACTCTTCGGGCAGATGCCGGATGGCAATGATACCCTGATTGCACAGGATGAATGCACGCTCGATCGCGTTTTCCAGCTCGCGGATATTCCCGGGCCAATCGTAGGCCATCAGTAGAGAAAGTGCTTCAGGAACAATCCCGCGAATATTTTTTTGCTGGAGACGGTTGAATCGGGCAATAAACTGATCCACCAGAAGCGGAATATCCTCTTTTCGGCGCCGGAGTGGCGGCAATTCGATACGGATGACATTTACGCGGTAATACAAATCCTCCCGAAACTGGTGATTGCGAACCTGTTCCGCCAGATCCTTGTTGGTTGCAACAATGATCCGTGCATTGGTGGTTTCGGAGCGGGTGGCGCCCAATGGTTCATAAGTCCTTTCCTGAAGCACCCGCAGGAGACGTACCTGAAACGCCGGACTGATTTCACCAATTTCATCCAGAAAAAGGGTCCCGCCTTTCGCAATGGCAAAGCGTCCGGGTTTGTCTTTTCCTGCACCGGTAAATGCGCCGGCCTTATAACCAAAAAGCTCTGATTCCAGAAGGGTATCCGGCAGTGCTCCACAGTTGACGGCGACAAACGGGTTTTTCCGCTGAGGACTCAGCGAATGAATCGTCTTTGCCACCAATTCCTTGCCGGTTCCGGTTTCTCCTAGAATCAGCACCGTGCTGGGGCTGACCGCAATGGCCGGAAGAACATCGAATACTTTTTGCATCAGGGGGCTGTGGCTTACCATATCTCCGACATGAAACCGTCCTTCCAGCTCCTGGCGGAGGGCTTCGATCTCACTTAAATCGCGAAATGTTTCGGCCCCGCCAATGACTTTTCCGGATTCATCCCGCAGCACGGCTGTAGATACGCTGACCGGAATACGGGTCCCTTTTGCATCGATAATATAACCGGACCGGCCAATGATCTCTTTTCCGGTTTTGAGTGTCAGCCGCAGTGCACATTCGGTTTCACACATGCTGGACCGGAACACCTCCGAACATAACCGTCCAATGGCTTCACCACGCGATATTCCCGTAATTTCTTCGGCAGCCCGATTGAAGGATGTAATCTGCCAATTCCGGTCAACGGTAAACACACCATCCGAGATGCTTTCGAGTATGGCCTTTGTGGGGGTGTGGCTCACGTTTTTTGGGTTTTTATTTTGTTTGTTCATCATATTCTTATCTCTGAAAAATTATTATTCCGATATTTGGCAAGGCATACAATAACCATGACGTTCATGAATTACACGCAAAAAATCCGACATTTATCAACATTTCGGCCAAACAGTCAAAAAACAACCAATATATTGAAATAGCGGGCGTCACGTTCTTCTTGATAATCATTTTTATATCAGATAAACAATACAATAAAATTTATCTTTACCCAATCGACAGCAATCGAGGATACAATGGCAAGAGCGCAATTCTGGCCGGATTATTACATCAAGAGCACCAAAAACGCCTACGACGCCATAAAACTGATCAAGCCCGGTCAGCGGGTGTTCATTGGTTCTTCCTGCGGCGAACCGCAGCATCTGGTGCGTGTGTTGGCGGATACATCCAGCAATTTCACGGATCTGGAAATCGTTCGGGTCATGTCGCTGGAAAGCACGCCGTTGACCCTGATCGCCAACAAATCCCAGGATCAAAGCATGAACATCCGGTCATTCTATCTGGGATCGGCCAAACCCAAAAGCCTGGCACGGAATTTGCGTTTCATTACGCCCATGAATCTGTCCGCCATTCCCCGATTGTTTAAAAGCCGCATGATGCCCATTCATGTCGCACTGATTCAGACATCCCCGCCGGATGATTTTGGCTGGATGAGTCTGGGGATTTCTGTGGATATCACGCTGGCAGCCGCCCAGTCTGCGGACATGGTCATTGCCCAGATCAATCCGAAAATGCCGCGGGTTCTGGGACAGAGCTTTATTCATGTCAATGATGTGGATGTGTTTGTGGAATATGAAGAAACGCTTTTGACCATTCGAAAAACACCGGATATGGAGGCTGCCAACAATATCGGTCGATTGCTGGCCCGGCTCATCGATGATGGTTCCACAATTCAGATCAGCCCGGGGACCACCCCCCAGGCCACGATGATTGCGCTGCAGGACAAAAACGATTTGGGAATTCACACCCAGTATATGACCATGGACATCATGCATCTGTTTTCCGCCGGGGTCATCACCAATCAATGCAAGGGGTTCAATGATGGTAAAATGGTGGCAAGTGCAGCAATCGGCGATGAGAATCTGTACGAATTCATCAATGACAATCCAGCCATCGAATTTCATCCATCGGATTATGTCAATGATCCGACCGTCATTTCCCGGCATAACAAAATGATCGCCCTGAATGTTGCCACTGCCATCGATCTGACGGGTCAGGTCGCTGCGGATTCCCTGCCCTACACCCAGTTTTCCGGGGTTACGGGTCTGATGGATTTTGTTCGGGGCGCGATCCAGTCTGAAGGGGGCAAATCCATCCTGCTGATGCCATCAACCGATGTCAGTGGAAAAAAAAGCCGCATCGTGCCCATGCTGACTGACACCGCCGTGGTTGTACCGCGTGGGGATGTCAACTACGTGGCCACCGAATATGGCGTATTCAATCTCTTTGGAAAAAGCTTTCAGGAGCGGGCCCTGGGCATGATCAGCATTGCCCATCCGGATTTTCGGGATGAGCTGTTCTTTGAGGCCCGAAAAATGGGACTGTTCAGCGCCGAGCGCACCCTGACCGAATTTATTCATGGTGTATATCCGGTCAAACTGGAAGAAACGATCAAGATCAGGGATCAGATTGTCACCATCCGCCCGGCCAAGCCGGTGGATGAACGCCGGATCCAGGAGCATTTTTACAACCTGGAAAAAACCGATGTGGTTTCACGGTTTTTCCACGAAAAAACGAGATTTGTACGAAAAGAGGTTCAAGGCATTTCCCAGATTGATTATTGTCAAAATCTGACCATGCTGGCGGTTGTGGGTGAATTTGGATTTGGAAAGGTGGTCGGCATCGGGGAATATCTTCTGGAGGAATCCCAAAATCAGGCGGAGGTTGCATTTTCGATCAGCCGGGCCTTTCAGGGCATGGGTCTGGGAAAAATTCTGATGAAAAAACTGGCCGAGGCCGCCAAAGAAAATGGCATTGACGGTCTGATCGCATTTACCAACCATGACAATCAGGGCATGATCAAACTGTTTCAGACACTGCCTTACACAGTGAAGAAAAAATTTGAAGAGAATGTGCTGGTATTGACCTGTCATTTCAACGAACCGGTGTGACGCCGGAGACCAGAAGTCGGAAATCTGAGGACAGGGGGCGGGTCCTATTAGCAAACAAGCCAACCCTATCAAAAACAGAGTCATCATGAAAACATACACAGTAAGGTTTCTTCCACACGAAAAAGATATCACGGTTTCAGAAGGCGCCAATCTGCTTCGGGCTGCAATGGAAGCCGGGGTCCACATCAATGCATCCTGCGGTGGAGAAGGTGTTTGCGGTAAATGCCGGGTCCTGATTGAATCCGGCGCTGTCGAAGGCGGCATTACCGAAAAACTGAGCCAGCAGGATATTGAAAAGGGATACCGCCAGGCCTGTCTGTCTACGGTTCAACAGGATGTGGTGATTCGCATCCCGGTTGAATCCGTTATTGACGCCAGTATTCTGAACATGGCCAGTACGCCGCGATGTACGGCCCGGATTCAGGAGCCGGATTTCAACGAACTGAAAGAGCAGGGACTGTTTCAGCCGCCCGTTGAAAAAAAATATCTGGAACTTCCGCCCCCGGTTCTTCCGGACAACCTTCCGGATGTCACCCGGCTGATCAGTTTTCTGAAACTGGAACATGGTGAACATCGCCTCGTGGTATCGCTTCCGGTCATTCGGAAACTCCCGGATATTCTCAGGGAAAGTGATTTCAAAATTACGGCCACCCTGGCCCGCCCGGTTCATCCGGGCCGGAAAACCCATGTCATCAATGTTCAGTCCGGCGATACCACAGACCGGAATTATGCGGTTGCCGTGGATATTGGAACCACCACGGTTTATGGCCAGTTGATCAACCTGATTTCCGGGGATGTGATGGCCCAGTATGGTGACTTTAACGGCCAGATCAGTTATGGGGAAGATGTCATCACCCGGATCATGTATGCGGAAAAGCCGGGTGGCCTGGAAAAACTGCACGAGGTGGTTATCGGAAATATCAACACCATCATTACCAGGCTGGTCAAACGGGCCAAAATCGATCGGGATGATATCTCGGCCATCACCCTGGCCGGAAACACCACCATGACACAACTCATGCTCAAGGTAAATCCCCGGTACATCCGGCGGTCACCCTATGTTCCGGCATCCACCCTGTATCCCCCCATCATGGCCCGGACACTGGGAATCGAGTTGGGCGATCATGTGACCGCGCTCGTGTATCCCCAGATATCCAGCTATGTGGGCGGGGATATCGTGTCCGGCGTCATGGGCTCCGGCATGTACCGGACCGATGAACTGACGCTGTATCTGGATATCGGCACCAACGCCGAACTGGTTATCGGAAACAGGGACTGGCTGGCCTGCGCCGCATGCTCGGCCGGCCCGGCGTTTGAGGGCGGCGGTATCACCTTTGGCATGCGGGCCACCAAAGGCGCAATCGAGGATTTTTCAATCGATCCCGCGACGCTGGAACCCATGAATATCACCATCGGAAATGTCCGGCCAAAAGGCATCTGCGGTTCCGGACTCATTATCATGGTCGCCACCCTGTTCGAACTGGGGATCATCAACAGCAAGGGTAAATTCAACCGGGATCTGAAAACACCCCGAATTCGCGAAATCGATGGCATATATGAATATGTGCTGGCATGGGGCGCAGAAACCCAGATCGATCGGGATCTGGTCCTGACCGAACCGGATATCGACAACCTGATTCGTGCCAAAGGCGCCATTTTCAGCGGATGCCTGACACTTCTGGAAGAAGTCGGGCTGACCATCGATGATGTCCAGCGGATCATTCTGGCCGGTGGATTCGGCAGTTATGTGGATCTTGAAAAGGCCATGACTATCGGGCTTCTGCCGGAAATGGATCCGTCCAAGGTTACCTTTGTGGGCAACGGCTCACTGATGGGCGCCAGAATGAGTTCGCTTACCAACCGGATCCGGATGGATGTGGTGGAAGTCACCCGGAAAATGACCAACTTTGAACTGTCAGAAACCCATTCATACATGGACAATTATATTGCGGCCCTGTTTTTGCCGCATACCGATATCAATAAATTTCCCCGTCTCAAGAGCAGACTGGATGCCCGGAACAAAACTCAGCGATCGTAGGCTGGATGTTGGACATTTGATATAAAAACCGCAATGGCCGGATACCAGCTTTGCGATTTTACCAATTCTTTGGTCTGTAATTGACATTTTATTGACAAACGGTTCATCTTGAGTTAGGCGTTAATATTCCTTCGATCAGCAAAATCATCAGACCCATTTCCATGTTTTGAATACATACCCAAACGGATATTGATCTGCATGTGCAGATAGCCGATAACCTGCTAACGGATTGAAAGGAGGCTGATGTGTTTTGAATTGCCGGGTCACAACTGGCCGGGCGTGGCTTAACATTCATTAATTTAGTCAGGCATTAACTTAGTCAGGCATTTATCGAGTCATGTTGAATTTGGAATAACCCCATAACACCGATGACACCATTTTTGCCATCTACAAAAGGAGGTAACATTGGGCTTAGACATTGTTAAAGAATCATATACCGGCGGTATTCGGGAAATCACGCTTGGAACGGGCCCCAAGGCCGTTACCGTTGGCGGCGAGACCTGTTATCCGTTTTACCAGTTTGAAGGGAAAATGCCCAACAAACCCAGAATTGCCATGGAAGTATGGGACATTCTGCCCGAAGAATGGCCGGAAGCGGCCATCAGCCATTTCAAGGATGTGGCGGGTGACCCGGCAGCATGGGCCAAAAAATGCATCACCGATTTTGGGGCGGAACTGATTGTCCTTCAAATGAAAAGCGTAGATCCCAATGGACAGGACGCCAGCCCGGAACAGGCCACCGAAACCGTAAAAAAGGTTCTGGCTGCCATTGATGTCCCCCTGATCCTCTGGGGATCGGCCAACACTCAAAAAGATGAAGCTGTTTTCAAAAAAGTGGCGGAAGAATGCCAGGGCGCAAATCTCATTATCGGCCCTGTCGAGGATAAAAACCATAAAGGTATCGGCGCTGCCGCCATGGGTTACGGCCATACCCTCATCTCATCCTCCCCCATTGATGTCAACCTGGCCAAACAGGTCAACATTCTCCTGGAAAACCTGGGCATGCCCACCAACCGCATGCTGATCGATCCCACAACCGGTGGACTGGGTTACGGCCTGGAATATTCCTATTCGGTCATGGAACGGCTGCGAATGGCTGCGTTGAATCAGGGCGATGACAAGCTGCAGCTCCCCCTTGTCAATAATCTGGGAAATGAAGTCTGGAAATGCAAGGAAGCCAAGCTGGGCGTTGCCGATGCACCGACGCTGGGCGATCCGGAAAAACGCGGCATTCTGATGGAAGCCGTCGGCGCCGTTACCTATCTTTTGGCAGGATCCGATATCCTGATCATGAGACATCCGGAATCCATCCGCATGGTCAAAGCGTTTATCGATCTGCTGCTTAACGGCGGATCGGCGACAGGTATTGCCGGCATTCAGAAACAATGCGCGGCAGCAGATGTCGATATGGCGGCACTGGCGCCGGCGCCGGATTTGACTATTGCAGAAGAAAAGGCCAAAGCCGCTCCCGCCGCCAAAGCAGAAGCACCCAAGGCGCCGGAAAAACCGGCTGCACCGGCTGCACCAAAAGTCGAGGCTGCTCCCAAAGCCGAAGCCAAACCCGAGCCGGTAAAAGAAGCGGTTGTTGACAAGGCCGCCGAAGAAGCCAAAGCCAAGGCAACTGCTGACGCCGCAGCCAAAGCAGACGCAGAAACAAAAGCCCAGGCAGAAGTTGGAGCAAAAGCCAAAGCAGAGGCAGATGCCAAAGCCAAGGCCGATGCCGCTGCCAAAGCAAAAGCAGAGGCGGAGGCCGCTGCCAAAGCCGAAGCCGTTGCCAAACGCGAGGCTGAAGAAGAAGCCATTCGTCAACAGCGGGCCAAAGAGCGGGAAGAACGCCTGGCACAGAAATCAGCAGCTCCGGGTGAACCCGTATCCATGACAGCATCAACCAGTCAGTTGTCACCAACGGATAAAATTTTGTCCCTGCTCAAACGGATTCATCGCTTATAAAACCATTCCGACAGATCGACACGGGTCGTTTTGTCGTATTATTTTTAATACATGCCAGATCGAATACAATGATGAGGAGGAACCTCAAATGGCAGAAGAGATCAAATTGAAAAAAGTAGTGGAAGCCAAAGAACCCAAAGTTGAAAAAGCGGCCAAAAAAGCCGATCCGGTAGCGGCATCCATTGATATTGCCACCCAGCAGATGATTCGTCGTGCGCAGGAACTGGGTGTCGAGACCGTATTTGACCGGGCCGAAGCCATGAAGCCCTGTAACATCGGTATTCAGGGAACCTGCTGTAAAAACTGCGCAATGGGTCCCTGCAGACTGCCCCTGACCAAATCCGTCGGGGATGGTCCGGATGAGCGAAAAGGTCTTTGTGGTGCAACCCCCAATACCATTGCCGCCCGAAATTTTGCCCGTATGGTGGCCGGTGGCGCGTCCGCGCATTCGGATCATGGTCGCGGTGTGGCCGAAGTGTTTTTGGCTGTTGCCCGCAAGGAATCCAAAGACTATAAAATCAAGGATCCGGTAAAACTGCTGGCTGTTGCACAGGAATTGGGTGTTGCCGTTACGGTCAAGACCGACGATGGCAAGGAGCTGGATCGGGATATCGATGAGATCGCGCTTGAAGTGGCGGAAATTGCACTGGCTGAATGGGGCAAGCCTGAAGGTGAGTTGCTGTATATGAAACGGGCGCCTCAGCCCCTGTATGAAAAATGGAAAAAAGCCGGCGTTCTTCCCCGGAATATCGACAGAGAGATCGTCGAAATTATGCACCGTACCCACATGGGTGTGGATCAGGATTATAAAAACATCGTCAAACAGTGCACGCGCGCAGCCCTGGCAGATGGTTGGGGCGGATCCATGCTGGCGACCGATCTTCAGGATATTGTGTTTGGCACCCCGTTTCCGCTTCAGTCCGAGGCCAACCTGGGCATCATGAAAGAAGATCATGTCAACATCATCATTCATGGTCATGAACCCATTCTCTCCGAAATGATCGTGGCTGCGGCCCAATCCCAGGAAATGATTGACTACGCCAAAACCATGGGCGCCAAAGGCATTCAACTGGGCGGCATCTGCTGTACCGGCAATGAAATGCTTCAGCGGCATGGCGTACCGCCGGCAGGCACATTCCTGCAGCAGGAACTGGTAATCGTCACAGGCGCCTGCGATGCCATGGTCGTGGATATTCAGTGCATTTTTCAGAACCTGGCCAATGTGGCCAAATGCTTTCATACCAAACTGATCACCACCCACCCCATCGCCCGTATGGAACAGGAAAATGTCATTCATATCGAATTCGATGAACATCATGCCATGGATGATGCCAAACGCATTGTTCGCATGTCCATCGAGAATTTTAAAAACCGTCGTGCAGAGGTCATGATTCCCCGGCAGAAAGCCACCCAGATTGCCGGCTTCGGCGTGGAATCCATCAAATACCATCTCGGCGGAACTTTCCGGGGCGACTATTACACCCTGAATGACAACATCATCAACGGCCGGATTCGCGGCATTGCCGGTGTGGTCGGATGCAATAACGCCCGTACCCGCCATAACGAAGGACATATCGCGGTTGTCAAAGAGTTGATCAGAAATGATGTCATCGTTCTGACCACCGGCTGTAATGGTATTGCCTGCGCCATGGAAGGCCTGTTGACACCGGAAACAGCAGCAGTTTACTGCGGCCCCGGACTGGCAGAAGTGTGTGAGACCGTGGGGATTCCACCGGTTCTTCATATGGGCTCCTGCGTGGACAACAGCCGGATTCTTCTGGCCGCGACCGAAGTGGTCAAAGCCGGCGGCCTGGGAAATGAGATCTGTGACCTGCCCGCAGCCGGAAGCGCGCCCGAATGGATGAGTGAAAAAGCCATCAGCATCGGCCACTATTTTGTTTCATCCGGTTTTTATACGGTCTTTGGCGTGACATTCCCGGCCAGTGGCGCACCGGTCTTCCAGGACTATCTGTTCAAGGATCTCGAAAAATTATATGGCGGCATGTGGGATTTTGAGGCAGACCCCATTCTTCATGCACAGAAAATGATTGCCCATATCGATAAAAAACGNNATGAAACTGTCCGCCTGATGCATGGATTGAAACAACCGCTACGGCGTATTGATCTAACCCGTAATTAAATCCTCAACGAAGGAGGAACCATGTCAAGATTAGTTGCGTTTGCCGCCATTCAGGGCGGATACAACATCGTATCCAAAGTGGAAGGTAAATATAAGAAAGCTCTGGCCACTTACAATGCCGACACCAAGGTCGGTTTTCCCAACACGGCCTATTATCTGCCGGTTATTTATTCTCTTTTGGGGTTAAAAGTCGAAACCCTTGAAGACATCAAAAAACCATTGGAGTTTGCCCGCGGTCTGTTACCACCCCATGTCAAAGGTTCACATCATTTGCCTTATCTGGGCCCCCTGCTGGATGCCGGTATGGCAGCCCTGCTGGCTTTTGAAATTGAAGAAGCCCTCCGGTATCTGGAAGACCCCACCTTCTATCTTCATTCCGAAGAAATTGACGAAGCCGGTGGAAAAATCTGGCTGGGTGCTGCAGATGATACGGTTTTCCGGAAACGGGGTGTGGAATTTGTGGATGGTTCCGCACCGGGATTTGCGGCAATTGTCGGCGCAGCCCCATCACCCGAAATCGCCAAGATGATTGTGGAAGAATACCAGAAACGAAGCCTCTATATCTTTCTTGCAGCCAACCAGAACGGCACGACAGTGGCCCAGCAACTCATCGAGGCTGGTGTTCAGATCGGCTGGAACACCCGTATCGTACCGTTTGGCCCCGATATTTCATCGGCTATTTTTGCATTGGGTTTTGCCAACCGGGCGGCCATGGCCTTTGGCGGCATCAAGGCCGGTGATTACCGCAAGATACTGATGTACAACAAAAACAGAATCTTTGCCTTTGTCAACGCACTGGGCGATGTGAATGCCGAATGGGCGGCGGCAGCAGCTGGATGCGTCAACTGGGGCTTTCCGACCATTGCCGATACCGACATTCCGGAAATTCTGCCGACCGGTATCTGTACCTACGAACATATCGTGGCCAACGTCAAACATGAAGATATGGTTCAGAAATCGGTTGAAGTCCGCGGTCTCAAGGTTACGGTTTCCAAAATCGATATTCCCTGTGCCTTTGGTCCGGCCTATGAGGGTGAACGCGTTCGCGGTGCGGATCTCCACTGCCAGTGCGGCGGCGGTAAGACCCAGTGCACCGAGCTGGTCAAGATGGCTGAAATGAACGAAATTGAAGATGGCAAGGTGACCGTTGTCGGACCGGATATCACGGATATCAAATCGGGCGGAACCTTCCCGATGGGCATCTATGTCCAGGTGGCGGGCCGCGAATTCCAGACCGATTTCGAACCGATTCTGGAACGTCAGATCCACCATCTCGTCAACTATATTCAGGGCATCATGCATATTGGTCAGCGTGATATTTCCTGGATTCGTATCAGCAAGGCCGCAATTGAAAAGGGTTTTACCCTGAAGGATATCGGTGTGGTGCTTCATGCCAAGTTTCATCAGGATTTCCAGAAGATTGTCGATAAGGTTCAGGTCACCCTGTTTACCAACAAAGACGATGTCGATAAACTGACGGCACGCGCCCGGGCCGAGTACAAACTGCGGGATGAGCGCGTGGAAAAAATGACGGACGAGGATCAGGAAACCTATTATTCCTGCACCCTGTGCCAGTCGTTTGCCCCCACCCATGTCTGCACGGTCAGCCCGGAGCGAACCGGCCTGTGCGGCGCATATAACTGGATGGACTGCAAGGCGTCTTTCGAAATCAACCCGACCGGGCCCAATCAGCCCATCCTCAAAGGGGAATGTCTGGATCCCAAACTGGGTCAGTGGAAGGGTGTCAACGAGTTTGTCAGAAAAGCCTCCCGAGGCGCCATCGATCACTACAATTTCTACTCCATGCTGATCGATCCCATGACGACCTGCGGTTGCTGTGAATGTATCGCCGCCACACTCCCGACCTGTAACGGCATCATGACCGTTCACCGGGACTATGCCGGTGAAACACCCTGCGGCATGAAGTTTACCACCCTGGCTGGTGTCATGGGTGGTGGCGCATCATCGCCGGGTTTTGTCGGGCATTCAAAATACAACATCACCCAGGGCAAATTTCTCAAGGGCGACGGCGGGCTTCTGCGTATGGTATGGATGCCCAAAAGCCTGAAAGAGGAAATTCGGGAAAGACTGATCAAGACCGGCACGCAGTTTGGCTGCCCCACCCTGATCGACATGATTGCGGATGAAACCGTTGGAACGACAGAAGAAGAAATTCTGCCCTTCCTGCAGAAAGTCGGGCATCCCGCACTGAAAATGGAATCCATTATTGCAGGATAAATTGTATCGGCGAGGGTGAAGGGTAGGGGCGATTCATGAATCGCCCCTACAATCAACATATCCAACAGATCGAGCAGGGGCACGGCGGGCCGTGCTCCTGCCGCAGATATAAGGAGAAACCAATGGCATTAACCGGTATTCAGATTTTCAAACTCCTGCCCAAGACCAACTGCAAGGAGTGTGGGGTACCTACCTGTCTGGCCTTTGCCATGAACCTGGCATCCGGCAAGGCCGAACTGGACAGTTGTCCGTATGTATCGGATGACGCCCGGGAGAAACTGGCAGAGGCGTCCGCACCGCCAATTCGACCGGTCGCAATCGGTAAAGGTGTACGCGCCACCATAACCGGCGGTGAAACGGTTCTGTATCGTCATGAAAAAACATTTTTCAATAAAACCGTTTATGCCGCGTTGACCAAATCGGACATCACCGATGCGGATCTCCAGGCCAAACTGAAAGTGTTCAATGCATTTCAGTATGAACGTGTCGGCCTGAATCTCAGACCCGAACTTATTGCTCTGAAAGATGTAACGGGTGATGCAGCCGCTTTTGCCGCAAAGGCCAAACTGATTGCCGAAACATCCGAATTCAATCTGGTTCTGATGAGCGATAACGTGGATGTCATGAAGGCCGGCGTTGCCGCCAGCCAATTCAAGAAACCCCTGATATACGCCGCTACGGCTGCAACAGTGGATGCGTTTGGCGCTTTGGCCAAAGAAACCGGCCTTCCGCTGGCAGTCAAGGCGGATTCTGTGGAAGCATTGATTCCGCTGACCACAAAATTGACCGAAATGGGATTGAGAGACCTGGTTCTGGATTCCGGTTCCCGCGATGTCAAACAGGCCCTGGAAGATCAGATTATTATCCGACGGGCCGCTCTCAAGGCCGGAAACCGCGCCCTTGGCTTTCCGACCATTGCATTCCCGTGTGAAATGGCGTCCAACCTGGATGCCGAGACCATGGTCGCAGCCATGTTTACCGCCAAATATGCCGGTATCGTGGTGATGTCCGATTTT
>DFZE01000040.1 GCA_002382065.1 Desulfobacteraceae bacterium UBA4064
AGAATTACCTGAAAGACCTTATTTATACCCAGACGATTTCATCAACCCTCAGGGAGCGCAAGAATGTCGGAAAGGCGGAGAGCAAAGGGGTGGAAATTGAAGCGGAGCAGAGATTCGATAAATGGTTAAGGCTTTTTGCAAACTACACTCACACCGATGCGGTGATAAAGGAAAACGCTGCAAAACAGGAGATCGTGGGGAAAAAACTGGTGTGGTTTCCGGAGCACATGTTCAGCGCCGGGGCGGACCTTGAAGAAGGACCTTTTTCCGTTTCACTGGTCGGCAGGTACGTGAGCAAGCGGTACAGCAATGATGCCAATACCGATCAGGAAAACAATGTCTGGACTTCCTACGACCCCTATTTCGTCGCCGATGCAAAAGTTTCATACAAACTGACAAAATTTGCCTCTCTTTCCTTTTCCGTGGACAATATTTTTAACAGTGACTACTACAGCTACTTTAAAGCTCCGGGAGCATCATGGTTCACAGAGCTGACCTTGAAATTTTAGGATGGAGCGGCGAAAAGGTAACGCATTGAAAAGAAGCCTGGCTTTTGCATGTGTTTTCTGGGTGATGGTCGCGGGCTCCTTGGGGGCTGAAACCATCACCCATACCGATAAAACGGGCAGAGCGGTGAATATCCCTGTTCCTGTCAATCGGGTGGTTGATTACCAGACCATCGAGCTTATTCCCGCGCTCGACATCTGGGATAAGATTGTGGGCATCGGCACATGGGCTTATGAAAATGACCTTATGAGAGCCACAATGCCTGATATCGAAAAGATCATTCCGCCTGTTGCCGGAAGTGGCGGTGATCTCAATATGGAATTTCTTCTCAAGCTAAAGCCGGATCTGGTTATCATAGCGTCATCCAAGACCGAATCCATTAGATTCATGGAGGCAAATGGGATCAGTGTGTTAGCGGTATTTCCATACAACCTCAAAGAGCTGTACGATGTAATCAGACTTCATGGCAGGCTTTTCGAAAAGGCACAAAAGGTGGAGGCCTCGATTGCTGCAATGGAGAGTATCTTCAATCTGATAACCGACAGGGTATCGAAGATTCAGGACCGCGAGAAGAAAAAGGTGTTATGGCTTGGGGGAAAACCGACATCGGTTGCCTGCGGTATCGGTATCACAAACGATGTCATCAGGCTCGTGGGTGGCATTAACCCGGCATCGTCCATTATCCAGGGATACGGATTCGCGGATGTGTCCCTGGAACAGATCGTGGTTTGGAATCCCGATGTGATTTTCATCAGCGGGTATACATCCTGTACCGCACAGGATATCCTCGCCAATCCTCAGTGGCGGTTTATAAAAGCGGTAAAAGAAGGCAAGGTCTATAAAGGCCCAGCAAGATGGTCCACCTGGTCTCCAAGGCTTGCGCCCATCGCCTTGTGGGCGGTGATGAAAATATATCCCGAATCATTCAAGGATGTGGATTTTGAACGGGTTGCGGATGGTTTTTTTATGAAAACTTATGGAATACCTTACACAAAGATAACGAGAATCGATAACTGAGTCCGGATGAATATGGCGAATAGACTCTTGGGATGCATGCTGGCGTTATTTTTCTCGGCGACTTTCCTTTATGCGGAGACCAGAGAGTATACCGATAAGATGGGAAGGGTGGTTGCGGTCTCCTTGCCTGTGCGTCGGGCCGTGCTCTTTCAAACACCGGAATTGATACCTGCCCTGGGTATCTGGGACAAGATCGTAGGGATCAGCAAATCAGTTTATGATAACGACCTGTTCAAGGCAACAAATCCGGATTTTGAAACGACCGTTCCTTCCGCCGGAAGTGGCGGTGATGTGAATATGGAAGCCCTGCTTAAACAGAAACCCGATGTGGTGATTACCTGGTCAGTCAAGCCGGATACGGTCCGGTTTATGGAAAGAATGGGATTGAAAGTAATCACGATATTTCCTGACAGCATCTCCGAATTCTATGACATCATGGGAATGCATGGCAGCCTTTTTGAAAAAGAAAAAAAGATGGCGGATGCCATAGAAGCCATGGAGAGTATTTTCAATCTGATAAAGGATAGAGTATCGATAATCCAGAGTCATGAGAAGCGGAAAGTATTATGGCTCGGGGCAAAGCCCACTTCGGTTGCTGGCGGTATCGGCATCACAAACGATATCATCCATCTCATCGGCGGAGTGAATCCGGCATCGTCAATTATCCAGGGACATGGCCCCTCGGATGTATCCCTGGAACAGATCGTGGCCTGGAACCCCGATGTCATATTCATCCGGGGGTATACTTCATATTCATCCGCGGATATTCTTTCAAATTCTCAGTGGGGATATATAAAAGCGGTCAAGGAAGGCAGGGTGTACAAGGCACCGGACTGGTCCACCTGGTCCCCGAGACTGGCGCCCATTACACTCTGGGCAGCAATCAGAACCTATCCGGAATATTTCAAGGACATCGATCTGAACAAACGGACGGATGCATTTTACAGAAAGGTCTTTGGGATACCATTCGCAAAAGAAAAGGGGTTTGAAGGAGAATTGCATTCATGGTTCAATCGGAAAAAATGGAAGCGCTCAGAAAAGCGGATACCGCTTCCAGATTAAAAAGATTCTCTATCAGTCAATGCCTGCCGGCATGGTTCCCATGGCAACTCCCTGGGGAACCTTCAAGTATCAAAATCCCATGCAGGTTCAGATGGAGATGGCCGGAGGCATCAATTGTGTCGGCAACCATCCTGCTAAGGCTCCTCAAATAAGTCCGGAATGGGTGGTGGAAAAAAGCCCGGATATTTTTATCAAGGTGCCGCTTTCAGAAGCCTTCAATGGGATGAACTCCGGGGAATCCATGAAAAAGTCGAGAGATGAAATAATGGAACGGGAGGAATTAAAACGCCTTGCGGCGATAAAAAACGGAAAGGTTTTTATCATTGATCCAAAGCTTTGCGCAGGTCCGCGGCAGGTTGTCGGCATCTGCTATTATGCAACATGGTTTCATCCCGGGCTTTTTCCGGATCTGAACCCCGAATCCGTTCATGAAGAGATGTTGAAGCAGTTTTGGGGTATCGGGCTTGAAGGGGTATGGGCCTATCCCGGGGGCAGAAATTAAGGAACCGTATATATCCTCGACACGGGCGCCAAGGCAGCGCATCCGAGCCGTGTCAGCTCTGGAGGGACTTTGTCTTTCCGTTGCAAAGCAAAATTACATCGAAATAAAGCTTGACCCGATCACCCTTATTAGGTATTTAATGTAGTTAATCAGCACGGCAGTAGCCGTGCGGCCGCAATGGTCATTTCCTCTTAAATAGTGATTCTGGTATTATTCCGATAAATAACACGGGATATTACCCCAAAATTCAAGCCACGAAGGCTCATGTTTCAAAAACTGAAACAGGGGTTCTTTGTGGCTTTTTTTGTTTGGAAAAGAAGAAATCAGAGAAACAACGCCCGTATCATCAGGCATGTGTGAGGAGAAGGTTTGGTTGGTCTTTGAGAATGGTGAAGGAGGGCGATGTGCACCGGGCAAGGTATCCCGTCGCCCTCCAGGTGAAGTGCTCCAGGAAAAAGAATGTCACAGTTGTTACTACCACAGCATCTTTTCCCCGTTGACGTGAGTTCTTTATTTACATATCCGAAAGATGTTTCCCTCCATTCGGATGGTATTTCCATTCCTTAAAATCGTGGGATGTTTCGTTTGAATTATCCCACGATTTTGCTTGTTCCAAACACCGCCTTACCCATGCGCTTCGATGAAACGGCCGTGTCTTATCGACAACGACTCGAATTAAAAAGGGAGAAGATGCGCAATGAGAAGATGGAGATGGCTGATGGTGGGGTTTGCGATTTTAAGTCTGGCGGCTTTCCGGCCGGCAAATGCCGATGAGGAGAAGCAGCGCACAGAGAAACTGGAAGATATCGTGGTGACGGCCACGAGAACGGAAAAAGATATTTCCGAATCCCCGGCTTCCGTGAGCGTGGTAACGCAGGCGGATATCGAAAAGCGGGATATCCGGAGCGTCGATGAGGCGCTTAACACGATTCCGGGGGTGTACAGCCAGCGATACGTCCAGGGCGGCATGCTGAGTTCTTTGACGACCATCAACCTCAGGGGTATTTCAGGCGGCAACCGAACACTGGTCATGGAAGATGGGTTTACGATGAACGAGCCTTACTCCGGAAGCCAGAAAAGAATGCTGTCCATCGAACCCGAAAACATTGAAAGAATCGAGGTGGTCAAGGGGCCGTTTTCAAGTCTCTATGGGGGCTATGCCATGGGAGGCGTGGTCAACATCATCACAAAAATGCCGGAAAAACGTGAATTTACGGTGAAAACCGGTTATGGATCGAGCTCGACAAGGGGAGAGTCCCTGGACGATTTAAAGCGGTTTTACGCATCGTATGGGGATAAATTATTCAACAAGTTGAGCGTGCTGTTTAATTACGGGCATCAGGAAACCAGCGGATATTCGATGGATGAGAGCTTTTCTTCCTCAAAACCGTCCAGTACGGTTACCGGCTGGTCCCAGACGACCAACCCTCAGGGTACGACCCGGTATCTCATCGGGGATGCCGGCGACATGACATGGTCGGATGAAAAAATAAACGCCAAAATCGGGTTCGATTTTTCGGATGTATCAAAGATTGTTTTGAACTTTACCCGGTTTTCCTTTGATTATGATTTCGATACCCCTCACACGTATCTGACAAGCGCCAGCACCGGAAGTCCGGTCTACTGGCCCAAGGAGGCAACTTATCTGGCCTCGGCTCGCGGACCGTCGAACACTGCCAATAATAT
>DFZE01000098.1 GCA_002382065.1 Desulfobacteraceae bacterium UBA4064
GCCAGCACCATCATGCTGATCGGCCTGACCGTTGCCCTGATTATCGGCATCTTGCTGGCGGTGTTCATCACCCGGTCCATCACCATCCCGATCCGCAGAATCATCGATGGCCTGACCGACGGCGCGGATCAGGTGGCGTCTGCTGCGGGTCAGGTATCATCCGCCAGCCAGTCCCTGGCCGAAGGCGCTTCCGAGCAGGCAGCCGGCATCGAGGAAACCGCTTCCTCCCTGGAAGAAATGTCGTCCATGACCAAGCAGAATGCGAACAACGCCAATCAGGCCAACTCCCTGATGACCGAATCCCGGCAGGTGGTGGGCAAGGCCAATATCTCCATGGGGCAGTTGACCACCTCCATGGCAGACATTTCCAAGGCCAGTGAAGAGACATCCAAAATCATCAAGACCATCGATGAGATTGCCTTTCAGACCAATCTGCTGGCGCTGAATGCCGCGGTCGAAGCCGCCCGTGCCGGAGAAGCCGGCGCCGGTTTTGCAGTTGTGGCGGATGAGGTCCGGAATCTGGCTATGCGTTCGGCCGATGCGGCCAAAAACACCTCGGCCCTGATCGCGGGAACCGTCAAAAAGGTGAAGGACGGCTCTGATCTGGTCAAGGTCACCAACGAAGCCTTTCAGCAGGTGGTCAGCAGTTCGGCCAAGGTGGGTGAGCTGGTAGGCGAAATTGCGGCGGCTTCCGGTGAGCAGGCCCAGGGTATCGAGCAGGTAAATATGGCCGTGACCGAAATGGACAAGGTGACCCAGCAGAACGCGGCCAATGCCGAAGAATCGGCATCTGCCAGTGAGGAGCTGAATGCCCAGGCCGAACAGATGAAAAGCATGGTGGATGAACTGGTGGCCATGGTGGGCGGGGCAAAAGGAAGCGGCGGCGCCAGTCGTCGGCCGCAAAAAACCATCCGGCCAAAAACCGCTGGCGTCAAGGCCATGCTGCCGGCCAAGAAAAAGACCATGCGTCCGGCTATTTCCGCCCGTTCATCAAAGGGCGAGATCAGCCCGGAAGAGTTGATTCCGCTGGATGACGATGAACTGAGCAAGTTTTAGGTGTTGAAGCATATTACCATCCCCCTTTGAAAAAAGGGGGATGGTGATCCGGATTTATCCCGAGGATATATGATGAAACCCATAGGCATCCAGAATCCGCTATCGCGAAAAACGGTTTTATTGTTCTTTTCGATCGTCGCCATGATCATTGCCATGACTGGGTATGGATTTTATCAGGACGAATTGCGAACGGCCCGGTTTCACCGCGTGGAGAATCTCAAATCCATTGCCGATTTGAAAATGCATCAGATTCTCTCATGGCGGGATGAACGCATCGCGGATGCAAAAATGAATTCATCCGGGATGCTGCGCCTGTTGGTCCATGAACAGGCAGCGGCCGGCGGGATTGACGGAAATCGGAAAGAAATGATTCTGACGCGCATGCGGTTTTTTCAGGAGCATGAGAAGCTTCAGAACATGATGCTGACCGATGAAAGGGGGCGGCTTCATATTTCCTTGAATCCCCTTGTCACGGCGCTGTCAGATAACGCCAGAAATCTGGTGGCGCATGCCCTGTCTTCAAAACAGGCAATTTGGGGTGATATCCACCATTGTCCGGATACCGGCGGCCTTTATCTGGATGTGGCCGCGCCAATTCTGGATGATATGCAGAAACCGATTGCGGCCCTGATGCTTCGGTCAAACCCGGATGATGTTTTGTTTCCGATTCTGGAAGTCTGGCCGACTTCCAGCCTTACAGGCGAAACCCTTCTGGTCCGGATGGAACCGGGCCATGTGGTGGTGTTGAGCCGTCTGCGCCACAGTTCTGATCCGCCCCTGTTCGCCAGGCCGATGGATCGGTTCGATGTGATCAAACAGTATGTGAAGGCCGGGAAAGACGGTCTTTTTGAAGGTCTGGATTATCGCGGCGTGTCAGTGACTGCCGATATCCGTTCTGTGCCGGATTCCGCATGGATTCTGGTCACCAAAATGGACACGGATGAAATTCTGACCGGCTCCCAAACCAGCGGGGGAGCCATCGGCGTTTTGACCCTGGCCGCCATTCTGCTGATAGGTGTTGGTTCAGGACTGATTACCTACCGGTTTGAAAAGCGGCATATCGAATACCTGTTTCGGGAAGAGCGCGCCAAACGGGACGCCAATGACGAAATCCGCGCCACACTGTATGGCATCGGCGATGGGGTCATTTCAATCGATACATCGGGCCGTATTGTCCGGATGAATCCGGTGGCGGAACAGTTGACCGGATGGCAGGAATCCGAAGCATTGGGCAGGCGCCTGGATGATGTTTTCTCCATTATCAATGAGACAACCCGAAGACGGGTGGACAGTCCGGTTTCAACCGTCCTGCAGAAAGGCGTTGTTGTCGGGCTGTCCAATCACACCCTTCTTGTTTCCCGGGATGGAGCAGAACATCCCATTGCCGACAGTGGGGCCCCCATTCGGAATGCAGACGGGAAGTTGACCGGTGTGGTTCTGGTTTTCCGGGACCAGACTGTTGAACGTGCATCCCAAAACGCCCTGCGCGACAGTGAAAAACGATTGAAACTGATTCTGAAAAGCATGATCAATGCCTTTGCACGCTTCGAATCGGTGTTTGATGATGACGGCCGGTTTGTCAGTTATCGGTTTGTCTATATCAATGATGCCTATGAGCGGATTACCGGGGTTCGGCAACCGGATGTGGTGGGCAAAACCGTTCATGAGGTCTGGCCGGAAACCGAACAATCCTGGGTTGAGGCCTATGGAGAAGTGGCCCTGACCGGCATCCCAAAAAGTTTTGAAATGGTTCACGCCCCAACCGAAAAACGCTATTATTGTCATGTGTTCCGGCCGAATCCCGATGAGTCCCAGTTCTGTGTCATTTTTGAAGACATCACCCATCGCAATCGGACCGAAGAGCGTCTGCGGGTCAGTGAGGAGCGGCTTCGGGCGATTCTGGAGGCGGTTGCCGACCCGATTGTGGTGTATGATACCGAGGGCCATCCCATATTTATCAATCCGGCCTTTACGTCGGTTTTTGGCTGGAGCATGTCAGAGATAGCGGGAAAACAGATTCCGTTTGTACCCGAGGATCAAAACGCAATCACCGTTGCAAAAATTCAGGAACTGTTCCAGTCCAAGTCTTCTGTACGGCTGGAAACCAAACGCCTGACCCGGGATGGGAGAATGCTGGATATTCTGATCAGCGCCGCGATCATTCTGGATTCGGCATCCATGACTGCCGGGCTGGTGGTGAATCTGACCGATATCACCAAAAACAAACAGATGGAAAAGCAGATTCTGCAGGCACAAAAAATGGAGGCCATTGGGGCACTGGCCGGCGGCATTGCCCATGATTTCAACAATATTCTCTTTTCCATTACCGGGTTGACCCAGATGCTGCTCTGGGATACCCCATCGGACAGCCCGATCCATGACCGGCTGATGAAAATATTTCAGGCCGCAACCCGCGCCGGCGATCTGGTCAAACAGATACTGACGTTCAGCCGGCGGTCCGAACTGCAAAAATTGCCGGTCAGGGTACAGTCTGTGTTAAAAGAGGTCGTCAAGCTGGCCCGATCCACCATTCCATCCAATATCGATATCAAAACGCATATCCAGGCTGACTGCGGCAAAGTCATGGCCGATCCCACCCAGCTTCATCAAATCGCCATGAACCTGATTACCAATGCGTATCACGCCGTGGAAAGAAGCGGGGGAAGCATTCATATCGAACTGTTGGAGGCCCGGCTGGAAAAAAATCATCCCATTGGCGGGCCGACCCTGCCCCGTGGAAAATATGTCCTGATTCGTATCTCCGACACCGGGTCGGGAATTGATCCGGTCATCATGAACAAGATTTTTGATCCCTATTTTACGACCAAGCCCCAGGGCAAGGGAACAGGCCTGGGCCTGGCCGTGGTTCATGGGATTGTCAAAGAATCCGGCGGTGATATCCGGGTGGACAGTTGGCTGGGGCATGGTACGACATTTTATGTCTATCTGCCGCTGGTTGAAAAAGAGCAGACAATTGAGAATAAACAGGAACCTGATCCAACCCCGACCGGCGCAGAGCGGATTCTTCTGGTCGATGATGAAGAAGCGATTGTGGAAATGGAAAAAAATCTGCTGCAACGGCTGGGATACCACATCACCGGCATAACGGACAGCCGGAAAGCCCTGGCCGATTTTGAGGCCAATCCGGATCAGTATGATCTGGTCATTACGGATATGGCCATGCCCAATCTGACCGGCGCGATGCTGTCCAGAAAGATATTGGAAATCCGGCGCGATATACCCATCATCCTGTGTACCGGCTTCAGTGAAACCATTGATGATGAAACCGCCAAAACATTGGGAATCCGGGGATTTGCCCTGAAACCGGTTTCGGTAAAAGATATTGCCATTCTGATTCGGCAGGTGATTGACAAACCGGAGATTGCTGCCTTAAATTGAACCCCGAAACACGCAACAGGCACAAAAAATATTCCCGCGCCGCCGAGCACGCCATCCCATAAACGCCTGGCCCCGGACAGGCGCATTCTTCCCCCATCTTTTGGGTTTGATATAGACTTTCAGAAAATTCATTTCGCAAGGCTGCAGGGCGGGGATAGGCCTGTTAGGCCATCCCCAACCGATAAGGCAGCGAAATTATTTTTCTGAATGTCTATTTCTGAATGTCCGGTTGATTCATACCCAATTCAGGTGTTATACGATTGACACGTATCTCCGCTGTTCATTGTGGTGGCATGGCCGAATCCGAAACGCACGGACCGAAACCCTGATCTGGTTCTGCGGAACATGGGAAACTGTTTTGGACCGGAATTACGGATATCCGGTATTCCGGGATATCCGATTTTCATTTTAAAATAGATATATATCCTACAGACTTAAATACGTAAATGCTCCCGAATCATAAAAAGCCCCGTAGGGGCGACCTGTTTGTAGAAATTGATACAGTTATTCCCATCAAGCTCCATTGGAGCGGCCTGTAACCGGAATACACAGGTCGCNNGATGGTATATGTTTATTTTTAACTGCATTTTCACGGTAAAACAAAAAATGAATACCGATTTCAAAAAGGTTCAAACATAAGTATGATGGACATTCGCGTATTGCTGATCGTTCAGGATGATCGGGCCAAACAGATTTATCTCGATCTGCTTCAGAAATATGGCATTCAGGTATTTGTATCCCCCTCTTTTCAAAATCTGAGTGACGATATCTGCCGTCACACCTATCATGGTATTTTTATCGACCTGCCCACCAAGATGAAGGCATTGAAAGAAAACCGGAATTATGTGTATGGCCTGGTCGAAAAATTTCCGGTTGTTCAATTGAAACTGAATGAGCAGACGGGAAGCCCGATCCTGTTTCATTCCAGAGTTCAATCCGGATGGACCCTGGATGACTTCATTTTTACGGAATGCAAAAACTTTGTTCCCAGAATGATCCGGTCGGATGCCCGAAAGGACATTCATTTGAATGTATTGTTGTATGCAACTCCGGATGATGCTGATCCGGAACGGACCGTGACGATCGATCTGAGCCGGGGCGGGTGTTTTTTATTTTCCAGCCGGGAATGGAAAATGGAAGAGGATGTCTGGATATCCATTCACGAGCTGAGTGACAGAAACCTGATTCGCTGTCAGATCCGGCATGTAATCCACTGGGGTGAATCCATGCGGATTTCAGGTATTGGAATTGAATTCAGCGCTATTCTGGAAGAACAGCAGTATGAATTGTCAAATCGTTTTTTGAAATATGGTTCATGAACATTTACATAATGAAGGTGATGGGTTATGCAGGAAATTAATGCATTGGATCACATTAGAATGGATAAAAGCGCTTTTTCAACAGATTCTTTGGATAATGAATCTGATGAAAAACTGTACTGGCTGTCAAGAACACCTGTAGAACGCATACACAGCGTTGAAATCATGAGACAAATTTTTTATGGATACAATCCGCTTACCACAAGACTTCAGAGATTTTTTGAGATTGCTGAACTCCCATAATGTTGAATACCTGTTGATTGGGGGCTTTGCTGTGGGCTATCACGGGTATCCGAGAGCAACGGGCGATATGGATATCTGGATTGCAGTCTCTCCTGAAAATGCCAACTTTGAACCGATGCAAAAGAGTTTTTCCATTTCGGTTTTTTCCCCGTCAAAAAACCGGTTTGCAACCATATTTACGGATATCACGGAGCAGAAGCGGGCCAGGCAGGAACGGGAAAAACTCCAGAACCAGTTGCTTCAGGCCCAGAAGATGAAGTCTGTGGGGCGGTTTGCCGGCGGTGTGGCCCATGATTTCAACAACAAGCTTCAGACGATACTGGGTTATACGGAGATGGCCATCGATGATACCGACCCGGACAGTGCGCTTCGGGCCAATCTGCTGGAAATTCAGGCCGCCGCAGAGGGTTCTGCCGGGTTGACCCGACAACTTCTGGCGTTTGCCAGAAAGCAGACGATCTGCCCCAGAGCCCTGGATATCAATGACACCATTACGGGTTTGCTGAAAATGCTTCGTCGGCTGATTGGCGAAAATATCGATCTGGTCTGGAAACCCGGGGCGGATATCCGGCCGATCCGGATGGACCCGGTTCAGATCGATCAGATTCTGGTCAATCTGACCCTCAATGCACGCGATGCCATCTCCGGTGTGGGGAATGTCACCATCGAAACAGAAAACCGGATCATGGATGAAACCCGCTGCGCCGGGCACGCAGAAATTGTTCCCGGAAAATATGTTGTGCTTGCGGTCAGCGACACGGGCGCCGGCATGACAAAAGCCATTCAGGACAACCTGTTCGAACCGTTTTTTACCACCAAGGAACTGGGAAAAGGCGCCGGCCTGGGACTGGCCACGATATATGGCATTGTCAGACAGAACAATGGATTTATTCAGGTTTACAGCGAGCCGGGCCAGGGCACGACATTCAAACTCTATTTTCCACAAACATCAGCCGATGAGCCGGAAACAGAATCCGCTATAACACATCAGCCGCCGGCCAGAGGTGAGGAAACCATTCTGCTGGTGGAAGACGACGAAACGATTCTGACATTTGGATACAAAATTCTGGAGCGTTACGGATATCGGGTTCTTCCGGCCAAAAACCCCGGGGAAGCCATCGATATCGCCATGAAGCATGACGGCCCGATTCATCTGCTGATCACAGACGTTGTCATGCGCGGAATGAACGGGAGAGAACTCTGCAACAGGCTTCATGACCATTTACCCGGGTTGCGGTCCATTTTCATGTCCGGATATACCGCCAATGTCATTGCCCATCACGGGGTCATCGACAAGGGAATTCATTTTCTCCAAAAACCGTTTTCTGTTCAGTCCCTGGCGGCAATGGTCCGGAGCGTGCTGGATGCGTGAAAGGAAAAATATCCGGATTATGACGGCTTTGGGGGGGTGCATGGATAACCGTCGTAATTTCGATTGATTAGCCCCGTAGGGGCGATCTGTTTGTAGAAATTGATGCAGTTA
>DFZE01000252.1 GCA_002382065.1 Desulfobacteraceae bacterium UBA4064
ACATCGGCGCCGGAATAGCCCAGTTCCTGAACGCAAATCCTTGACAGTGCACGTCTGGCCTCGGCCACTTGCTTTCGTCGACTGCCGGAGGCAAGTTCTTCGATGGAAATATCGTATTTTCCGGCCACCTTTTCGGCAACCGCCTCCATATCCATTCGTTGCCCGGACAATCGCAAATTCTTGTTGACGAAATTATCCAGACCCGAAACAATCTGATTGACAAAATCGCCGTCTCCCAAAATCCGTTGATCGAAGGACTGTTTTTCGTCTCGTCTTCGACTGGCCAGTACCTCGGACCATCCGCCAAGGCTTCTGATCAATCCACCCCCCACCAATTCCGGTCGATGTCCTTGAGCGAGTCCTTTTTCAATGTATGCCAGATAATTTTTTCTTGAATTTTCAGGGACACCGAAAAAAGACAAAACATATCGGGTATCCTGCCATGGCCTGTCAACCTTGCCGACAAGGGCCGAATGTCCGGACCACGGGTTTCCATTCAGTCGATCGAGATCCTTGACCAATCCCCCTCGTAACAAATTCAGATGGATATAGCGGACCAACTCTTTNNGTCAGTATTTTGCGCATGCTTGCCGACAAAGGCAGGTTTTTCGTCTTGCACAGGATATGGAAGTGGTTGGGCATCAAAACCCAGGCATAAATATCCATGGCGCCGTCTGTGGCCAACGCCGCCAACCGCTCCAGGAAATCATTCCGGTCAGCATTGTTCCAAAAAATATTTTTTCTTTCAATGCCCCTTCCCATGACATGATGCAGCACGCCGGGAGCATCCAATCTTGCCGATCTGGGCATGATGTCAGCTTTCAGTTTGAAGGTTGAATTTCAAAACTTCATCGGCGAATACAGCCAGTCAAATCAAAGGGTTCGCACCAATCTGAAAAAGCCTTTCGGATGAAAACATCACTGTCAACCATTTATCACAAAAAGGGCGGAATGAAAATTAATTCTCCGTAGAGAGGAATCCCAAAATTATCGTGGGTATGAGCAATTCATCCTGTGCACGGTGCGNNACGTCCCCCACAACATACGCCGTGTATGCCCCGCTTATGATGCACGTTCCGCCTGGTTATCGGGACTGATCCAGAATCTTCAAACAGGCTCTGAAACAGACAGGTTTCAACCAAACTGTTCCGCGATGGTTACGGTCCGGTCACCCAGCATGTTGACATAACTTCCCATTTCATTGTCATACCAGCCGTAGATGACAGCCTGGGTAATGGGCACGCGGATGATCGCATCCTTGGCGGCCGGGGCGCATTTTTCAACTCCCGGTACTTTTGTCAGGTCGATGGTCACCTCGGCGGTGCGGGTATGGGTCTCGTGGCCTTCGATGATGGCGGCGGCCCGCGGGAGCCCGACCACATCCCCGGATACATTCTGCTTGTCAGAAAAATGAAGATATCCCCGGGGATCTTGTTCTGCGGCCTGGATATAAATCTGGTTGATCATTTCCCGCCGGATGGACTCTCCGGAAATATCGTCCTGAAAGTTGACCACCAGGATGATCAGTGATCCGGTCGATGTCGGAATGCGGACCGATTCCGCGATGAATCCGATCTGCTCCATTTCCGGAATCACCAGGCTCAGGGCCTTTGCCGCACCGGTTGTGGTCAGAATGATGTTGTTCATGATGCTTCGGGTTTTTCTCAGATCCGTGGCCCTGGCTTTGGGCAGACGGTCCAGAACGGC
This sequence comes from Desulfobacteraceae bacterium UBA4064, assembly GCA_002382065.1. Taxonomy (GTDB): domain Bacteria; phylum Desulfobacterota; class Desulfobacteria; order Desulfobacterales; family Desulfatirhabdiaceae; genus UBA4064. Next base: position 1,708 of record DFZE01000252.1, read on the forward strand.
CTGTGACCCGGTCGCGGCATGGATGGTGGACATGGAGGCGGACAGAATTTTTTTGGGACCGAATACATTGATCAGGGGTTTCATCATGTGGGCCAGACAGGTGGTGGTGCAGGACGCATTGGAGATGACATGGTGCCGTCTGGGATTGTAGATGTTGTCATTGATTCCCATGACCGTGGTCACGGCATCCTCGGGCATGGGCTTGCCCTTGTCCTTGATCTTGAAGGGCGCCGAGGCAATGACCTTTTCCGCACCACTTTCGATATGCCCCCGCAGGGCCCCGCCGGAGTGCTCGTGTCCCAGCGTGGGGTCCAGGAACTGGCCGGTGGTATCGACCACAATCCGGACGCCATGATCTTTCCAGCGGATATCCTTGGGGTTTCGGGCGGAACGCAGAAACCGGACCCGGATGCCGTTTACGGTCATGGTTCCTTCTGTCTCATCGATACGGTCGATAACCGGTGCGCCGTGGCAGCCATTCAGATAGCCGTGAAGCCAGCCATAGGTGGAATCCCGTTCCAGATAATGGGCGATATCCCCAACGGATGTTCCGGCCGATCTGCCAATGTTGACAACAATTTCAGAAAAATACCGTCTGGCAACGTGATGCCAGACCGTCAGTTTTCCGATACGCCCAAATCCATTGATGCCCAGTTTCAGGCTGCTTTGCGCAGGGGTGTCTTTTTGCATGCGATATCCTCCTTTTCTATGGGACCTGTATGGCGATTTTTCCCTGATATACCGATCCTTCCTGACCATCGATACTGATAAAATCACCAGAAGACAGGGTGAGATCCTGAAAATAACAGCGTTTATCCTTTTCACTGCAAACCAGATTGGAACAGCCCACCACGCAGGTTTTTCCCAGGCGGTGTGCGACAACCGCAGCATGGGATGTCAGACCGCCCCGTGCGGTCAGCAGGCCATCGGCTGCAAAAATTTCCCGGATATCATCTGGAACCGTATCGCCTCTGACCAGAATCAGGCTGTCAGCCGGATACTGGCCCCGAAACTGTTCGACATCCTCAAGGGAAAAGACAATCCGGCCACTCATCGCGCCGCCACTGACACCAATGCCATGACCCAGAAACGGTGACGCATTCAGATCATCGAGGTCAAAGGTGTAGGCCCGCTTTCTTTCCCGCATGGCCATATCACGGGTCTGAAGCACATACAGATCCCGGACGGACGGACTTTCAAACGTAAACTCCATTTCCTGGGGGGTCCAGCCTTTTTTTTCGATCAACATGCAGGCCATATCTTCCAGGGCCATAAAAATTTCCGGAAAATGGGTTTCCAGGGTAATATCCGTGTCCCGTGTTTCAATTTCCTGCTGAAAAATGGATATGGGCAAGGTTGTCACCAGACCCGATACCACATCTTCTCCCTGATTTCCAATGGTAAAATCACCCCACAGTCGAATGCGGTCTCCGGACCATCTGGGATTGTGGGTGAAAATGACGCCGGTTCCGGACTGGCGGTTCAGGTTTCCAAAAACCATGGATTGAATCGTCACCGCGGTGCCCCAATCATCCGATATGCCCATGATCTGACGATAGGTTCTGGCCTTGGGCGACTCCCAGGACTGAAATACGCTTCGAATGGTCATGTGAAGCTGCTCCACGGGGTCATCGATAACCGGTTGGCCGGAATCCAGAATGCTTTGCCGGTATGCCATGGCCACCCGCCGCATTTGGTCACCGCTGAAAAATCGCTTCAGGGGAACCCCCAGCACCTTCTTGACATCGCCGATGATGGCATCGAAATGATCCCGTGCAAACCCGATGGCCATGCCATAGCACTGGAGAAACCGGCGATAGTTGTCCCATGCAAACCAGGGGTTTTTTGTAATGAAGGCAAGGCCTTCGGCAATGGTTTCGTTCATGCCCACATTGAGGAGGGTATCCATCATGCCGGGCTGGGATATGGACGCCCCGCTGCGGACCGAAAACAGCAGGGGATTTCCCGGGTGACCAAATATTTTTCCGGTCTTTTTTTCCATCTTCCGGATATGACGGCAGACCTGTTCCTGAAAATTCTTTCGGGCAGGCGCATAATTGTCGATAATTTCCTGGCATCGGAACACTTCTGTCGTAATGATGAAACCGGGCGGAACCGGAAGGCCATACTGTTTCAGTTTGACCATGTTGATCCCCTTGTTCCCGATATGAATGATACCGGGCGTTCGGGAAATGTCACCATCCAGCGTGGCGATGGCCCGGTATGGGTCATACAGCAGCAACTGCCGCAACTGGTCGCAGTGCAGCTTTTCCGACTGATGATACAACACATTCAATATCTGGGTCAAAAACCGGTCCAGTTGCTGAAGGCCCGGTGAAAAGACAATTCTGTCCCGAAAGAAAATTTCCGAAATGCGATGCATGCGTTTTTCACGGTCTTCGGATTCCTCGGGTGACAGAAAGCGTTTCTGAATACAGGATGGCGATATGTCCTTCAGTATCTGGGACAGGTTTTCCTCATGGACATTGTTGAAATAATCATTGACAATGTTTTTGACTGCCTGGGCAAACCCTTTGAATATATCCAGATACTGGGTAAAGGTGAAACCCCGGACTTCCAGGGACTGATCCAGAAAATCCAGTTGTCGCTCCAGTTCCACGGATTGAATCCCGTCCAGTTTCAATGCCTGTTCAAAAAGTTTGATCAGATCATGGAGTTGGTGAATGGTGGACTTGGTGATCAGGGACAGGTCAATCTGACCGATCAGATCCTCAAACAGGATGTTGACGATGGCTTCCACACGAAAGGCCAGGCCCAGTGCATCAAATTTGAGTTCGTGATAGCTGCCATACATCGAGGGAATATCGACGGTGAAATGCCGTTTTTTATAGATGTCTTCCCGAACTTCAAACGTGTTTCTGGAAAGAATGAGATTTTTCAGTGTTTCCAGAAAATCAAGAAGCCGTCCGGTTTTTTTTCGGATATGGGGTTCGGCCAGCGCATCCTTCAGTTGATCGAGTTCTGGAAACGCATTGACTTTCAATTGATCGATATAATGATGAATTTCCGTGATGTCCGGGTTGTATTTGTTATGCAGCAGTTGATAGAATTTTGCCAACAGACGGACCCGTTCAATATCGATTCCATTGGACTCCAGAATCTCCTGACACAGGCGTAAAATGTCTTCCCCGCCGACTTTCAGATAATCTTCCGGGCGAGTCATTCCCCGGGCATAAAGCCAGCCCATCACCTCATTGACACCATCGATATGGGGACCTGCCGTCTGAATCTGATCATCGATGGAAGGGGGGAGATAGGATTTCAGAATGGATTTGTCACGGGTTATCCAGAATGAAATGACCGCCTCGATAAAGCCGACAATCTGGTTGCTGCTTTCCACATGGCTCTGTTTCCGCAGAAAATGGATCAGGGAGTCTTTTCTCCGGGTCATTTCATCCAGTTGCGTGGAAATATCCCGCAATTCGCCCTCTGCGCCGATGTCATTGAAAAATGAGGGGAACATGCGCATCAACTGCTTGGCCAGGTTATAGACCGGTTCGATGTCGCTGTTCAAAAAACGGGTGATATCCCGGGGAAAGAGATCCGTGTCCTTGATAAACACGCCGCCAAGCGCCAGATAGATGATCAGGCATGACAGCAGCCGGGTGGACCATTTGGGATTCAGTTCGATCAGTTCCAGCCAGGCCCGGATATTTTGAATATGCGCGCTGTTGGCCTGAATCTGCCAGTCATTTCCCACGCCGCCGATCTGAGGAAATTGAAAGTTGAGAGAAATGACGGATTCGATAAAAAAATTGACCAGATCGCTTTCGTCGGTTTTATAAACCCCTTTTCCCATGGTGAGGACACAGTTGAGCGCCGTCTGCGGATAGAGAACGGTCCGGGTTTTGAGAATGGAAAAGGTTTTCTGGATCAGCCGGCTGATGTTGCGGTGGCTTTCATTGCTGATCAGCCAGGTCAGGGTGCGATTGATCTCGCGAAGCGTGTCTTCATGAACCAGGGACAGAGCCGTTATGTTCATGATATGAAAGAGAAAAATCACTTTCCACTGATTGGCCTGGGTGATGTTTTCTCCGGATTTCCAGAGGGACATGGGAATTTGTTTGTAAACATCGACCATGTGGCTGAATGCGGGCAGTTCCAGAAGCCGGAGCAGCAATGCCTTTGAATCGGAAGGCAGGCTGGATATCATATCCGCCAACTGATGGTCCCATTCGGTCATGCGCTGGTGGGAGATGTCTGCAAAAATGGTATCAAATACGGGCTTTGCGGCTTCAACCTCCTGCTCAAACCAGGTTTTCGGATCATCCAGGCTCAACCAGTAGGCAAATGTGGTCTGGCAACACCGGATCAGCAGGGCATTTATACCGGAATAGGACGCATTCTCTTCCGGAACCGCACGCAGATACGTCTCAGCCAGACGTTTGATCTGAAAATAACTTTTTACAAACCGGAAAAACCGGTCATCCGGTTGATGGGTGATGGCGGTGAAAGCATCATTCAGGATCGGAATAAAGCGGGATATGTCGGATTTGGAATCCCGGATAATCTTTTGCAGAAACAGCATGAGATTATCAACGGCATCCGAACAGACGTCATCCGGCGCCCCGGAATCGATCGCCTCCAGAAAAATGTCTATGAAGAGCCCGGTGCCTTTGGGGCCGAGCTCATGTTTTTGAAGCAGATAAAAATAGTCCAGGGAATAGCTCCGGGCTTCCTGAACAATGAACTGCCAGTTTCGATAGGGGTGGGAGACTTCTTTCAGAAACGTGTTGAGGCCATCCAGCAGTCCATAATACCGGGACATGATCTCCTGAAGCGGCTGATACCGTGAATTGATGGTGACATCCACGGCATAGCTGGCGATATTCACCTCAAGCGCTTTGGATTTGATTTGCACGGAAAATGTTTCTCCTTGAGCGTGAAAATTGAAAAACAGAAGTCAGAAGTCAGAAACCAGAAGTCAGAATAAAAAGGTATATGTCATTTTTATTGATGGGGGTGAATCCATCCGGAAAAATTCATGATTGTTTACCGTGAAAATGGGCCATGATCACCGTTACGCCCATCTGCCTGTAGAGACAAGGCATGCCTTGTCTCTACAATCGTTCCGTCATTTTCATTCATGGGGGTGAGCAAGCCCTTGATCATGAGGGTTTACCGTAAAAATGGATTTTTTACGACGATGGATTCGGAATTGAATCCGCATCTTTCCATGCCGGGAAATCTTGCCGATATGCCTGAAGAATTTCATAATTCAATGAAAATGTGTGGATACACGGCACATCGGCCTGGTGAAAGAGACAGTTTCCTGTCGGGTCAATAACGGATGAATCGCCGGAGAATTCAAGTCCGTTGCCATCCATGCCCACCCGGTTGACCCCGATCACCCAGGATTGATTTTCTATGGCCCGGGCCATCAACAGCGTTTTCCAGTGATGGGCCCGCTTTTTGGGCCAGTTGGCGATAAAAATTGCCACATCATAGGCATTGTCCAGGTTCCGGGTCCAGATGGGAAACCGGAGATCATAGCAGATAAAGGGGCGTATGCGCCATCCGTGGATGTCGCCCGTCAATCGGGAATTGCCGGCTGTATAAATCCGGTCTTCGCTCATCATGCGAAACAGATGCCGCTTGTCATAGGTCATGGCATTGCCGTCAGGTTCGGCCCAGATCAGGCGGTTATAAAACTGGCCCTGGTCCACGACGATGACACTTCCAATGACATGACACCCCAGCCGGCAGGCCGTCTGCTTCAGCCACACCACGGCAGATCCGCTCATGGACTGGGCCAGATTCACGGCATTCATGGTAAATCCGGTGTTGAACATTTCCGGCAGAATGATCAAATCCGGTTTTTCTTCAATCCGGGAAATCCGGTCATTCATGATCGCCAGATTGGCGTCATTGTCTTCCCATTTCAGATCGGTCTGAATCAGGGAAATGGTTAGATCGCGCATAATCGCCCGGCTGCCTCGGTCAGGGTGTTGTCATTTTTGGCAAAGCAGAATCGCAACACATGATGATCATCCAGACCGGAATAGAATGCAGACGGGGGAATGGCGGCAACGCCATGTTCGACGGTCATTTTTTGGGCAAAGCGTTCATCCGGTTCATCGGTAATGGCACTGTAGTCGAGCATCTGAAAATAGGTTCCGCAGCAGGGCAGAATTTTGAAGCGGCTGTTCCGGATCAATTGATGAAACATGTCCCGCTTGCTCTGATAAAATGCGGATACCCCCAGATAGGTTTCCGGACGATCCAGCATGTCGGCCAGTGCATATTGGACCGGCGTATTGGAGGCAAATGTCACAAACTGATGAATTTTCTGAAATTCCCGGGATAATTGGGCTGGCGCCAGACAATATCCGATCTTCCATCCGGTGGCGTGATAGGTTTTGCCAAACGAGCTGATGACAAAGCTGCGCTCGGCCAGATCCGGATAGCAAGACAGGCTGAGATGATGCTGCCCATCAAAGATGATGTGCTCATATACCTCATCACTCACGATCAGAATGGGGGTGTCACGAACAATCTGTCTGAGAGATTCGATATCATCCGCATTCAGAATGGCGCCGGTCGGATTGTGGGGAGAATTGAGAATGATCAGCCGGGTCCGGTCCGTTATCATATCCCGAACCTGATTCCAGTTTATCCGGTAATCCGGAAAGCGCATGGCGCAAAAGCGGGCCGTGGCATGGCTCAGTCGAATGGCCGGAACATAGGCGTCATAAGCCGGCTCAATCACAATGGCCTCATCGCCAGGCTGGAGGGATGCGGTGATGGCACAGAAAACAGCTTCGGTAGCACCGGAAGTAACGGTAATTTCAGAGGCCGGATCATATTCCGCGTGATACAGCGATCGGATTTTTTGCGCAATCCGCTCCCGCAGTGTCATAACACCCTGCATGGGGGCATACTGATTTTGACCGGCTTTCATGTGGTGGTTTACCCGGTCAATCAGCCAGGAATCCACCGAAAAATCCGGAAATCCCTGGCTGAGATTGATAGCGCGATGCTGATTGGCCAAAGCGGTCATTCGGGAAAAAATGGTGACGCCGGTATCCGGAAGTCTGGAACGGTTTGATTCGATCACAGCAGCCCTCTTTTTATGTATTATAAAATTCGAAGCACGAAATCCGAAACAATACGCCAAATAACAAACCCAAATGTTCAAAACGGTGCATTGTCTGACAGATCGTTTTAGTCATTCAGACATTTGAATTTTGAATTTGTTTNNATTTCGATATTCGAATTTTGTCTGAACAGGAATTTTCCTATGGTCGCAAAACTCAGTTGGGTTTTGCAGGAGCTGAGGGTCATCCTGAGCGACTCATTGGGCGAAAGGCGTGGAAAAGCTTTGTCCAGGCTTCGCGCTGGAGCGCATAGGAGCAGCTTGATAAAGTATTGCATCCAACCGAATTTTGGGGCAATTTATGCAATACTTTATCACCAAAAAAGGGACTTACTGGGGAATGGCAAGACATGGTTGAATCGATTAGATTATCAATTATCATATTAATTCCAGTAAGTTACGCTATGTACCATCCAAATAGCTAACCCAAGTGTCAGGAGACTGAGCTTGCAAAACAATGAGCAAGTATAGCATGCCTTGACCTACAAACCGTTTGCAGGCAACGATCCAACTGAATTTTGTGATCATAGGAATTTTCGTTCAAACACCATATCGCTTTCCAGATAAATAATTTCACTGCGATATCGTTCGGGATGACCAAAAGTGGCCGGTCCCCTGCTGCCTTGTGAAACCAATTTTCTGAAAGTTCATATCAAAAATGCAGTGGCAGGAATTGGCGCAGATCAATCAGTGCTGTTCATTGATGCGCTTTGTCCGGTATTGAATATACACGTTTTTGAAGGCCTGATACGGTTCGATGGCAGACGATTTGAGCGATTCATAATCGCCAATCCGAAATGACGTCGAATTGACGATATCGACAGTTTTTACGCCAACACTGGCTGCGGTGTCATCCAGATGGTACAGGGGATCCATAAATCCGTCGGCAAACATGCCTGCAGTATCCCGCAGCGTGGATGGCCCCAGGAATGGCCATATAACAAAGAAGCCATCGCCGATGCCGTAAACAGCCAGGGTCTGTCCCATATCCTCCTGGGGCGGATTGAGATCCGGGTTGTTTTTGGCCGGATCCCCAAAACCCAGCACCCCAAACGTGGTATTATAAACAAACCGGGCCATTTCATTGGCAGTGGATTCCATTTCGCCCTGCAAAAAACAGTTGACGATCCGGATGGGGCCGCCCAGATTGTGAAAGAAATTTTTTATGCCAATTCGGGCCATCTCGGGCACGACATTCCGATAACCCTGTGAGACCGGCTCGAGTACCCAGAAATAAAACCGATCATTGAATTCAAACATGGCACGGTTCCAGTTTTCCAGGGGATCGGCAACCCGGGGAGTTGCTGTATCAGCTTCTTCTTCCTCGTCCAGAAAATCCAGATTTTCATCCTGAAATGGATCAATCTGCGATGCTGCCAGCAACCGATTTGAATTATCAACGCGTTCATTCGATGGCTCAGAAAATGCCGGGCTGCAAATAACCAGGCAAAAACCCATCATTAGAATTTGAAAACAGATTCGATGCATGGAATATCCTTTGTTAATTTATTCCGGTTATTTCGGTTTTTTTCCGCAACCGTTCGATTAACTGTTCCGGTGTTTCCTTGACCAGGATTTCGTCAAACTGGGTCCGGTAATTTTTGATCAGGCTGACGCCTTCGATATTGACATCATAAACCCGCCAGACATTGTCTGACAGCAGAACACTGTAGTCAACCGGAACCGTGATCGTGCGGCGCTTGATGATACTTTTTACCAGGGCCTTGTCCTCGGATAATTTTTCTTCCGAAAGAAATTCCACGGTTTCATCCTGATACTCATTTTGTACTTTGTCCATATAGGTGTTGTTCAGATGATCGGCGAACACTTCAGAAAAATCCTTCCGCTGCTGTGGCGTGAAACTTTTCCAGTTGCGGGCCAGCGAGCGTTTGGACATCTCGACAAAATCAAATGTTTTTCGGGTTATTTCAAAAATTTTATCCCGTTGCGCCTGTTTTTCATCCGCAGTCAGCATCTTTGAATTTTGCAGAATTTTTGTGATCTCTTCAACCGGTTTTTTCAGGGAAGCCATGGGGCTTTCAGCAAAAACCGGAACAGCCCACAATACAGTCATTGTCATCAGCAGGACAGTGGCAATTCGTGAAATTGACATAAATTTTCTCCATAAATCAGGATGTTGGGCTTCGATTTTAGTAGGCTTCATCCGCATAATTGACCCATCCACCGGCCCGAACCAGAGCCAATTCAAATTCGGAAATTGAAAAAGGCAGGGTGAGGGTCAGATCAGGGCCGACAACGGTAAAAAGCCCATTATCGATATCGGTTTCAATTTTTGCCGGTTTGCCGGAATATTTCTGAAACAGCTCTTCGATCGTGTCTTTTGGCAACGCGACCGCCATCATGCCACAGTTGAACATGTTCCGTCTGAAGATGCGGGCAAAGCTTTCGGCAATGACCAGATGGATATCATTGGCCTCCAGCGCCCAGGGGGCATGTTCCCGCGATGACCCGCAACCGAAATTGGACCGGGAGATGATAACCTGTTTTCCGGGGATGTCCCGCACGGGCGAAAACCCCTCCAGTGACAGGTCTTCCAGCAGGTAGGGTTTCAGATCGATTCGTCTGGACTCCGAAAGATATTTGGCCGGAATGATTTCATCCGTGTTGATGTCATTTCGGTCCAGAAAGAGTATTTTTCCGTTAAAGCGTTTCATGTCATTTTTTCCTGTCTCTTAGAGCCTGTTTGAAAATTCTGGATCAGGCCCGATAACAAGGCGGAAAGTGCCTCAAAAGCGGAGCATACACGGAGTATGTGAGCATTTTGAGGTGCTTTCCAACGCAGTTAGCGGGCCTCAGACGGGATATTCAAACAGGCTCTTATTCGATGTCTGCCTGTTTCAGGTGTCCGGCAATCGCGGTTGCGGCAGCCGATGCCGGGCTCATCAGGTGGACCATGCCGTCTTTTCCCATTCGTCCGCTGAAATTCCGGTTGGTTGTTGATGCACAGATTTCATCCGGCGCCAGAACACCATTGCTCATGCCCAGACACGCGCCGCACGTTGGGTTTGTCACACAGAATCCGGAATCCATGAAAATTTTCAAAATTCCCTCATTCAGGGCCTGTTGGAAAATGGCAGGTGTTGCCGGTGATACAATGCCCCGAATTCGGGGATGAATGGTTTTTCCCTTTAAAATTTCAGCCGCAACCCTCAGATCCGCCATCCTGCCATTGGTGCATGAGCCAATGTAAACCTGATCCACGGAAATGTCGGCCATCTCCCGAACCGGTTTGACCTGATCCGGTTTGTATCCGAACGTGGCCAGGGGTACCAGATCGGATACATCGTGCGGAATGATTTGCGCATAGGTTGCATCGAAATCCGGATGGAACGCCAGAAAAGCCTGCAACGCGGCATTCCGGTCCGGATATTCCTTCTGGATGAACGGCCAGAGATAATCAACGGTAACCTGATCGGGATAGCAGATACCGCAGGTGGCGCCGGCCTCGACCGCCATGTTGCACAGGGTCATTCTGGAATCCATGCTCATGGATTGAACTACCGGTCCGGAAAATTCGATAACGTGCCTGGTGGCGCCGTCAACACCAATTTTGCCGATGATCGACAAAATGACATCTTTGGCATATACGCCTTTGGGCAGGGTCCCGGTGATATCGATTCGAATGGTTTTGGGATAGCGGAATGCACAGACACCTTTTAAAATGCCAACCTCGAGATCCGTGGTGCCGACACCGGCTGCAAACGCGCCAAACGCACCATGGGTGCAGGTGTGTGAATCGCCCATGATAATGGTGTATCCGGGTCTGACAAACCCCTTTTCCGGAAACAGGACGTGACACACACCATTTCTGCCGATATCAAAAAAATCCGGAATCCGATGGCGTCTGGCCCAGTCCCGAAGAATCTTTCCCTGAAGAGCGGTTTTGGAATCCTTGGCCGGGGATACATGATCGATCACGACCTTGAGCCGGGACGCATCGAACACCCGGTCCTTGCCCCGTGAAATCAGGTCATTGATGGCGATGGGTGTGGTGATTTCATGACAGAACACCGCATCCAGCTTCAGAATATGAACATCCTCGTATGGATGGTCCACCAGATGGGCGTCAAATATTTTTTGTGCTACTGTTTTTCCCAATGAATCGGTTCTCCTTTTCCCCTTTTGGGGTGGTGTTTACCACCAAAATATATCTTTTAAGATAATGATTTTGGGAAGNNACATAAATATTTCAGTATGTTGAGTCATATCGACGCAGAATTGGACTTTTCGATATTTTTTAACCACATAAAAACTATATATTCAGAACTCTTGATTCCTTGGAAATTAAAAAGACCCCATTTGTTTTCGCCTGTTGCAGTATTTGAGACTTTGGTGCCAAAACAATATTTCATGATATTAATGTATCTATCTGTAATAAAATATGATTATGTATTTTTATGTGTATTTTGTCCTGACACCACTTTTTGTGAAGGTGCCACAGTCAATTTCCGGGATATGAAGTGTAAAAAGCCTATAACTATGTGTTATTAAATGTTATATTAAATGATACATGGATAAGGGGTCAAGAGTTCTGATATTGTTGTAAAATTTTATAAGGCTNNGCCCTCTTTTAACGAGGTCTGTTATCTGGAAAGCTATTGCTATATTAACCATGAGCTGCTTCATTTAAGTTATAAAAATGGATTTAATATCTTTAGCTTCCCATCAATCACCTGTTCATGCTGCATATCTTCAGTGTAGAGAGTTTTACATTCAGATTCAATTGCTGAAGCAAGGATAAGGCAGTCGTAATAACTGTATTTGTTTTTAATCCGTAACTTCCAACACCGCTGGACTGTTGATTTGCTGATTGATTGTGTTTGAGTCGATTGCATAATATCTTTCAGAGAATTCTGAATCGTGTGATCATCAATGCCAAGTCGAACAAGCGTATTGTAAAACTCGTTCAAAACCTGAACACTGATAAAAACCTGTTCGTCAAGAGTACGCAGAAAATTTTTTGCACAGAGGTGTTTCGTCGGGTCCTGTGACTTAACCTTGGCATATATAAAAATATTGGAATCAACAAAAACGTTATCTGGCATTACGTGTCTCACGATCAGGCATCACAAAATTATCCACGATCAGGGATTTCGAGAGAAATGCCTCAAATTTATTGGCGGATTTTTTTGTTTTGTGAACATGTTGTTGGCTATATTTATGGAGGAGAAATTCATAAAAATCCAACAATTCGATACGCGCTTTTTCTGGGAGAGTATCCAATTCCAGTGTGGTACCCATAATTTTACCGCCTTTTGGACCCATTTTTCAAAAATCTACTCCGAATCCGACTTCAAAACAGCCAGAAATGCCGACTGCGGAATCATGACCTGACCGACCATTTTCATCCGCTTTTTGCCTTTTTTTTGTTTTTCCAGTAGTTTGCGTTTTCGGGAGATATCGCCACCATAGCATTTGGCCGTCACATCCTTTCGAAATGCCGATACCGTGCTTCTGGAAATAATGGTTCCGCCGATGGCGCCCTGAATCGCGATCTTGAACATCTGGCGTGGAATTTCTTCTCTCAGTTTTTCACAGGCGGTACGACCCCGCTCGTAAGCCCTGTCCTTGTGAACCAGTTGGGACAGGGCATCGACCCGGTCGCCGTTGATCAGAATGTCCAGCTTGACCAGGCTGGTTTCGCGAAATTCCATGATTTCATAATCAAACGAGCCATAGCCCTGTGTGACGGATTTCAATTTGTCATAAAAATCATAAATGACTTCGGACAGGGGCAGTTCAAAAAACATCTCCAGACGATTGCTGGTCAGATATTGATAATTGGTGCTGATTCCCCTGCGGTCCAGACACAGCTTCATGACAGCCCCCATGTACCGCTCCGGAACAATGATGGATGCGCGGATAAACGGTTCCCGGGTCAGTTCGATCAGGGTGGGGTCCGGATACAGGGCCGGGTTGTCGATGATCTGGGTCGAGCCGTCATTCATCACCAGTTGATACTGGACAGACGGGGCTGTCAGAATGAGCGACAGGTCATATTCCCGTTCCAGTCTTTCCTGAACCACTTCCAGATGCAGAAGACCCAGAAATCCGCACCGAAACCCGAATCCCAATGCCGCGGAAGAGTCCTTTTCATAGACCAGGGAGGCATCGTTCAGGTGAAGTTTGTCCAGGGCGTCTGCCAGTTCTGCGTAGTCATCGGAGGCGACCGGATAAATGGATGAGAACACCACGGGTTTGGCCAGCTTGAATCCGGGCATGGCCTGATCGCAGGGACGATTTGCGTGCGTGATCGTATCGCCGCAGCGTGTGTCCTGAACCGTCTTGATTCCGGCAATGAGATATCCGACCTCGCCTGCTGACAGTTGAGTCCGGGGGATTCGCCGGATCTGGAATATCCCGATTTCTTCGACCTTGTAACTGGAATTGTTCCACATGAAGCGAACCATGTCGCCGGTTTTCAGTGTTCCCTGAAAGATTCGGAAATGAACGACCGTGCCGCGAAACGGATCATAATGGCTGTCAAAAATCAGGGCTTTCAGCGGTGCATCCGGGTTGCCTGAGGGTGGCGGCAGACGTTTGATCGTACTTTCCAGAACGTCTTCGATGCCGATTCCTGCTTTGGCTGAAGCCAGAATCGCCAAAGACGAATCCAGACCCAGATCATCCTCGATCTGTTTTTTAACCCGGTCCACGTCCGCAGACGGCAGGTCGATCTTGTTGATGACCGGAATGATTTCCAGATTATGTTCCAGTGCCAGGTACAGATTGGCCAGTGTCTGGGCCTCAACACCCTGACTGGCATCGACCAACAGCAGGGCACCTTCACACGAGGCCAGTGCCCGGGACACTTCATAGGTAAAATCAACATGACCAGGGGTGTCGATCAGATTGAGATGATAGGTCAGGCCGTCATGCGCGGTATAGGGCAGGCAGACAGTTTGGCTTTTGATGGTGATGCCCCGCTCCCGTTCGATATCCATGGAATCCAGTATCTGGTCCTTGAAATCCCGTTCGGAAATGATATGGGTGGCCTGAATCAGGCGGTCACACAGCGTGGATTTGCCATGATCGATATGGGCGATGATACTGAAATTTCGAATGGAATTGATTTGATATGACATAATGAAAAGTCGCTTGACACCATAATCCTTTCCGGATAATGTAAGGAATAACGGATATTCAGATAAATGCTTTGACCATTGCGATGCATAACTGCCCGTTTCACCCTGAGTATGACCAAAGTCATTTTGCCTGAACATCCATACATCGTTAATCAATTTTTATCAGATAGACTTCCATTATGTCAACATCGGTATTGACGCCTACAACTGACACCACCGCCAACAGCGATGATCCGAAAATAGACAACACGATTCTTGTCGTGGACGATGACGCATCGGTTCGAACGTCCATGACGGAGTTTTTTCGTGTTTCGGGGTTTCCCTGTTTTATGGCATCCAGCGCCGATGATGCACTTGATGTTCTAAAAAGTCAGAGCATCCAAATCGTTATCACCGACATCATGATGCCGGGCATGGACGGGCTGGAACTGACCGACGTGATCAAAAAATATTTTGACATAGACGTCATTGTCATGACCGGGTTCGGTGGTGATTATTCCTATGAACTGGTCATCGGAAAAGGCGCCAGCGACTTTGCCATCAAACCGGTCCGATTCGCAGAACTGCTCCTGCGCGTTAACCGGGTAGTCCGGGAACGCAAAATCCGTCTGGAACGGGACCGGGTCATGGACCGGCTGCGCACGATGGCCATTACGGATGAGTTGACCCAACTCTTTAATTCAAGACATTTTTACAACCAACTCAATCTGGAAATCGAGCGCTCGAACCGGTATCATCATCCCCTTTCCCTGCTGATGATGGATATTGATTTTTTCAAAGATTATAATGATCGGCATGGACATATTCAAGGTGACAAAACCCTGGCAAGAATTGGCTATTTGATTAAAATCTGTCTGAGGGCCATGGATTCCGCTTATCGTTATGGCGGGGAGGAGTTTATCGCGATTCTTCCAAATACCAGCAGCGAAGAAGCCGGTTTCGTTGCCAACAGAATTCGATCCACTGTCGAAAAAGAAGAGTTTGTCATTGCTCCGGACCAGATTGTTCACGTGACACTCAGTATTGGCGTTACGGATTATCTTCCGGGTGAAGAAATTGCGGATCTGGTTTACCGGGCTGACAAGGCCATGTATCAGTCCAAAGAAAATGGCAGAAATCTGGTCTCCCATATCCCTGCCAATGTTCCTGTTTAACGCCTTCCCATGCAGTTTCATTTTCTTCATTCTGATGTTCAGTCAACCCAACCATCTTGGCTGATCCCTTCAAATGCGTCGCTGTTGCGTCAGATTGTTGCACTGTATCAACATGAAGGCTGGTGGCATGCGCCGCTTGATACAGATGCTCTGCTATTGAACCTGATTAACAACAGCCACTGCTTTTTAATCGCAGTGTCAGACAGCCGGGAAGTGGTTGCCATGGGGCGCGCCATCAGTGACCGTACCAGCGATGCGTATATCCAGGATGTTGCGGTACGGTTTGATCATCGGAAATCCGGCATTGGAACTGCCATTATCACGCGGATCATCAAACGGCTTCAGTCTGATGGCATCACCTGGATTGGACTCATTTCCGAAAAAGATTCCCACTCATTCTATCAAAAAATTGGATTCACGCCACTTTCCGGCGCCATTCCCATGATCTATAGACTTTCAGAAAATTAATTTCGCAAGGCAGCAGAGAGGGAATAGGCCCTTTTCGGCCATTCCCGACCGATAACGCAGCGAAATTATTTTTCTGAAAGTCTATATACTCGATTATCAAGTTTTTTTCGTAACATGTTGATATTATTGAATTCAAGAAAAATTGGGATTTTTGGCATAATCCTTTTAAATCAATTTGTTACGCTTATTGCGATTAAAAAACTTGAACATCGAGTATATAGCAGTTAATTTTCAACCAGTCCATTTACGGAAAGATACCCTACCAGCCTATGACCGCTTTGAAACCCATCACCCCGGACGACTATTCCCGACTGAAACCCTTTTTTATCAATCAACCCCACAGACTGTGCATTTATGGATTGCCCTCTCTTCTGTCCTGGAGAAATACGGAATATTATCCCTGTGCAGCAGTCATTGACGGCATCCTGATTATTGGTGCGGAATTCAATACCCAAAAAGACAAACGACATTTGATACTGCCAGTTGCGGATCATATGCTGTATCCGCCGGAAAAACTGCGCGATCTGGCAGAATTGTTGAATTTTTCAACCTACTGGTTTGTCACCCGGGACTACATGGATGTTTATGGAATGGATCGGATCGGGGCCCTGTTTCATATTGAAGATCAGCCCGAATATGCGGATTATGTATATAACAAAGCGGATCTGAGTACCTTGGCCGGTCGAAAATACGCCCGGAAACGGAATCTGGTCAGTCAGTTCAAAAGGGAATTTCTGAACCCCGGCCGGGTAACGATTGAACCCCTGAAACCCGGCCATCTGACAGAATGTCGGATATTTCTGGATGAATGGTGTCTGGAAAGCAATTGTGACATGGACGGTGACAGCAACCTGGCCTGCGAAAAACAGGCCGTCATCAACACGATCATGGAACTGGACCGCTTTGATTCAAAAGGACTTCTGGCGCGTATCGACAATGAAATCTGTGCATTCGGGATTGGCGCCCGGTTGACCCATGACATGGGTGTCCTTCATTTTGAAAAGGCATTCACCCGTTTCAAGGGATTGTATCAGTTTTTTGATCAGGTATGCGCCCGGACGCTTTTCGATGGATTTGCCTATATCAACAAGGAAAGTGACATGTCTGTTCCCAATCTGGCAAAGGCCAAACAGTCCTATTATCCGGCCATGAGAATCCCGTCTTATTCATTGACGGTTTTGGCGTGAAAATATATTCAGTATGGAGTGGTGAGATATGAATATTCTATCCGGCAGTTGTTTTTTCGGTGAAGAAGATCGGGACTTCATTGCAAAGTCGATTGACCTGAAGGGCTGTTCTGCTTTTGGGGAAAGTCCTGAACAGGCATTAAAGAACCTGGAAACGGCGGTGGAATTGTGGCTGTCGGTTGCCAGTGAAAAAGATACGTCAATTTCTGAACCGTCGCCAGTGGCGGCATTCGGTTGAAAGAGGTGGACTCATGAGTTTATACGAACAGGACTTTTATCAGTGGACAATCGAACAGGCAAACCTGTTGAAGGCCGGGGCGCTGTCACAGCTTGATATTGAAAATCTGATAGAGGAAGTTGAATCGATGGGTAAAAGCCAAAAGAAGGAACTGTTCAGTAGGATGGCCGTGTTGTTGATGCACTTATTGAAATGGGATTATCAGACAGATCAACGTTCAGGCAGTTGGAAAAGCACCATATTGACCCAAAGGCGCGAACTCAGGTTCTTGTTACAGGATAATCCGAGTCTGAAAAGGCTTATCCCGGATGCAGTAATTTCCGTTTATTCCGATTCAAGATTGTCTGCTGCTGCTGAAACTGGCTTATCTGAATCCGATTTTCCGGAATCCTGTCCTTATACGGTGGAACAGATCATGGGTGAATAAATACAGGCTTTTGATGTGGCACTTGTGGCTTCAGGCGCTTCTGGCCGGTTGATTGTCTTGGATGGGGGGTGACATCATGAGTATCCGAACGTGTGTTGAAGGGCTTGAGAATCTTCAGGGGTTGGAAAATGCCGAACCGATACAGATGACCGATTGGCTGGTGGGACATGATATGGCGGTGCAGGAATGGTTGCGTTTTGCCGGGCAATAGATGTCGGGGATGTCTCAAGATAAAATGTAAAGCGTTTTCAAACCTGTTAAGGCTTCCTTTGCATGTGTAACCAAAATGTCCACTTTTCCGAAACCTGTTGTCATGGGGCTATCCCTGGCGGCGGGTTTTTTGTTTCCGGAACGAAAAAAGGCTTTACCGTGTTACCTGTAAAGCCTTTATTTNNGGGGATCGAACCCCTGGCCTCATGATAAACAATCAAGAGGCCAAAAAATGCAATGGTACAAGACAAAATACCCTGGAATTCGTTACCGGCAACATGCCACAAGAAAACACGGGATTCAACCAGATCGATATTACGTTTTGACATACAAACACGAGGGGAAAACCCGAACTGAGGCTTTGGGTTGGAGCAGTGAGGGGATGACCCTGGATAAAGCTGTCGAAGCAATGGGAGAGATCAAAACGAACCGGCGAATCGGGACCGGGCCGGATACCCTGGCCGAAAAAAACCGGTTGGCATTGGAAGCCAAACAAGCAGAGATTGACGGCCAAAAGGCTGAACTGGAAGCGGCGGAGATCGAAAAGCAGGAATCAATTCCGTTGTCTGTTATTTTTACAGATCGATATATCCCATTTGCACGGGACAACAAAAAATCCAGATCATGTGATACCGAGGAACATCTTTTTAAAAACTGGATTAACCCGATTATCGGGAAAAAACCCCTGAAAGAAATCACCGCTTTTGATTGCGAACGGCTAAAAAAACGAATGCGAACCGGCGGTAAATCGGATCGAACCATTGAATATACACTGGCTGTCTTGAGACAGGTTTTCAGCTATGCGAAACGCTTCAAGTTGTTCGTGGGTGAAAACCCCCTACTGGAGGTGGATAAACCCAAATATGACAACAGGAAACAGCGATTTTTGAGCTGTGAAGAAACAGACAGTCTGATGGATGCGTTGAAACTCAAGAGTCACCAGTTATACCAGATGGCCATGATAAGCCTTCATTCTGGATTGCGGGCAGGTGAAATCTTTTCCCTGACATGGGCGGATGTCAATTTTGAAAAAGGGTTGCTGATGTTGCGGGATACGAAAAATTCAGAAACCCGGTATGGCTTTATGACCGAAACCTTGAAGGCTGAATTGATGACACTGACACTGGGAAAACCTTCTGAGCTTGTATTCAAAGACAAATCTGGAAACAAGATCAAAAGTATATCGGCAACATGGGACAGGGTTGTTGACAGTTTGGGGCTGAATGCCGGAATTGAAGACCGACGGATGAAATTCACGTTTCACGGGTTGCGCCATTCATTCGCGTCAAATCTTGTGTCCATTGGTGTTGACCTTTTCCGGGTACAGCAATTATTGGGGCACAAAACGCCAAAAATGACATTGAGATATAGCCATATGAGGCCTGATGACTTGAGGGCGGCAATTGACCAGATGGAAGCGGCAATGAACCATGAACCCGAGCAGTCAAACGTTATTCCCTTGAAACGGGCCGGATGATGACATGGGAAAGAGAGGCTAAACCAGATGATAGACAATATTCAATATGTAACCGATGAGACAGGAAAACAAGTTTCAGTCCTTATTCCGATTGAAGAATGGAACGCCATTGAACAGGCAAAGGATATTCTGGAACATGTGTATTTGTCCGGATTGATCGAAACACGGTCAAACGATGTCGTTTCATGCGACATGGAAGACCTGCTTAAAGCGGAGGGGATATCAAGGCATGAACTTACAGGGCAAATAAAAGAGGTAGGAGCATGAGCAATCTATATGAGCAGGATTTTTATCAGTGGACAATCGAACAGTCGAACCTGTTAAAGGCCGGGGCACTGTCACAGCTTGATATTGAAAATCTGATAGAGGAAGTGGAATCAATGGGCAAAAGCCAAAAGAAGGAACTTTTCAGTAGGATGGCCGTGTTGTTGATGCACTTATTGAAATGGGATTATCAGACCGAACACCGTTCAGGTAGTTGGAAAAGCACAATCTTGACCCAAAGACGGGAGCTTAAATTTTTGTTACAGGATAACCCGAGCCTGAAGAGGATAATTCCGGATGCAGTAATTTCCGTTTATTCCGATTCAAGGTTGTCTGCTGCTGCTGAAACTGGCCTATCTGAATCCGCCTTTCCGGGAACCTGCCCTTACACGATAGAGCAGATCATGGGGGATTGATTTTTAGTTTGGGGATAGTCCGGGCGTCATGAACCTGGATGACAAGGCCGTCATACCCCTGGCGGCTTTCCCCATCAACGTTCAGGGGGCCGGAGGTACGGTATGGACGATGACATTCACAGGGAAAACGAGATTCTCCGACAAGAAATAACCCGGTTGCGGATGGATGCGCTTGAATTTGCAGGCCGGTTCAATCGGGCGAAGGATATCCTCAAAGGGGATTCACAGGGCAATAAAGAAAGGAATGCCGAATTTATATTTTCTATCAATACTTGAAACTGATAGGCGTTAATCCTGAAGGAACCCCAACAGACAATCCCCTCCACAAAAAAGAAGCAGTCCACCACTTATCCGAATCATTAAAAAAATCTTCTCATGCAATCATTGAAATATTGAAACGTGGTCGAATCGCGATGATCAAACGTGGTAAGGCGAACGGTCACACAGATTACGATTGGCTTAAAGGTGTACTCCCTCCGAATTATCCTGCCTGAAAGTCTAATGGTTAAAATTATCTTTTTTTAACCATTAGATATCATTCAAAATAATTTGTATCCTTTCTTAAACTTTAACAAAAGAAAGGATACACATTATGACTGAACAAGAAAAACTCACAGCAATTCACCAGATGATTGACAATATGGCGGCGGCTTGGCCGTCTGCTGTTGTTGCCAGAAAAGCGGTTAAGGAATTTACAGGCGGAACGGCGTCCGGGAAGTCACTCGCAAACGAAGATAGTCGCGGAACCGGCATAGATGGCCGTTTCCTGATGTGCGGGCAGACAGTTTATCCGAAAGAGGCGCTTGTGGCATGGTTGAAAACGAAAGCTGCAACTGGCTGGCGAACCCGGAAAACGGCTGCGGCATAAATATATTGGAGGTTTGGTGAATGACGGATTCTAACCGCACAATATTTGAAATACCAATGGCTGAAGAATTTTTCACAGTTGGGGGGCTGACAGCACAAACAGGACAACCTGCCGACCGCTTCCCGTACGTCATTATAAAGGAATTGATCGATAACGGTCTTGACGCTGCGGAGTATGCCGGGGTTGCTCCTGAAATTGATGTCCATGTTACGCATGGCCGGGGCCTGACAACAATCCGTATATCAGATAACGGCGGCGGGATTGACCCTGAAACAGTAACCCGGATGTTAAATTTCAAAACCCGAACGAGCGACAAGTCGGCATATCGCACACCTACCAGAGGCCAACAAGGAAATGCAGTCAAAACCATTTTCGGGATGCCTCATGCCCTGGGGCTTGATGAGCCTGTGATAATTGAATCCAAAGGCGTCCGGCATTCCTTACGATGTTGGCTTGACCCTGCTGGCGTTGTGAGGGTGGAACACGATCAGACTCCAATTGAAATGGCAGAAACTTCTGTTTTGGTTTCAATTCCATATTCCACTGTTGACGGACTCCATTGGGTTAGAAGCTACGCCTTATTTAATCCTCATGTCACATTTTCGGTAAAAATCGATGAAATCGAAAACGGTTCTGAGCAAGCTGAATCCATTGAAACCGTTTTTGACGAAACTTACCGAAACACAAATTCAGAATTTCAGAAGTTTGGCCCGGGTGATCTGGTTTCGGCGCATTGGTATAGAGAACAAGATTTCCGGCGGTTGGTGTATCTGCACATTTCAGCCGGCGGGTCGGATATGCTGCTCAGGGATTTTGTCCGGCAATTCCGGGGACTGGCCGGGACCGCAAAAGCGAAATCCGTTTGCTCGCGGTTTGACCAGAAACGATTAAGTCAATTCGACGATGCCGATGACGATATTAAACGTCTGCTTGAAAGCCTGAAATCAGAATCACAGACACCGAAACCGGCAATCCTGGGTGTGATCGGTGCAGATCATTTCCATGATCGGCTTGATGAATTGTACAGCGTTGAAAAATTCCAGTATCGCAAGCGTGCGATTGAAATTGATGGCGTGCCATATATCGTGGAGCTGGCCATAGCAAAAACAAAATCGCGCGGATTTATTCATGCCGGGGTGAACTTTGCAAAGTCTTTCGGCGATCCCATTCCGGAGATTTTCGATTGTGGGCAGTTTCAAAGTTACGGTCTGCGTGGCTTGAAGAACAATTTGAACAATGATGACCAACTGGCAATCGCCTTCCATCTGGTATCCCCTTCCCTGAGTTTTCAGGATCGCGGAAAGACCCGGTTGTTCCTGGGTAATAACCTACGGTCTGAAGTTGGCAGCATGATATGGGACTGTTCGAAAGACTTTTACAACGAAAAGAAGCGGCATGATCGGAATGAAAAATCTGCAATCCGGGCAGAAGAAAATCGAGCTGAAAGAAACAAAGAAAGTCAAGGCAGTTTGAAGGAAATCGTTTTCAATGTTCTGCCGGAGGCTATCCAGACGGCTACGGGCGGCATATACCGACGGAACCTTTATTATGCCGTCCGGAAGCTAATTCAGGCGCACACCGAGAAGAAACTGGGTGGAGAGTATTTCAGCCAAAATCTTTTGACTAAATACCAAAAAGAATTCGGAAAAATTGACCTGCTTTACTACGATCCCAGGGGAATGCTGTATGAACCGCATACGGGCGTTGAAGTGCGATTGGGAACAAGGGAAGTGGCTGATTATCAATTCCCTTCATGGCGTTACGATAAAATTTTGTACATCGAAAAAAGAGGATTCTGGCCATTCCTGAAAGCCACTGGCCTGGCAGAGCAGTTTGACATGGCTGTTGTCTGCGGTGAGGGGTACGCAAACGAGGCGATTAGAATCCTGTTTGCGGCGGCACAACGGGATAAAGCCTATCGGCTTTTTGTGCTCCATGATGCAGACCCGGCTGGATATAATATCTGCCGAACACTTGCTGAGGAAACGGAACGGATGCCGGATCACAGAATTGATATCATCGATATGGGTCTGCATCTGGAAGATGCGGTTGGAATGGGGTTGCAGTCGGAAACCTTCACCAGGTCGATATCATTACCGAAAAAGTTGGTCCTGAATGATTTTGAAAAAGAATGGTTTGAAGGGGAGAAGATTGGGAAAAAAATCTGGAAGTGCAAACGAATTGAGTTAAACGCTATGGCATCAGATGAATTTTTAGCGTTCATCCATAGCAAGATGGCCCAGCACGGGGCTACAGCAAAGGTGATCCCAGACGATCAATCACTGACCGGCTTGGCCAATGAGTTGACCCGAAAAATGATGAACGAAAAAGTCCGGAATGAGCTGGATAGTCTGCTTGATGTGTCCGGCACTGCGGATGATCTGCACCAACATTTCGTCTGGAGTACCAATTACCGGCTCGGAATCGAAACGGCGTTTGCCAGCGACAGGCTGCAATCCTGGGATGCTGCCCTCCGTGGTGGTTATTACGAGCATCTTAATTCGTTTCGGGCAGGCATTCGGGCGACGGTGAAACTGGCAGTCATTCGGCAATTGGAAAGATTATAAAAGCTTGCCAGCGCCAGCTTGGGAACTGGTGAAAAAATGCAACGGATACCCTCCCGTTGCACTGGCAATCTCTTTTGAACTGTGAGGGGTGATGTACAAATTCGTAAGATGTAACCATTCATGGAGATACTATTGGCCGAAAAGCATGATTGAAAAATTTTGGCCAGGGATGCCGTTGTCCGGGAAATCTGTCTTTCCTGTGATTGCAGCAATGGCCGATGAAACCGGTAAGTCATTTCCACCCGAACGAACAATAGCCATTCTGTCAGGAATAGCAGACAAGACTGTCAGGAAAGGGGTGAATGCCATTGAAACGCTGATCCCAGATTTTTCCGTTGAGCGATACAAAACGCAGACGGGTAAATCAGGAAAACGATTCAAGATGGCGGTTGTCAAAAAGGGTGATGAAAAGGTTTTTCCGTTTGCCAGACAGCTTGTCTTTAATGGTTTCTGGTCGTCGTTGTCGTCGTCGGCACATGCCTTATATCCCGTCCTGTTGTATTTCAGTGGATGTGATCATGACGGAATTGGTGAGGCGATGGATGAAAAAGACATTGGTTTTGATGAGGCGTATGCTATCCGTGAATATGCCGTCCTTTCTGAAATCAACATGACATTGTTTGCAAAGATGGCCGGTTTGAGCAGGCCGTCTGCCTATTCAGCATTGGCTGAATTGCAATCTATCGGTCGGAATCCCGAAATCTATCTCGTTCAAAAATATTCAGATGACAGCACGGACGGTGATGCCTACAAGGTGTTCATAAAACCGCCAAGCGATCTCAATCCCGACTTTCTAAACAAAAGAACCGTTTCCAGATAACAACACGAATTTTGATGATAAAAACCATACTGTAAAAAATTTACCGGTAATGGTGTAAAAAAAAGGGATGCAAAGTGTAAAGCAATTACCGACTAATAAAGAATGTAATAAAGCTTTTAAAAAAGGGTTTAAGAAAGGATCGAAACCCAAAAGTTTCGATCGCGTGTTTTTTTCTTACATTCAGCATGAACAGCAACAGCAAAAAACCAGCAGTGGGGAGGGTGATGTCATGGACCCGGATGTAACGGAATCGTGATGCCTCTCTCCTGCCACTGCCGATGAAACAATATTCACATCAAGGCGGCACAAAATGAAAAAACGGAAAAAACCGAAACCGGATGAAGTGGTCGTGATTGACATTGATGGAATCCACAATGCATCCACTGATGAACCAATGAAAATTGAACCAACAGCTTGCGGATTGTTTGAACAGTGTTCAGGGCCTTTGTGTCCTTTGGATTCTGACATTCAGCTCAGAACATGGTGGGCGGATGAACCTATCTGCCGCAGCCATACTCACGGGAAACACAGATGGATTCGGAAACAGCGTTCTATTCAAAGACGGAAAACGAAATCATGGTTGAACAGGTCGGTATCGTTTCAAGAGTTGTACGATGCCAGCCGTCCTATGGCTCTCACAGATGAACAGCGCGATACCTGCCGGGAACGGCTCAAAAGGTATCACGAGACGAAACGAAACCCAATGACTGTTGATTCTGGCAGCTTTCAGGTTTCAGCCATAGGATGACAAGGGCCGGGGGGTTGTGACCGGTTATCGCACGGCTACAATCCTCCCCATGAAAAAAAGGGTCCTTACTTTATCGATAGCTATACGGATCGGGAGCGCGCCTTATTCAGTCAAGTTGATTTGATAAAAAGTAAATATGATTACAATTGGTTACAAGATGGATGAAAAGACAGTGTTGACTTGACAGGTTAAATAATGCCTGTTATTTAACCTGTAGCAGTAAAACATTTAACCAAAGGGAACTATATGACTCCGATTGAATTTTTATTGATGCACCGGGAAAAGGTTCTGGCAGCCTACACAGGTTCACCCGGTGAGGCATGGAAAAAGCTGGTTGAACAGATTCAGATTCATGATGCGATGGCGCAAAACAGTTTCAATGCAATCCTGAAAGCATTCGTGTTTACCTGCCGATTTTATGAAAGCCGGTTAAATGCCGGGTTAAATACTGACACCGGGTTAAACGACAGGTTAAATGAATTGTCCGGGTTAAATGCAAAGTTAAATACAGAACTGGAAACGGTTAAATGTGAGTTAAATAAAACCATTGACGGGTTAAATGAAAAGTTAAATAATGCAGACAGGTTAAATGCTGAGTTAAATAAAACCATCGATGGGTTAAATAACCGGTTAAATGAATCACGGCGGTTAAATTTGCAGTTAAATAAACAGTTGGTTAAATACCGGTTAAATATTCTTGATGATGATGATGATGGGTTAAATAAGTTAAATACCGGCATTGGGTTAAATGATTCTGACAGGGGGTTAAATACAATGGATGAACCGGTTAAATCAAAGTTAAATATATCCGGATGGACGGTTGCAAAGTCGGGCCGATACTTCAGGGCCTTCAGAAAGATCAAGGGCCGGGTCTATGGGGTGCATTTGGGTTTATCCCTTGATGATGCCGAAAGCAAGATCGCGGCGAAGATTGAACAGATTGGCGGCGGTGAGTGATGACCATGCCGGATGTTGTGATGCTGATGTTGTTCCGGTTTTGGCTGAAATAGGCGGGAAAATGCCGGGTTTTTGTGATGGAATCCGGGTTTTCCTGCACCAACTTGTTATTCTGTTTTGGCGGTCTGGTTTTTCTGGATTTGGTTTTTGCAGGGGGGTTATGGGGGTGATGTTATGGCAAGACGTTTCAACAACCTGAACGATGTGAAAAAATACCTTTCTCACGTCCTGAACGGTCTGGAAGATGGCAGTATCGAAAAAGATGATGCCCGTGTCAGGGGGTACGTTTCCAGCGTCCTTCACAAGGTGTTGCTCGATAATGACCTGGAATCACGTGTCAAGGTGCTTGAGGAGAAACTTGCAATACAGGGAGGGAAAAGCAAATGAGCTTATCAAACCGGATTGAAAAACTTGAACAGATGCAGTCATGCGGGGCTTATTCATTGGTTGCATTGCAGACCGCAAACGGATTCATTTGGGATGGTCAAACCTATCCGGATGAAGCGGCATTCGATACGGCGCTGTTGATGTCTGGTGCTTGTGGTCGTCTGGTTGTCTTGGATGAGGGGTGACGATATGAGTGGACTGGAAAACAGAATCAGGCGGCTTGAGGCTGTTCACGGCGACACTGCCGAACCAATACACATGACTGAGGGTTTCATCGAATGTAATACAATCGATGAATGGCTTGAAATCTGACGGGCCATTGATGCGGAATACATTTCTCAAGACAGAACCTAAAACCGTTTCAAGGTGGATAAAAATTACCCACTTTTCCAAAACCCGTTGACCGGGGGCCTATACCTTGGCGGCGCAAACCAGAACAAACACGAGGGAACCAATGCCAAACGAATTAACGAATCACGCCAACAGGCTGAAGGAACTTCATGCCGGAATCACGGCCGCAATCAATAGGGTGCTATCAGATGTAATCGAAGCGGGCCGGATTCTGTCAGATGTCAAGCTGTCACTGCCTCACGGTCAATTCTCCGATTGGGTATCATCGAATGCTGGATTCAACATCCGCACCGCCCAACGGTATATGAAAATTTATGCCCATCGGGATGAACTGAAAAACGACAGCGTGTCGCTTTTGACTGATGCACACAGATTTTTAAGCGCTCCAAAGGTTGATGAGGTTGACGAGGTGCTACTGAAAAATATCATCGATGAGTTGATACCCAGGGCTTGCAAGCTGTATCCCGATTGCTGTCCTGAAAATGGCTGTATTGAGAGCATGCTTGATATGGCGGTTGATGAATATAACCGAAGGCGATAACCTGTCAATTGCGGCATGACACTTTTAAACCCGGAACCAGAAATGGAACCGGGTTTTTTGTTATGTGACAAAAATTGTCATGCGTGACAAAAAGTGTATCAAAAATGATACACTGGCCGGAACCGGGGCCGGATGAAGGGGGACAAGTTGTCCGGCTTATTTTCGGCAGGAATGCCGGGGCCGTTGTCACTGCCCAAACTTTCGGATTTTTAAAATCCGGAAGGCATACCGGAGGTCTGGCTTCAGACACTCAATTTGAGTGCCTAAAACCGGGAACCATATCAACCAGGGATAGGCACTAAAAAAAAGGTGCCTTCTTTCAGATCCGCTATGCATGGGTGTCATGCCATACCATTTCCAAATGAACCGTTACCAGAAGCCGAACGGATGCCAGTAAACAGGCGTTTAACCCTGTCCTGATATGGAACATATCAAGACAGATTGAAAGTATCGTTATCCTTAAAGGCACGGATGCCGGTTGACACCGGTTTTATGCCGATTGGTTGGTGATTGTTCTGGAAAAAGTTAATCGTTTGGTGATGGGGTTGGATACCATGAATAAAAAAAGTTGTACCAGGGTTGTACAAATGACCTTTGAAACGAAAAAGGGGTCAGGCTGATTTAGCCTAACCCCTTGATTTTTTGGTGGAGCTGAGGGGGATCGAACCCCTGACCTCATGACTGCCAGTCATGCGCTCTCCCAGCTGAGCTACAGCCCCGTAAAATGTGTGTCCTTGATAATCAAATTTGCAGTGTGTGTCAACCAAAATTTTGTGAAGCGTCTCTTTAATCCGGATTACGCGACACCATATTGTGCTTTCACCTGAACCCGGTCAATATCTCCGGTGCTGGTTCTGGATAATGATTCAACAAATTGGACGTATCGCGGTTTTTTATATCGGGCGATCCGGCCGGCAACAAATTCCATCAGATCTTCTGCCAGAAGCTGTTCGCCAGGTTTTAAAACGCATATGGCCTTGATACCTTCACCAAATTTGGGGTCCGGCACCCCGATGACCGAAACCGAATCGATGCCGGGATGTTCCAGAATGGTTTGTTCAACTTCCGCCGGATATACATTCTCGCCACCGGGTTTGATCAGTTCTTTTTCAGGTTTTCGACCGGCAAACCAGAGGTATCCTTCCGCATCCATTTTTCCCAAATCGCCGGTATGATGCCAGCCATTTCGAAATGTCAGCCGGTTGTAGGCATCCTGTTTCCAGAATCCCAGGAAAACAAGAGGCCCCTGAACCACGATTTCACCCGGTGATCCAGTCGGAACCGGATTTCCCTGTTCATCCTCCAGTCGCATCCGAATCAGAAGCCCCATTTTTCCGGCCGAACCCGGGCATTCCGAGGCCGGAGACAAGGTGGCCATGCCCGATGTTTCGGCCTGTCCATACAGCATCCAGAATTTGGCGGATGTTTTGGACTCGAATGCCCGGATCGTATCCGGATTATCCAGTCCCAGAACATGGCGAAGGGATGTCAGATTAAAATTTCCCGTATCCATTTCTGAAATCAGGTTGGAGAGAATCGGCGGAAAGCTTCCGATGACCGATATCGATTCGTTGTTTATATTTTCAAGTGTTTTTCTGGCATCAAACCGATCCATGATGACATTTTTCCCACCGGCATGCATTACGGAAAGGGACAGATTCATTCCGGTAATATGAAAGATGGGCAACATGTTCAGATAGGCATCAGAGGCATTCAATCCCATGGTGGCAATCGTTTGCAGGTTGCCATAAACCATGTTGCCATGAGACAGCACAGCGCCGCGTGCTTTTCCCGCGACGGCAGCCGTAAAGATAATACAGAATGAATCATCCGTATCGACGTGTGGCATTTTCAACGGACCAGGCGAATCCAGCAGACTGTCCATCGGGGTGTCGGCATCCGGGCCAAAGCCAAGCAGCACGCCCGTGTAGCCATGTGTCACCAGTTTTTCCACCAGGGAGGCATGCGGGGAATCAAAACACAGCATCTTGGGCGTGCAATCGGACAGGATGTGCTGAATTTCTTCCTGGGACAGACGCCAGTTTATCGGTACGATAATGGCTCCGGCCGCGGCCGCAGCACCAAACAGGAGAAAAAAACGATGGCAGTTGTAGGCCAGAACCGCAATCCGGTCCCCTTTTTGAAGGCCTTTGGCAATCAATCCCGATGCAAGGGCATTGACCTGTGTGAATACTTCCTGATGGGAATACGATTGATGATTGCAAACGACTGACGCGTTGCTTCCAAAAATTTCTGAATTTCGCTGAAATACATCATAAACGGTAATCTGTCTCATTCATTCGCCGCCCGGGTAAAGGTGTCACGGCAGATTTGGGAATCCTGTCTGAATGTCTGTCATAATTCACAGACATTAAAATGTCAATTCCCCCCTGATAACACCGGCCGGAAAGATGTTAATTTTCCGGTGAAACCCGGATTTTTTTGGACCCCCACGGAAACCACCGGAAAAAAATCCGGTTTAACCCGGTCTGATTCTTGACAGGCCGGACATAATGATTAATTTTTCGTCAATTCATGCATCGTTTAATTTAACACATTAATTTTAAAGTAAATTACTATTGATATCAGGCTGTTCAATATTGTTTGAATGAAAAGATCAACCATGAAAGGAGAGGAAAACGAATGATGAAAATCAGACCTTGTAATGACAATGTGCTGATTCTACGGGTGGAAGAAGAACAAAAAACAGCAGGTGGGATCATTATTCCGGACACAGCTAAAAAAAAGCCCCAGGAGGGGAAGGTCGTTTCTACCGGGCAGGGCAGGCGGGCCAAGGATGGAAACCGGATTCCGCTGGAAGTAAAAATTGGCGATACAGTGCTGTTTGCCAAATATGCCGGAACCGATATCAAGATAAACGGTGTTGAGCATGTGTTCATGAAAGAATCAGATATCATGGCAATCTTTGAATAATTATGGAGGAGTACAGGTAATGCCAGCAAAAATGATTTGTTACGGCACTCAGGCCAGAGAGTATTTGTTGAAGGGCGTCAATACAATGGCGGATGCGGTCAAGGTTACGCTTGGGCCCAGGGGCCGGAACGTGGTTATCTCAAAGTCATTCGGGTCGCCTTCCGTAACCAAGGATGGCGTCACAGTGGCCAAGGAAATCGAACTGTCCGAAAAATACGAAAACATGGGCGCCCAGATGGTCAAGGTTGTGGCCAGCAAAACCAGCGATATCGCTGGAGATGGCACAACCACGGCAACGGTGCTGGCTCAGGCCATCTATACCGAAGGTCAGAAACTGGTGGCTGCCGGTGCCAATCCCATGTCCCTGAAACGTGGTCTGGACAAGTGTGCCAAGGCTGTTGTGGAAGAGCTGAAAAAAATGTCCAAACCCATCAAGGACAGAAGTGAAATTGCGCAAGTCGGTTCAATTTCAGCCAACAATGACGAAATGATCGGCAAGCTCATCAGCGATGCCATGGAAAAGGTTGGCAAAGAAGGGGTCATCACGGTTGAAGAAGCCAAAAGCATGGAAACCTCCCTGGATGTGGTGGAAGGCATGCAGTTTGACAAGGGGTATATTTCCCCCCATTTTGTCACCAACCGGGAAAAAATGGAAGTCGTGCTGGAAGATGCCAGTATTCTGGTTCATGAAAAAAAGATCAGCAACCTGAAGGACATGGTGCCGTTGCTGGAAGAAGTGGCGCGCAGCCGCAAACCTCTGGTGATCATTTCAGAAGATGTTGATGGCGAAGCCCTGGCTACTCTGGTGTTGAACAAGCTTCGGGGAACCCTGATCACGGCGGCGGTTAAAGCGCCTGGATTCGGCGATCGCAGAAAGGCCATGCTGGAAGACATTGCCATTCTTTGCGGTACTCGGGTCGTATCCGAAGAAATGGGCATGAAACTGGAAAAAGTCACTCTGGCTGATCTGGGTGGGTGCAAAACCATCAAGATCGACAAAGACAATACCACAATTGTGGATGGCGCCGGTGACAGGCAGAGCATCGAAGCCCGTATGCGCCAGATCAGGGCCCAGATCGAGGAAAGCACTTCGGACTATGACCGGGAAAAACTCCAGGAACGACTGGCCAAACTGGTGGGCGGCGTTGCGGTTATTCGAATTGGCGCGGCGACCGAAACTGAAATGAAAGAAAAGAAGGCCCGGGTAGAGGATGCCATGAACGCGACCCGCGCCGCAGTGGAAGAGGGTGTCGTTCCCGGAGGTGGCGTTGCCCTCATCCGGTGTCTGGGTGCACTTGACACACTTGATCTCAAAGGGGATCAGGCCCATGCCATCAACATCATGAAACGCGCCATGGAAGAACCGCTTCGGCAGATTGTCAAAAACGCCGGCCTGGAAGGATCGGTTATCATCAACAAGGTCAAGGAAGGCAAAGATGACTTTGGTTTCAATGCCGATACCCTGGTATATGAAAATCTGATACAGACCGGTGTCATCGATCCCACCAAGGTTGTCCGGTTTGGATTGCAGAATGCGGTGTCTGTCGCCGGCATGATGCTGACTACGGAAGCCATGATTGCAGAAGCACCCAAGAAGAAAGCCAAATCTGGCGCGTCGCCGGATATGGGCGACATGGATGATGACATGTATTGATCGGCTGGCATTTTTCGATAAATAAGGCTTGCTGATTTTTGTTGAATCCGATACAGGGGTAATGAAGCGATATATTGCTTCATTACCCTTTTTTTTTGATGTGGTCCGGTGCGCAGGGGCGGCTGACCGATTGTCACCGCTGATTCCCAAAATCCATGCTTTGAATGGATCAGACGATAATGCTTCAAGATGCATATCGTTTATTATCCAGTTGAAGTATATCTCCCAGGAGAGACACGATGAATACCATCAATCTGGATGATGTAGTTGTCACATATGAAGGTCAGAAACTGCCCGCCCAAATTCTGATCAACCGGCTTCAGGAACAGCTTCGGGACACCGCAAACAGACTGAACAGCATTGCATTCGTTCTGAATGAATTGTACGCTTCCATGGAAAACAGTCGCATTGTGGAAGTCAAGATGACCCTGTCCCAAAATGAATATAATTCGTTTAAATCGCTGGAGGGAGAGTCCGACATCGAACGGTTACGCAAGGCAATCCAGTTGATGAGTCAAAAAACACCAGGTCTGTCAGGACCTGTATCAGCCATTCCGATTACACCGGTTGGACCCAAAAAATTGAGTCCACCTGTTTCCATTCCACCTGTGGCCGAACAGGAGGCCGCAGATGCCATCAGTAAAAAAAAATCAACTGTAACCCGGTGCCCCCGATGTAAAACCCCCCTGGATGTTCCGGATGTACCGGCGGATCAATGGCCAGTGGAAGTCAAATGCGGCAGTTGTGGTGCAAAATGTCTGATCAAGTCAAAATCCAGTACCTCCCGGCCGGACCGAAACGGATTGGAATCCACGGATGATCCGGCTTACGGCAATCTTTTCGATATGCTGTCGACCTGATTCAGGTATCATTGCCCCGGATATCATTAACCCGCAATTTGATGAGGCTCAAAAATGAGGATTCTGGTTGGTTATGACGGTTCCAATGTCTCCAAAGAGGCTGTAAAAATAGCGGTCCGGTATGCGCAGGCGTTTCAGGCGCGAATCTATGTCCTGATGTCGATGGTGGGCGGACCTGGATGTACCCCGGGAGGATTTTGCCAAAAACGAGCAGGAGCTGGATTATATCCAATCCACCCTGATTTCCCCGACTGTAGAATCCGAAGTCCATCTGTCTGTTCGGGGGTTTGAACCCGGCGAGGATATTGTCAGTTTTGCAAAGGATAACGGGATCGATTTGATCATTGTCGGTGTCAAACGCAGATCAAAGGTCGGAAAACTGGTTTTTGGCTCAAATGCCCAGTACATTATTCTGAAGGCGCCCTGCCCGGTTATGTCGGTCAAATAACCGCGATTCGGCTTTTCCCTTCAAAAAAGCCATATTTCCCATTACCTTCAAGCCGGCAGACTGTATTCATATGTTTCTCCCGACTACCCGGAAAGAAATGCTGAAACGGGGATGGCAGAATCTGGATGTCATTCTGGTCACCGGAGACGCCTATATCGACAGCCCCTTTATCGGTGCTGCAATGATTGGCCGGTTTCTGGAGGACAAGGGATTTCGGGTGGGTATTATTGCGCAACCGGATATCCAGTCACCGGAAGACATCGGCCGTCTGGGGCAACCGGCCCTGTTCTGGGGCGTGACCGCCGGCAGCGTGGATTCCATGGTGGCCAATTACACCGCATCCTTCAAACGCCGGAAGCAGGATGATTATACCCCGGGCGGTATCAATTCCCGTCGTCCGGACCGGGCCAGCATTGTTTATACCAATCTCATCCGGCAGACATTCAAAAAAACCGCGCCGATTGTTCTGGGCGGTATCGAGGCCAGTCTTCGGCGAGTGGCCCATTATGACTGCTGGTCCAACCGGATACGAAGATCGATTCTTCTGGATGCCAAGGCCGACGTTCTGGTGTACGGCATGGGAGAATCCGCTGTCAAAAATCTGGCAGAATGTTATGCCGCAGGCCTTTCCATCCGGGATATCCGGGGTATCTGTTATGTGGCGGACCAAATGCCGGATAATTGCCTGGAACTGCCGTCATATGAAGCGGCGCTGGGAAACCATGCCGCATTCCGGGATATGTTTCAGACGTTTTATCATCAGAATGATGCCCGGACCGCGCGCCAAATGGCTCAGCCGTATGGCAACCGGTATCTGATACACAATCCGCCATCCCTGCCATTGTCACAGCCGGATCTGGATGCACTTCATGAACTGGCGTATGAGCGGGAGCTTCATCCGTTCCATCAGAAAGACGGCGCGGTTCGCGCCTTGGATACCATCCGGTTTTCAATCGCAACCCATCGGGGATGTTTTGGAGAATGTCATTTCTGCGCCATCGCCGTTCACCAGGGCCGGTCCATACAATCCCGAAGTGCGGCGTCCATTCTGAGGGAAGCCCATCTGTTTACCCGTCATCGCGCGTTCAAAGGAGTTATTTCCGATGTGGGCGGCCCGACTGCCAACATGTTTCAGATGTCCTGCACCCGACAAACCGAAAAAGGTGTTTGTCCAACCCGCCGATGTCTGGTTCCCCGGGTATGTAAACACATGGTGGTGGATCATCGCCCCCAGATAACCCTGCTTCAGGAGCTTCGGCGTATTCCGGGGATCAGGCATGTGTTTGTCGCGTCCGGAATCCGGTATGACCTGATTCTGATGGATGCCAAAAACGGTCAGGCCTATCTGGAAGAACTGGTTGCCCACCATGTTTCCGGTCAGATGAAGCTGGCGCCCGAGCATTCCGAGCCCGATATTCTTAGGTTGATGGGCAAGCCGGATATTACATTGCTGATCGAATTCAAAAAACGCTTTGATCAACTGGTCCGTTCATCCACATCGCCCCGGTATTTGACCTATTATTTCATTGCCGGACACCCCGGATGTACGGATGCGCATATGACAAGACTGGGACAGTTCATCAAAACCCATCTGCATATCCGGCCCGAACAGATTCAGATATTCACCCCGACGCCATCCACATTTTCCACACTGATGTACTGTACCGGTGAAAACCCGTTTACACAACAGCCGGTTTTTGTGGAAAAGAATATTCAGAAAAAAGAGCGTCAAAAGCGGCTGATGACATCCCATGCCCATTCATCTTGATATTTCCCGGATTCGCAGGCGGATTTTTCAGGCTGCGGGCATCGTGTCCGACCCTGAACAAATTGCATCCAATGCTCTTTTGGGCAGGATGTTTCATGAAAGTTTGGCATCCTTTATCGATAGCCATATTGAATCCGGCTGGGGGCATGTCATTTCAGGCCCGGACGACAGACCGGCGTATCTGGAAGCCGACCTGTATGAATCCATTGTCGGCCCCAGAATTATCCGGGAACAGGTTTATCTGCGTCAGCATACGCCGCAGGTCATGGCGTTCTGGAGGGCGTGCAAATCCATGTGTCAGTGGATTGCAGAGATTCTGATTGAAGCAGAAAGCCTGAAAAGGCCGAATCAACCCCATGACGTCAATCTTCTCATTTCTCCGGAAGAAGCTCTGTCGGTTGAAGTGTCCCTGCCCGAATGGACCGATTCTGTCATCCTCTCCGGTGTTGCCGACCTCTTTCTGCAAATTCCAGACAGGCCGTACTGGTGCGTGGTTGAGTTGAAGCTGGGCGGTTCGTGCCCGGAGGCGGATCTGGCCCAGGCCTGTCTGTATCATCTGATGCTGACAGAAATTCTGAAAACCGATACAGGAAGCCTGGCCCTGGTTCGATTCACACCCGAAAGACAGGAGCGTGTTTTTTCCGTATCCGATCTGTTGACGGTTAAAACACGGCTGATGGACCTGATCGGTGAAATGGCCGGGGTATCCCGTCAATCGTTTGATGCCAAATCAGGCATCGTATCAGAGCCGGTCGCCCCGGTGTTGGATGACGGGATTACGTCACAGCGGGATCAGTTGATATCCATTTTTCAGGAATATGGCATGATCATTGCGCCGGATGGATTGCCGGTTGTCGGATCCGCGTTTATCCGGTATCCGATCCGGCTGGGCAGGGGGGTGAAGCTGGCGTCGGCGCAGAATGTATCGCGTGAAATTCAGCACCGCATGAACCTGAATGCCTCTCCGTTTGTCCATCTGAGGCAGGGCAGGGTGGTTGTGGATATTCAGCGGAAAGACCGTCAGCCGGTCACATTCCAGAGTGTACTCGGTCAACTGCGCAAGTCCGGCGGCATACCGGGCAGCACCTCTGTCATTCTGGGAATCGATCTCTACAACCGGCTTCAGACCGCGGACCTGAGTGAGCCGGAAAATGCCCATATCCTGATTGCCGGAACAACCGGGAGTGGCAAAAGTGAATGGATCCGTACGGCGCTGGCGGGATTGATACTGACCAATACCCCTCAGACCCTTCGCCTGATGATTATCGATCCCAAGCGGTGTACCTTTACGGATCTCAAGGATTCCCCGTTTCTGTTGACCCCGCAATCCCTGATTTATCCGGATGAACAGCGATCAGCCCAGGTACTTGAAGGTCTGGCCGATGAAATGGACAGCCGGTATCGCCGATTCGAATCTGCCGGAACGGATTCCCTGGCAAAACATGTGAAACAGACCGGCGTCAGCATCCCCCGAATCATCTGTGTCTGTGATGAATATGCGGATATTATCAACCGGGACAGGCAGGAACGAAAAGAAATTGAGATACAAATCAACCGCTTGGGCCAGAAAGCGCGGTCCGTCGGAATTCATCTGATCATTGCAACCCAGCATCCGGGCAGACAGACCATCAAGGGCGCCCTGGATGCCAACCTTCCGGCCAGAATCGCCCTGAAAATGAACCGGGACATCGAATCCAAGATGATTATCGGGCAAAAGGGTGCGGAAAGCCTTCTGGGAAATGGGGACATGCTGTTTAAAAATATCGGAGAGCCGGAACGGCTGCAATCCCCGCTCCTGAATCCGGAAGACCGTCTGCGGATATTTGGCGGTGGTTTTTATGACTGAAAAAGCGCACGATGCACCAAAGGTGGGAACCATGACAAAAAAACAGTGGATAGCCGGTTTATGGATGGCAATATTCATGGCAATGGCGCCAGTCTCCGGCCATCCGGCGGATGAAGCCGGACTTGAAATACCCGTGTCAAAAGGGCAGACGGTGTATGTTTCGGTGTATTCCCATATCTACAGTGGGGACAGGGAACGGCCATTTTATCTGACGGCAACGCTCAGTTTTCGAAACACCGACTCCCGGCATTCGATCACCCTTGTGTCAGCAAATTATCATGACTCCGAAGGGAAACTGGTCACCCGATATGCGGAAAGTCCGGTTCAGGTCGGCCCCCGGGCGTCAACCCGGTTTGTGGTGAAAGAATCGGATACGGCTGGCGGGTCCGGGGCTTATTTTATTGTTCAATGGCGCTCGGATCGTGCTGTCAATCTTCCGATTATTGAATCCGTCATGATTGGAACACAGACCCAGCAGGGGATATCCTTCACATCGCGGGGTCAGCCTATCCGGGAAAACTGATCGCCTCTATCCGTATTGAGATATGAGAAGTGCGTATTGGGAGGCCGCCTGAACGACCAGCGCATGCTCTGCCAGAATGCTGTATGCGGCCCCTTCAGTCTTCAGTCTTCAGCCTTCTGTAATTGACACCATACCAGATCATTCCGAAAAGCTGAAAGAACAGCAGTAACGCAAATCCGATCTGATATCCGTCCGGTAAACCGGAAGGGGCTGCGGTTGGAGGATAGCGCTCCAGAATCGCGCCAATACCCCACTGCCCGGCAAACGCCGCAACAAAAACCAGAAGGTTCAATGCCGTATTTACCCTTCCGGCAAGATGGCTGCTGAATTGACGGGTCAGCTCTGCATAGCACAGAATGCCCGTTGTTCCGGTAAACCCGAAAAGCAGCCATGCCAGATGGATGCCGGATGTGATGTTCAGTATCAGCCAGGCCTGAACCACCATGAACACACTCATTCCGATGGCCGCGACCGGAAGTGTGGGAAACCCTTTTTTGGCCAGTTGCCCGGTCAGTCTTCCTGTAAAAATATACCCGAACACCATCATCAGGGTGACCTGAAACATGGTATTGGCCACACTGTCGCGATCCAATCCGCCAACATCCCTCAGCCACGGCCCGATCCACAATCCGATGACCGCCAGAAATGCGGCCTGGGAGGCAGTTGCCCAGATGCCAATCGCCCAGAAAACCCGGCTGGTGAAAATCTCCCGGATTCCGTTGATGGCGTCACGAAACCGCTCTGGTTGGGTGGACTGTGGCTTTTCCGGTACAACCCGAAAAACAATCCATGCGGTTAAAATCGTCAGACCGGCCAGGATAAAAAACAGGGTTCGCCAGTGCATGACATGCAGCATGAGCTGCACCGGCGTTGTGGCGGAAATCGCACCCATACCGCCGGCAGCCATGATCAGGCCGTTGATCAGCGGCAGCCGGTGGCCCGGAAACCAGGATACAAATGCGGTGAATGCAGCCATGAGGCATGCTGAAACACCCAGTCCGATAAGGCTTCGGCCAATCATGAGACCGATCAGGCCATGGGAGAGACCAAAAATCAGCGCGCCCGCAGATGCCGTTACCAGCAGTATGGCTTCGACACGGCGGGGGCCGTATCGATCCAGAACCAGACCCAGCGGAAGCTGAAACAGTGCAAAACTCAGAAAAAATGTTGCGGTCAACAGCCCCAGATCAGACGGACCGATGCCGGTGGATGCCATCAGATCCGGTGCAATGACCGCATTTACGATTCGATACAGGTACGACAGATAATATCCGAGTGCAAAGGGTAAAAAAACCCGGGTGAGGGGTGAAGTGGATATTTTCAATGACAGTGGTCCTGATTGGAATGATTTGTGAGTATGGATGGTATCGCCGTTATCCGTTGTGAAACGGAACACAAGAATAACAGAATCAGGCGATGAAG
Organism: Desulfobacteraceae bacterium UBA4064; assembly: GCA_002382065.1. GTDB lineage: Bacteria > Desulfobacterota > Desulfobacteria > Desulfobacterales > Desulfatirhabdiaceae > UBA4064. The sequence goes on from DFZE01000252.1 coordinate 40,466, forward strand.
GCAATTTAAAGCCCGTAGATGGATTGCCCGCATGGACCACAATGATGTTGACTTTACCCGGTGAGGTGGATAAAAATGAAACCTTATTTTTTCCTACAGCATCGCAGAGGCTACGTGCATGAACCGGATTGGTGATATCGAACGAAAGACAGCAGAGACTGACATTCACATTCATCTGAATATCGATGGAAAGGGTGATCGGACGGTATCGACCGGGATTCCGTTTTTTGATCATATGCTGTCTCTTTTTGCTGCCCATGGTTTTTTTAATCTGGATATCACTGCCCGGGGTGATATCGATATCGACTATCATCATACCGTGGAAGATGTCGGGCTGTGCCTGGGAGATGCGTTTGACACGGCGCTGGGAGACAGAAACGGGATCAAACGATATGGTCATGCCGTGGTTCCCATGGATGAAACACTGGCTGCCGTAACCATTGATTTGTCAAAACGGCCGTTCTGGCGCTTCAACACGCCGGAAAAACTGGAATATGCCGGCAATTTCAATCTCTCCCTGACCAAGGAATTCCTTCGCGCTTTTGCTACCCGATGTGGCATGAACCTGCATGTCAATGTTTTTTATGGTGATAATGATCATCATGTCATGGAAGCCATTTTCAAGGCTCTGGGCCGCTCTCTGGATGATGCATCAACACACGATTCACGAATCACCGGCATTCTGTCCACAAAGGGATCACTCTGATTCCTGCTTCCAACTATAGACATTCAGAAAATTAATTTCGCAAGGCAGCAGGGAGGGGATAGGCCTTCTCTCGGCCATCCCCGACCGATAACGCAGCGAAATTATTTTTCTGAATGTCTATAAAACACTGACCACTACTTTCACGCGAAAGAGGCCTATGAATCCATCCCTTGAATATTCCGGAAAACAGTCTGGCTGGATGATGCCCATTTGCTGCTGGGTTTGCTGCAGTCTGCTACTCGTTATCGGGGCCTGCGCACCCCTGCAGACTGTTCCCACAGAATCGGCACAATCCCTTGGAATTCGATCGATCCTGATTGTACCTTTCAAGAATGTCACAATTGAACAGGGGATGGACAAAAGCATCCGGTGTTCCCTTTGCGGCCAGGTGGCCCTGACGGGTCCGGTTCTGGATGATGCGCCATTCAGTCTGACATCCAGACTGATGACCCTGTTGCAGCCATTGTCATATACCCTTGTTCCGGGAGATGATGTCGAATCCATTCTTTCCGGAATGGATTCCGACAAAAAGATGTCATCAGAGCTGGATCGCTACGTCCGGCTCGGAAAACAAAAAGGGGTGGATGCGGTTCTGGTCGGACATATATTCCGATATACCGAACGGTTGGGTAACCGGTATTCCATTCAGTCACCGGCATCCGTGGCATTCGATCTGCACCTGATTCGCATCCGTGATGAACAGATTGTCTGGTTGGGCCATTTTGATGAAACCCAGCAGGCCCTGACCGATAACCTGCTGAAAGCAAACTCATTTTTTAAACGGGGTGGCACCTGGATCACGGCAGATGAACTGGCGTTCAGCGGGCTGGAAGATGTTATCGGGGGATTTCCCAAACCATGATGATCATTCCGGCAGTTGATATCAAAAATGGCAACTGTGTCCGGTTGCTTCAGGGGCGAATGGATGCCGAGACCATTTTTTCAACCAACCCCTCGGAAATGGCGTTTCGCTGGGCCGGTTTGGGCGCAGAAATGCTCCATATCGTGGATCTGGATGGTGCATTTGAAAAAAGTCCCCGAAATTTGAAAGCCATTCAGGATATCCTGCATACGGTTCAGGTTCCGATTCAGGTCGGCGGTGGTATTCGGGATATCAAAACCATCGAGCAGTATATTGCATTGGGGGTGGCCAAAATTGTTATCGGGACAGAAGCCATCCGGAATCCCCAACTGGTACGGGATGCCTGCAAATTGTATCCGGGCCGCATTGTCGTTGGAATCGACGCCAGAAAAGGCCGGGTTGCCATTGAAGGCTGGACAACCATGACCGATGTTCTGGCCATTGATCTGGCCAGGCAATATGAAGACTGCGGTGTGGCTGCCATCAATTTTACCGACATCCATCGGGACGGCATGCAGACCGGCCCCAATATTGAAGAAACCCAAAAACTGGCAGAAGCCGTATCCATTCCGGTTGTGGCTTCCGGGGGTGTTTCCACGATTCAGGACATCAGAAACCTGCTGCCGCTGGTTTCAGTTGGCGTCATCGGTGTGATTACCGGAAAGGCGCTTTATGCCGGAACCCTGAGCCTGAGCGAAGCCATTCAAGAGACAACACGGCGCCGTCCGGATATTTGAAATCCGTAATTCTGAAAATTTTGCCTCAACCCGTATGGCACGCCAATGAAAGCCGAACAGATATATGGCAGTTTAAGAGATCTGGCGGATCGACTCGATATTCGCGTTACCGAGCAGAACCTGTCTGCATTCAAGGATCTCAAAACCAGAAGCGGCCTGTGCCGGATCAAAGGCAGTCTCCGGTTTATTCTGGATAAACGCCTCCCGCTGAATCAGAAAAATACACTTCTGGCCGAATGCCTGGCGACCATGCCACACGAAACCGTTTATGTCGCACCCGTTGTCCGGGAATTTCTTCAAAAACATTCATAACGACTCAGGTATTCAGAATCCAGAAGTCAGAATTCAGAATAACCCGGATGCAGGCTTTCCGTATTTGAGGATTGCATCAAGCGATTACCGGCAAGCACAAACGGATGGACTTTCCGCCATAGCAGCGAATTTTTAGACTCTTTTGAGGGTTTCCCCATTCTGGCTTCTGAATTCTGACTCCTGGATACCTGAGCCATTACCATAATTCATCCATTGAAACACGCCCCATGAAACTTCATACCATGAATGACTGGCAACCCGAAAACGGGTTTCAGAAGATAACCACAATTGACTGCCACACGGCAGGAGAGCCATTCCGGGTGATTGTCGATGGATTGCCGGATATTCCGGGTTCAACCATTCTGGAAAAAAGACGGTACGTCAAAGAAAATTTGGATGGTCTTCGTACAGCCCTGATGTGGGAGCCACGTGGACATGCCGACATGTATGGCTGCATCATCACACCATCCGTCTCGTCCGAAGCCGATTTCGGGGTCCTGTTCATGCACAACGAGGGATTCAGCACCATGTGTGGCCACGGCATTATCGGCGTTGTTACGGTTGTGCTGGAAACCGGCCTGTTTCCTAAAACAGCCCCGATCACGACACTCAGAATCGACAGCCCGGCAGGCCTCATTACCGCCCATGCCCATATTGTCAAAAATAGGGTACAGCAGGTATCGTTTCAGAATGTGCCATCGTTTGTCCTGGCCCTGGATCAGACTGTGGATGTTCCGGATTTGGGACCGGTAACCTATGACCTGGCATTTGGGGGCGCCTTTTATGCCTACACATCGGCGCCGGCAGTTGGTCTGTCCGGGGTTGATGCGGAATTTCAGAATCTGATCAAAACCGGAATGGCCATCAAGCAGGCCGTCATGACGTCCCGTGCCATTGTCCATCCGTTTGAACCCGATCTGGGATTTCTTTACGGCGCCATACTCATTGCACCAGCGATTCAAACTGGCAGTCACAGCCGCAACGTCTGCATTTTTGCCGAAGGCGAGGTGGATCGAAGCCCTACCGGCACAGGTGTCAGCGGCCGGCTGGCCATTCATTTTGCGCGGGGTGAAATTGGCATTGATGAATCCATTGTCATTGAAAGCATCATCGGTACCCGTTTTTCCGGGCGGGTGCTTCAGGAAACCCGCTTTGGCTCTTATCCGGCCATCATACCGGAAGTAACCGGATCAGCATATATCACCGGAAAACACCAGTTTCTGATAGACCCGAACGATCCATTGAAACAGGGGTTCATTCTGCGATAACGGGTTTAATGTCAGATTTGAGATTTGAAATCTGGTGGATGGCAGAAACGTGATGAAAAATCAAAATGTGGATGGATTACCGCTGACGGCTGACAGATTTCAGTCGATCAGATGGGTCTGCATGCGTGTCTCCAGTTTTTGTCGAAACGCTTCCAGTTGTTTTTTATCGGCATCATGAACCGTCATGATATCCCCGTATTCCAGGGTGACCCTGGCAAACGGTTTTGGAATCATGAACCGGTCCCAGCTTTTCATATACCAGGCCCGGTTGGCAGAAAAATAAAACGGAACAATGGCAGCCCTGGCGGCAAACGCCAGACCGATCACACCGGGTTTGACAATTCCTGCCGGGCCTTGTGGCCCATCCACGATATGGCCACCCAGTCGGAGCCGACGGACTTCCACCACCATTTGCCGCAATGCCGATTTCCCGCCCCGGGATGATGACCCGCGAACCGGGTTCCATCCGCCTTTTTCAGCCAGGGCTGCTGCAATGTTGCCATCCCGGCTTTGACTGATCATCAATGCGAATCTGGCCGGCCGGAATTTTCGAAAATAATACAGGGCCGGCAGGAACTGCTGGTGCCAGGTACAGAACAGAACCCGCCCGCCTGTGGTATAATGCCTTAACCATTCGGATTCATGGATAACCGTATAGCGGTATGTCCGGGACAGGAGCATGACAAGTCCATAAAACCCGTTCAGGAACAGGGAAGATCGAATCAGGGGATTGGTATTCAGTGTCATATCGTTAAAACAGGTTTCGGGTTCAAGGTGTCAGAGGGCAGGGTTGCAGCATTCATTTTTAAAGGTTCCCATGCCCATTATGTCCTTTTTTAACACCAGCAGTTTACTCCGCCAACGCCATCGGACTGATGAAGAGTTTGTCACCGGGACGCAGCACGCTTTTGCCATTCATGCGGTTAAGTGTCATGAGAGCGCGAACCGGAATACCAAGCTGTTCGCTGATCCGTGTCAGGTTGTCCCCTTTCTGAACAATATAGACAGATGAATTTTGTTCCGAAACCAATTTTGTCATCAGTGTTTGAAGCCGGGAATTGAACCCGTCGGCAGATGCGGCGGGAATGGTTATCTGTCGAACGCCATCAGGCAGCACATATCCCCGAATTTCCGAATTCAGATCCCGGATGGTCTTGAAGCTGGTTTGAGCCGCCTGCGCCAGAATCAGAACCGGAGTCGGGCGTTTCAAATCGATAGTCACCTGCACGGTCTGCTCGGGCAGATAGTAATCCGATGGCAGAAGCCGGTATCCATAATTCTGGGGATTGCCCAAAATCAGTTTGACAGCAACGATCCGCAGAACATACCGCTGGGTCTCCTGGAACAGATGAAGATCATAAAAATCCCGTGAATTCTGAAAAAAGATTTCGGTTTTCAGACCGTCTTCGCCCATGTTGTAAGCCGCGGCGGCCAGTGTCCAGGATTCAAACTCCTGGTAGAGAAACTGAAGATACCGAAGTGCAGACCGGGTGGATGCGGTCAGATTCCGTCGCTCATCAATATCCGGACTGATGGTCAGTCCGTACCGCTGACCGGTATCGGTGATGAACTGCCAGTGACCCATCGCACCCTTGGGTGATCCGGCCAATGGCAGCAGTGCGCTTTCAACAACCGGAATATATTTGAGATCATCCGGAAGCCCGGCTTCTTTCAGGTGCGTTTCGATGACCGGCCGATACCGGTTGAAGCGTTTGAGCCAGAGTATTACCTGAGCGGAATCCGCCAGCATCAACAACAGTTCTTTTTCCAGCCGTTCCCGCACATCCGGCAAATGAACCGGAACCGGCTCACCGCAGAAATCGATTGGTCCACTGATCCGGCAGGCCGACAACAATCTGTCGATTTCCGATATGGCCTGCGAAGGCTGCTCCGCAGACCGGACATCTGTCAGGGTGACATGCAGAAGAAATCCGGTCAGGATCAAAAGAATTTTCCCGGCTTGTGAGGCAACGCACATTTTTTTCATGGTTCCACGCCAAATCGAAGCCACTTGAACTGATTCTGAAGTTCGCCTGAAATCCGGTTTCCGATTCTGGCCATCAGCATATTCTCCGGCTTCAGACAGATATTGGGATCATTGGTCTGAAATTCCTCAAATCCAAAGGGTTCAAACAACTGAACCAGTTTTCGCCGGTACTCCTGGGCAGACTGGCCGGATCCATCCAGATCCCAGGTCCAGGAATAGCCAACCAGATAAACAATCATGTCTTCGAGCCGGGGATGGGACAGCATCATTTCCACAATGGGCCTGGCAATGCCGGTTGATCGCCAGTCCCTGCAGATTTCAATGGCCTTCAATTCAATCATGATTCCGGGACCCAGCTTGAACCATCGCTCGTCCTGATCCGGATGGACCAGGAGCCCGAAACCCACAATATGATGGTCTTCCGTTATGGCCAGAACAATGTTTGCGCCGGGCTCCAGAGCCAGGGATTCCAGACTTTCCCGCCGCGTATAAAGGGATTTGTATCGGGGATAAATACCAAACTGGCTTTCAAAGGCGCATTCCCGGATGATTTCCGGGGTGCAGAAGGAGCGAATGGTGATCCTGCCGTTGCGGGTGTCAATCATCCGCTGTTTCGATGGGTAAAGGTCTGACATGCGATTGATTAGAAGTCTCCCCAGTTTTTGTGCAGCCTTTTGGTCATGATGACCATATGGTGAAAATTTCCGCAGGAATCCTTGACATAATTTTTCAGCTCCGCCCGTTCAAAAAAGTCCAGTTTGTGAGCCGCTTCAATCGCGGCGTCCTCGATTCCCACCACAAAATCGGACCGCAGCTCCTCAAGGCCGGTGTCCATCGCCAGCTTGATGATATCCAGAAGCATCCAGGTCCCAAGCCTGAGATGGCGGAATTCCGGAACAATCATGATCCGGATCCGGCCGATATGACGGGTGCACCCATGTCCTCTGAGATGCAGGCTGGCATGTCCGACGATTCTGTTGTCGGACAGGGCAATGACGGAATAAACGGTTCCGGTATCGATTCCTTCAATCCATTTGTGAATGATGTGAGGATTCAGCACATCATATCGCATGAACCAGCGGTCGCTTTCCGGAATTTCCTGATAAAACCGGGCGAGCATCTCCTCATCCGATTTTTCCAATGGTCGAATCAGCGCCTCTTTTCCTTGCTTTAAAACGACTTCCTTGGGACATTTCACAGATTGAATCCTCCTTTTAAAGCGTTAACCATTCAGAGACAGGCGGCCAACAACAAAATTGTCACGCCTTTCTGTATCAATGGACATGAATCCCTGTCAACCCATTTAATGTGACCGGAAGGGAAAAGACACACACGATATTTTTCAGTGATTTTTCGTTCATGGTGAGTGAAAATAATTATAACCACAAATTTACCGTGAAAATGCATTCAGTATTGTGATTTGAGTAGTGTGTATTGAGAATCTGCCAGGCTGCCCAGCCTGAATGCGGTATGCGGCACCTTCAGCCTTCATCCTTATCCGCCTATCGATTCCCTTCGCGCTGCGCGGTTGCCTGTTGCAGCAGGCCAATCCATGATGGTGCTTCTTCAACGGCACTACCTGAAAACCAGGCGCGGAATTGTTCCGGGTCTGCTGGAAGACCGCTTCGGATCTGGCTGTCCTGAAGCTGGAGCACTGGCCGCATCTGGCGCTGCAGTTGACAGAAGGTAGAGGATAATGGAATCGTCTTGATGAAAAAACTTGAGACAACATGTTTTATGCTGTATATATTACGATAATGAGCGAAAATATACAGATAATCAGACGGCTGGCTTCACGACTGCCCAATTCCGGGCAAAGGCGGCTGGTGCTTCTCACCGGCGCCCGTCAGACAGGCAAAACAACGCTTGCAAAGGCCATATATCCCGACCTGCGATATGTCAATCTGGATGCCCCTGAAAACCGGGAGGCGGTTCGGGTCCTGATGTCGGCAGCCTGGTCCCGGGACATCGGACCGGCTATTCTGGATGAGGCCCAGAAAGAGCCTGTCGTTTTTGAAAAGGTGAAATACGCCTATGACGATGGCGGATTGTCATTCACCGTTCTGCTCGGTTCCAGTCAGGTGTTGATGTTGAAACGAATCCGGGAAACCTTGGCCGGCCGGATTTCCATATACGAGATGTGGCCCCTGATGATGAGCGAAATTTTTGGTCAGGCTGCTGTTACAACGGCACTGCCGCTTGTTGATCGTCTGTTCATGGATACCGGTTGTGATGCCATTTTTGAGAATCAGCCCCAAATTCTGTTGGCAGAAGAAGACGATTGCCGGCGCAGGGCAGAGGATTATCTGTTACAATGGGGTGGAATGCCTGCATTGCTGCCCCTGTCAGATGCGGATCGTTATCAGTGGCTCAAAGATTATGGATATACCTATCTGGAAAGGGATGTTGCGGATTTGGCCAGACTGGACGATCTGATGCCATTTAGAAAATTCCAGAGGCTGACGGCGCTTCGATCCGGCTGCCTGCTCAATTATTCAGAGCTTGCCCGGGATACCGGGATCAGTGTGGATACCGCACGTAGATATCTGGAATATCTTCGCATTTCCTACCAGGCGGTTTTACTTCAGCCCTATCATGTCAACCTGACCAGCATGGTTGTTAAAACACCCAAGATCTATTGGCTGGATATCGGCATTGTCCGGCAGTTGATGGGCATACAGAAAACCGTGACGGGTGAAATCTACGAAACCATGATTGTCGGTGAACTGATCAAGTGGATGAAAACGGGTAACAGGGATGGTGAAATCTATTTTTATCGAACCCGTTCAGGTCTGGAAGTTGATGTGCTAATCGACACCCCTTTCGGCGTTATCGGAGTGGAAATCAAGTCCCGTCAAAATCTGGCGGCAAAAGATACAACCGGATTGAAAGAGATCGCCAAAGCGCTTGGAAGCCGGTGGCGCGGCGGGCTGATTGTTTATCCGGGCAATCGTCTCTACCCCATCGAAGCTCCCCAAATCTGGGCCGTTCCATCGCGCCGCCTTTTTGCCTGATATAACGTTATGTTGCACTCAGACTGGGAAACAGCATTCCCGCCAGTTCTTGCGGAGGCTCCAGGTTGTTGTTCAGACAATGCTCTAATTGTTGCAGCGCTTCACTGGGCAGCGTGATGGGCGCCATGAGGCGGTTCAAACCGCCAATAATGGAATTTGAAAATATTCTGAACCATCAGGAAAAAAAGGGTCGGGGAAAGTAGCGGAAATGTAATGACCCAGAATCGGCGAAACGGGCTGGCGCCATCGATGGCCGCGGCTTCGATCAGGGATTTGGGTATGGATTGAAGGCCGGCCATGAAAAAAACAAAATTATAGCTGATTTGCTTCCAGGCGCTGGCCACAATGACCAGAGCCAGTGCATCGGTGCCATTCAAAATGGGATTCCAGTCAATACCCAGCCAGTGGGTGAAAACATAGGCGATGACGCCATAAGACGGGTGAAACAAAAACAGCCAGACAATACCGGAAATGGCCGGCGCAATGGCATAGGGCCAGATCAGAAGGGTGCGGATTGCTGCCTTGGCTTTCAGTGCCCGGTTGGCCATGGCCGCAATCAGAAGCCCGACGGAAATGGCCATGAGGGCCGTGGCAAAACTGAAGAAAAAGGTGATACCGATGGACTTCCAGTAAAGGTGATCCCTGAAAAGATAAATGAAATTGTCAAACCAGACAAACTGGGTTCTTTGACCAAACGGGTCGGCCAGCGTAAAGGACTGGAACAGGGCCTGAACAGCCGGCCAGTAAAAAAATGTGGCGATGACCAGCGTCGTATCAGGAGATACGGCAGCCAGGCGCTGGTGAAGTAGGCGCGTTTTTGCATGGATTACAGGTTTATTGCTTGCTTCGTTTTTCAAACTGGCGAAGGAGATCATTGCTGCGCTTGACCGCTTCATTCAGGGCTTCCTTGGCGGATTTTTTACCCTGCCACAGCATTTCCAGTTCTTCATTCATGACGTCCCGAATCTGGGAAAAACTGCCAGGGCGGATACCTCTGGAATTGAGCGTGGGGTTTCTGCGGGTCATCTGAAGAATGCCGACTTCCTGAAGCGGCTCTTCCTTGTAATATCCCTGTGATTTCAGCTTTTCATAAGATTTGAGGGTAATGGGGAAATATCCGGTTTCCTTGTGCCAGAGAATCTGCATATCTTCTGTTGCCATGAATGCCAGAAAATCCGCGACACCCTGATATTCTTTTTGGGATGGCCTTTCAGAACCCAGAGGGAGGCGCCGCCAATGATGCTGTTCTGGGGATTTTTCAGGGAGGCTTTAACCGGAAGCGGGGCCGCATCCCATTCAAATTTGACATTTTTCTTCAATGCACCGATGGCGCTGATGGAATCCATCAAAATGGCGCATTCACCAGAGATAAACGCGGCTTCGGGTCCCTTGTATTCGCGTTCCAGATACACGAAGCGTTTGTCATCCATCCAGGTTTTGAGGCGGGTCATGTGATTGACAACCATGGGATGGTTGATGGTCAGCTCGGTATCGAGGCCATAAAATCCATTGGATTTGGTGGACAGGGGCAGATCCTGAATGGCCATATAGTTTTCAATCATGACCCAGGTTTGCCATGCGACGGTCATGCCGTATTTGGAACCGGAAGCCACCAGTCTCCTTTTTTCGTTTGGGTTGATTGAAACTGACGGTCGCATTTTGGCGATTTGAAAGAATCGGTTGATTTTGGTATATGAAACAGGCTTTTTACAGCTTTTACAAAATGTTATCCTAATATATTGATATTATTTTGCATTAAAATTAACATCGTTTCATAAAATAACTTGTCAAAAATACACGATCAAGTCCTAACTCCTTGAATATTTGACCTAAATAGTCCGAGATAAATTACCTCGCTTACCCCGCGTTTTAAACATGATACCCTGCCAAACCCGCTGGTTTTTCACAAAAAGATATCCCGCTGATCCCGCTGCTTCAAAAATAAAT
>DFZE01000047.1:0-10983 GCA_002382065.1 Desulfobacteraceae bacterium UBA4064
AAAAAACTTGATAATCGAGTGATAATGAATCGGGACTTGGCTGTCGAGGTGAGCCTGACGGTTTTTATGGCCTGCATGATATCAGCATATTCGACATGGTCATTTTGCCTGTTCCATAGGGTTGTCCGATTTTTGGAATACGCAGAGGAAACGGTAATGAGCCGGGTTGTTCAAAATCCGGTGTCAAAGCCTATGGCATAGTGGGAATGGTTTTTCAACAGATATTTGGGATGGGGCGGGAGAACAGGCTGAAGGTGCTGCATTCAGGCAGAGCAGCATGCTTTTTAACCACGGAATACACGGAACACACGAAAAAATGATCGGCCGGAATTCAGCATGCAGACAGCCAACCGTGCAGCCGTAATGTCAGGTAGTCCAAGTAACTGGCCAGCCTGACCTGCCGGCTGGAACTCGTTTCAAGCCAGTGCGCAAATGAACAACAAATCGTTACGATTCCAGATGGAATCGCCCTTGCGCAAGGTTCGCCGGTAACCGGGGACGCGAAGCAGCCGTCTCAAATGAGAGAGGTAAGGCCGCGATGAACAGGATATACAGGATGAAGATTTCTATTCTGTTTTTATATTATCCTGTCAATCCTGTATATCCATGTGAATATTTTATATGTTTCATGATTGTTTTTCGCGAAAAGAAATGACCATGTGGTTACTGACCCCCCAAATCCGTTACAACCAGGATACCTGAGGTGTTATTTGGTGTCATAGCGTAATCATCTTCCCCAGTCCCAAAGCTTCTGCTTCAGCCAATACAACGGCTGCGGCCGCCGCATCCTGAACTGCAACCCCGACCGTCTTGAAAAAGGTGATCTGATCGGCTGATTCCCGACCCGTATTGGTTTTGTTGATAATTTCCCCAATTTCCGCATGAATGGTGGCGCCGGAAATGATCAGATCACCGGCCTCGGCCAGGCAGGCTTTCCGGGAGTCCACCACAACTCTGGCTTTCCGGACGGTTGTTTCATCCACCTCCTGCATGGTGGGTCTGAAGGATCCCACTGCGGTGATATGGGCGCCGGGCATAACATCCGCGCCATCAAAAACCGGAATCGACGAGGTGGTGGCGGTAATGATGATATCGGCGTTTTGTACGGCTGCTTTCGGGGTCGGTGCCAGAAACACCTCGGGCGCGTCAGGAAGTTCCCGAATCCGGGCCGCCAGGTTTTCGGCATACTGGGGATTCTGATCGTAAATATGGACCTGGCGGATGGCGCGTACCGCCAGAACCGCCCGGGTTTGGGCGAGCCCCTGGGTTCCGGCGCCAAACAGGCCGATTTTTTGCGAATCGGGCCGGGAAAGAATTTTGGCAGCCAGTCCGCCTGTAGCGCCGGTTCGAATGGCGGTCAGGCTGTGGCCCTCCATCAGCGCCAGGGGCATACCGGTTTCCGGATCAAAAACCATGACCAGACCCGGCACGGTTGGAAGGCCCAGTTTGTCATTTCCGGTATAGATCGAGACCAGTTTGATGGCCATTTGTCTGGATTGATGCAGAAATGCCGGCATCAGAAGGGTCACGCCCTTGTCAGTATTCAAATGGGTTCTCAGCGGTACGGTTGCCTGATCGGATGAGAGCTGGGAAAACGCCCGGGCCATCACATCGATGGCTTTTTCAATGGGTAACGCCGCCTTGACATCATCGGCGGTCAATATACGTATGTTCATTATTTCTCCTGGTAATTTTTGAATCTGTGCGGTTGGCAACACTCCGTGCCACTCAAGACTCATATTTTCTTACATAACTTCCGAATTGATTTTCATCCTTCATCTTTCATCCTTTTCATAACTCCGCCAAACGCCCGAACGATACGGGCCTGACCGGGATCCGGGGCGTAAACCCCATAGGATTCGGCATGTGCGGAAAAATCTCCTGAATTGTCTGCCCGCAGAATCGCCCCTGGCATCGCCCCATTCCCATGCGGGTTCGACGCTTGATGTCATGAATATCCACGGCGCCATCTGCAACAGCACGACGAATCTCGCCCAGTGTAATCTCCTCGCATCGGCAGATCAGGGTGTGATCCGGGATATCCGCAACCAGTGGAGGGGCTGGTTTTGAAAAGGCATCGATGACGCGGCCCATCCGGTCATGGGGAATCCGTTTCATGAAAAGTGGACGGATAAGCCTGCTTGCCTGTTGACGCGACAGTTTGCCCAACTGGGTGCAGGCTTCAACCGCAGCCAGCTTTCCTTCCAGCATCGCGGCAGCATATCCGCGGATACCGGCGCCATCCCCAATGACAAAGATTCCGGAAACGGATGTCTCGAGATAACTGTCCCGAACCGGTTTCCAGTATCCCGCCATTTCATCATATTGATGCAAACAGCCGCATATCCGGCTGAGACCGGTCGATGGAATCAGCCCATATCCAATCGCCAGCGTGTCAACTGAAATGTTCTTTTCAGTTCCGGCCATTTTGTGACCCGATTCATCGACACGGATGATGGATACCGTTTCAACATGGTTATGGCCGGAGGCATCCTGAATCCGGTAGGAAGAATACACCGGTATGCCAGGCTGCCAGATCTTTTTGTAATAATCCAGCGCCGTCAGCAGACGGAGTGGCCCCATCCAGGGAAGCCCCTTGACGGCATGAGAAAGGGATTGACGCATGGAAACAGGCGTAACAATCCCGGCAATTCCGGCGTTGTGAACCATGAGATGGCGGACCAGTGCCAGTTGAAGCGGACCGGTTCCGGCTATCAGAATTTTTTTTCCGGGAATAACCCCTTTTTTGGCGAAAAGTCCCAGGCCACCCGATGAGAACACCCCGGGTAATGTCCATCCGGGAAACGGAATCTGTCGTTCCATGGCGCCTTCGGCCAAAATGATTTTGGCCGCATTGATGGATGTCGGTTTTCCGGAATCCGGGTCAAGCGAATCGATCTGGATAACATTCTGATGATCGATATGAAACACCTGGGAACGGGTATATACCCGAATTCGGTGTTGCATGTTCCGCCAGTCATCAAACAGGCGGTTTCGAATCCGTTTTTCAACCTGAAACAGGCAGCCGGATCCATGGGTCTCAACAGTTTGAAAGACTTTGCCGCCCGGTCCTGGCTGATCCTCGATCAATGCCACCGATGCACCATATCGCGCCGCTGTGGCGGCAGCAATCATGCCGGCCGGTCCTCCGCCAATGACAGCGACATCCACGCGGTTCATGGCCCGGTTCCGATTTGGGAATCTTTCTGGCTGGTGATGCGCATTCCCGGTCGTACGGTTGTCATGCAGGTTCGAATATTGGGGATATCATCGACAATCATGCAGCATTCATGGCAGATGCCCATGCCACAGAAGACCCCTCTTGGATTCTGGTTGCGGGTGGTTCTGCAGATTTTGATACCGGCTGACAGCATGACATCGGCAATACTTTGGCCGTCCTTTGCCATGACCGGTTCATTGTCAACGTAAACAGGAAATTCCATTTGTAACAGCTTTCAGCTATGCGAAACGATCAAGACAATAAACCCATATCCCGTAAAAGCGATTCCAGGGCTTCATCCTCGGCCTGGGTCAGTGGCAATCGGGGCAGTCTGCATGGGCCGGCGGCATGACCAATTTTATTGACTGCGGCCTTGACCACCTGAACCATTTTTCCGGAGCGTTCAATCATTTCACAAAGCGGCAGAATCCGTTCATACAGTCTGCGGGCCTTTTCAATTTCATTTTCCTGAACATGCTGAAACAACTGCTGGGAGATATCCGGAATGATATTGCCGCAAACCGAAATAAAACCGCATGCGCCCATCAGAAATGATTCCAGAACCAGATCATCCGATCCGCAAAAAACCCGTATCGCTCCGTTGGAAAATCGCAGCAGATTTCGAACATGCCTGATTTCTCCGGAGGCCTCTTTGACATGACGGATATTTTTCAATGTGCAGATTCTGAGCATGAGTTCATCACTCATGTCGATGCCGCTGGTGTGAGGATTGTTATACAGCATGATCGGAATATCCACAGCTTCTGAAACGGCCCTGAAATGTTCATATATTTCATCAGAAGAGGGTTTGCAGTAATAGGGATTGATGATCAGGACCCCGTCGGCGCCAATTTCCCGGGCGTGCCGGGTGTATTCAATGGTATCCCGGGTCGTTTCGGCAGCGGTTCCAACCAGGACCGGAATCCGGTTTTTAACCTGATCAACCGTAATCCGGGCAACGCGCAACCGTTCTTCCCGCGTCAGGCTGACAAATTCGCCGGTACTCCCCACACAGCAGATACCCGCAGTGCCCATGGCGATAGACCATTCAATATTATCCTGAAGTCCTTTTTCGTCCAGTTCCTGGTCCGGGGTCATCGGGGTGATATTGACGACATAACTGCCAGTGAATTCTTTCACATTAAAACCTCCATCATGATGTAGAGACATTGATTCAATATCGATCGCTTTATTTAAATCCTGGCGATTTATATCACTGAGATAATCGTAAATGCAAGAATGTAACGCTACGGATATGGATGGCCCATCAGATGTATACACAGTTACGACATGATGCCCTTTTGGCGATCAGCCCGCATCTCAGACTGTTCTGGTCAGAATGGAGAATTTGCAGCAATTGTGGAATTTGATGATAAAGCGTGATGGAATGGTTGTGAGGATGAGGGTCGTTTACTTGAAGTCACACCCAATTGCATTGTTTGGTCATATTAAAGTCCTGTCAGTCCTGTTTCCAGATATCTTTATCCACAGTTTCAAATACGGCGGTAGCCCGCTCAAACTCGGCAGCATCTTCTGCACTCCATGTGCCAGCCAAATAGTCGAGATCGTCATGGAGAATGCTGCGTTTTTGTTTCTCCAGGCACAGGGATTCCCTGAGAATTCTGAGCGTAATGGTATTGACACTGGTATCCTCTTTTTTAGCGCGCTCTTTTAATGTGCCTGCAATCTGCTCATCAATACCGCGCAAGGTCATGGTCCCCATTGTTTTTCTCCTTTTATAATAACCTGTCTGCCAATAGCAGTCCGCTGATATTATCAAAATGCCCATCGTATGTTGCCAAAGCCAGACCGTGCTGCATGGCTGATGCAGCCAGCCACAGGTCGTTGGTAGGTATTGGATTTCCTTTCTGTTTTAATTGGGCAAATATCTGGGCATAGAATTCAGCAGTTCCATCATCAATCGATAGAAAATTTACACGGGGCGAGTCCAAAAACAAATCGAGTTCCTCCCGGTTTCGCTTTTCTTTGGTGCCGCAGCGAAAACCCGCGAGCAACTCTCCGAATACGATCGTGTTGACAGCAATATAATCCGCTTTTTTCAATGTCACGATTGCAGCAGCTTCCCTTTTCTTGAAAGCGACATAAAAATTTGTGTCAATAATAATCCGTCTCATGCAAAATGCCTCATCAATTATGATTGCACTATTAGAACTCAATATGATATCACATTTTAAATTTGTCAATTTTTTTTGGTATATTTTCATTTTAATTGGAGGCATGATGCTCCCCTTTGAACAATTCCCGCAATCAGTCAAATCCGCCATTAAATTTGTTCTGACCGATATCGATGACACCCTGACCACTCAGGGGAGGCTTCCCTGGTGTGTGTTTGAGGCAATGGAGCGACTTCAGGCCAATTCCATTCATGTCATACCCGTGACCGGGCGTCCGGCGGGATGGTGTGATCATATTGCCCGGATGTGGCCGGTGGACGGGGGTATCGGCGAGAATGGCGCGTTTTATTTTCGATATGACCCTGTCGCAAAAAAATGATCAGACGATACTGGAAATCGGATAGCCAGCGGGAAGCGGATCGGGTCAGTCTGGAAAATGTGAAAAAGACCATTCTGGAACAAATCCCGGATGCCCGGATATCTGCGGATCATGCCTATCGGGAGGCGGATCTGGCGATTGATTTCTGCGAGGATGTCATTCCGCCATTGCCGGATGAAGCGGTCATGAAGATCGTACACCTGTTTGAATCTGCTGGCGCTCAGGCCAAAATCAGCTCGATTCATGTGAACGGGTGGTTTGGCGAATACGACAAACTGAAAATGGCATTGATCTTTTTTCAGGAGGTGTTTGGCGTTGATCTGGAGGGAATTCGGGACCAGGTTGTTTTTTCCGGAGATTCGCCCAACGACTGCCCCATGTTTGCCTATTTTACACATTCGGTGGGTGTCGCCAATGTTCTGCATTTCCGGGAGAAACTGAGTCATGAACCCGCATGGATTACCGGAAGGGAAGGGGGATTCGGGTTTGCCGAGATGGTGGATGGGAGGAGCGGGCGATGGTTCAGGGGCGAAGCCCTGTCGGCATGAAATATGACGCACGGCTGAACCGTGAGTCGGCCTACGAAATCCTGATCCGGCGCACCGAATCCATTGGGGCAACCGAAACCGGCGCGACTCGAAACAAAGCCAAAACTGAGGAAGAAAAGGGCAGGGGGGTAATGGGTGATCTGTTGTGGGGCGCCAGCCGTCGTCAGGGGCTGGTGGAAACCATGGCAAAGCAGGCTGTTCGAACTGTGGGAAATCAGATTGGCAGACAGATTTTGCGTGGGGTACTGGGTGGCATACTGGGCATGGGGTCACGAAGGAAATAGGGAGAGGGAATATATACAATGAAAGATAACGCAACAGCCATGGTTCTGGCCGCTTTTGCCGGTGATGCACTGGCTCTGGGAGCCCACTGGATCTATGATACGGATCAGATCGTCGCCACATTCAAACGGGTGGAAACCTATCGAAAGCCCGGCCCGAATACCTACCACCCCACCAAAAATGCAGGGGAATTCACCCATTACGGCGACCAGATGCTGGTATTGCTGGAATCCATTGCGGCCTGCCGTGGTTTCGATCTGAAGCATTTTGCCGCGCTGTGGCTCGCGCATCACCAGGACTATACCGGCTACATCGACCAGGCCACCCGATTGACCTTGAACAATTTCAAAGACAAAAAGACGCCGGAGTCTGCCGGATCAAAATCTACGGATCTGGGCGGTGCGGCAAGAATGGCGCCACTGGCGTATGCCTACCGCAACGCCATCGATGACCTGGTAAACAATGCCAGAATTCAGACCGCCATGACCCATAACCACATTCTGGTAACCGACAGCGCGACGTTTTTTGGCGCGGTTGTTTTTCGCGTTCTGAAGGGAGAGTCGCCGGTGACTGCCATCGAGGCCATCACCGCATCACAGTTCAACCGTGAGCCGTTTCAGACATGGGTGAAAAAAGGCATCGAAAGCCGGACTTCAAATACAATTGCCGCAGTGAAGCGATTCGGCCAGATGTGTGAGATTGGCGCCGCCTTTCCCGGCGTGATTCATCTGGTTGCCAGATACGAAGACAACCTGCAGCAGGCCCTCATCGAAAACGTGATGGCCGGTGGCGATTCAGCGGCCCGGGGCATGATCACGGGCATGCTGCTTGGCGCGTTTCAGGGTATCGATGCCATTCCCGAATCCTGGTTGACGCAACTGGCGGCCCGCGAAAAGATTATATCGCTGCTGCAGAGTGGAGAAACTTCCGTTTGAACCGGTCGGGAGGCTGAGCATGGTTGATAAAGAGCCGTTGATCCTGAAGCATGGCGGATACCGGAAACTGAGAGCCTGTTTGAAAATTCTGGATCAGGCCCGATAACAAGGCGGAAAGTGCATCAAAAGCGGAGCATACACGGAGTATGTGAGTATTTTGAGGTGCTTTCCAACTCAGTTAGCGGGCCTCAGACGGGAGCTTCAAACAGGCTCTGAAAAGCTTTCAGGTGGCGTAACTGGTCTATGACATGACGGCGCGGTTTTGCGATAGCTTTTCAGATAACGGAAAAACTAAGCGGTTGATACCTGTGCAATAGCGGGCAGTGGTTTTATTTTTCGAATTTCCTTCACAACAGGAGAATGGACCACATGATAAATATCCCAGGAAATTTGCAGGTTAAGCCAGAACTGTGCCTCCATTCCAAACAATTGTTCCAGCCGGAGTGCAGTGTCCGGAGTCATGCGCCGTTTTTCATGTATCAGCTCATGGATGTGGGAATATGAGATGCCGAGTTTCTTCGACAGTTCTGCCTGCGTCATTTTCAGCGGTTTGAGAAATTCTTCCATCAGCATCTTTCCTGGATGCGTCGGCGGTCCATGTGACGGTAAACGAATCATATTCCCTCTTTTCAATGATAGTCGGTAATCTCAACCTGCTCTGGTTCTTGTTCTGACCAGACAAAACAAATTCGAAATTGAATATTTATTCGGATGCTGTGCTGCCCGATCCGCTCTTTTTTGAGCGACTCCAGTTCGTTTCCAGGAGGAATTTGAAGAGAACTCAATGAAACCACTGCATTCAACTGATCGAGTTTCCGTTGTGCCACATGCCAGATTTGTTCCGGGCATATCCGTCTGGCTGCCTTGGATCTCTTTCTATTGAAAATATCTTCGGTCCCTCAATTGGAAAACGATTGAATCACCTATTGTCATCTCCGCATTGGATACACTTGTTTGAATGATAAAGGATAGCAAGATATCTGTCAACGCGGGCGAACTGGAGACAAACCTGTCCAAAAACATTTTTTCACAAAGGAACCCCTCATGATTGGCGCAATCGCAGGAGACATTGTCGGCTCGGTGTATGAATGGCATCGCATCAAAACCAAGGATTTTCCGCTATTCAGCCCCCGTTGCACTTTCACGGATGACAGCGTTCTGACCATTGCACTGGCCGATGCCATTTTGACCGGTGCGGATTATGGCCAAAAAATGAAGGCGTATTATCATCGATATCCGGCTGCCGGTTATGGCGGGCGATTCCACCAATGGGCACAATCCCCTGACAGCCAGGCGTACAACAGTTGGGGAAACGGGGCCGCCATGCGCATCAGCCCGGCGGGTTTTGCCTATGACAGCCTGGAAACCGTTCTGGAAAAGGCCGCAGAATTTACAGCCGTCACCCACAACCATCCCGAAGGCATCAAGGGCGGCCAGGCAACCGCGGCAGCCATCTTTCTGGCCAGAACCGGCCACTCCAAACCGGAAATCCGGGAATATATCGAGACGACCTGCCACTATGATCTGTCACAGACCCTGGATGACATCCGGCCGGATTACCGGTTCAGTGAGTCCAGCCAGAAGACCGTACCCCAGGCCATTATTGCATTTCTGGAATCGACCGACTATGAAGATGCCATACGAAACGCCATTTCACTGGGCGGTGACAGCGACACCCTGGCCTGTATCACCGGCGGCATTGCAGAGGCGTTTTATGGGGGAGTTCCGGCGTTTATCCGGAAACAGGCGCTGAACATTCTGGATGATCCGTTACGGCGGATTACAGAAACATTTTTGGACAGGTATCTTTCCGGATTGATGGCGGTGTGTTGACCGGAGGGACATTATCCTTCCCAAAATCCGTTATAATCAGCATTTTTTCGTATGTTTTGCGTATTTCGCGGTTAAAAGGGATTTTCAGTAAAGCTTAACCATTCGGTTTTTTAGTCATATTGACATCACAACCATAATCCGGTACGACAGAACCACAAAAATAATTCATGGAGACGATCATGAATGTTCCCGTTACAGGTGAACTGCCGGAAAAGTTGTTCAATCAGGCACAGCATGTTATCCGGAATGGATGGGCTGCCAATTTAAATGAGTTGTTTACGGAGTCATTACAGCGATATCCGGATACCCATCAATGAAGCCGTCAAAAATAACACAAATTGAAGAAGTTACGATGATGCAATGGAGAAGACGAAAATCTGCTGAGAGACTGCCAAGACCAGCAGTCAAACCGTTGTCCAAAGAAAAGAAACATGAAATTGTCACCCGGTTGAACGCAGCGATTGAAGAAAGCCCAGTGCTGAACGCCTTGCACTATCGCGTGCGATCGCTCCGTGGTCGCTTTTATTACGAACAATATTATCCAGATACGGATGAGTATGCCAATGTTGCGCGTCTGACACCATTGGTGACACCCCAATACCGATATCTGCTTGAACACGCGACAAGATAAACGTATTCGATTGTTGATTCTGCCGGTTCCAAACCTCCAGCTTGGAAAACCTTTTCAGAAGCGCCTGCTTTAAATTTCTACCCTTTTTCATCCATCGTCCTATTGAATATGGCCGGATGGATGATCTTGGCTGATGGAGCCATACCCCTGGTGATAACCGATTACCACGCCAAATATATTGCATATGAACTGAGCCGGATCGGCGGCGCCGGTGTTGACCGCATTGGACGAGCCCTGTTTGATGCCTGTGTTGACCTGAATCCGCATCAGATTGAAGCCGCCCTGTTTGCTCTTCAGTCACCCATATCCAAAGGGGTGCTGCTGGCGGATGAAGTTGGTCTGGGGAAAACCATCGAAGCAGGCCTGGTGTTGTGTCAGTACTGGGCAGAAAGACGCAGACATATTCTGGTGATTGTGCCTGCGTCGCTGCGCAAACAGTGGGAGATTGAACTTTCTGACAAATTTAACCTGGATTCTATTGTGCTGGATGCCAAAACCTGGAAAAAACACCAGGAAAACGGCACAAACAATCCTTTTGACAAGAGTCACATCATTATCTGTTCGATGCATTATGCCTCTGGCAGGGCGGATAATATCAAAGCCATCCCCTGGGATGATGACCTGCTGGATAAACTGATTGAAGACCAGGAAGATCAGACTGATGATGACACGATCGAAACCGAAGCTTCTGTCGCCGAGGTTGGCATCAGGTCCGTCGATCTGAAAAAACTGGAAGCTGAAATTGAAGAGTTGTCCGGTTATATCCAATGGGCCAGATCAATTGGAATTGACTCCAAAACAAAATCGCTTGTCAAGGCGCTGGAGATTGGCTTTGCAAGTATGGCTGAAATGGGGGCTGCCCAAAAAGTTGTTATTTTTACAGAATCCCGCCGAACCCAAGTCTGGTTGAAGAATTTTCTGGAAAATAACGGCCATTCCGGTCAGGTATTGACCTTTAATGGAACCAACGCAGATGATGCATCCGGTAAAATTTATGAGGATTGGGTCCAGTCCAACAGG
>DFZE01000047.1:11014-20259 GCA_002382065.1 Desulfobacteraceae bacterium UBA4064
GACCTGCCCTGGAATCCCCAGCGGATCGAGCAGCGGATTGGCCGCTGTCACCGGTATGGTCAAAAACATGATGTGGTGGTGATCAATTTTTTGAATGAACGGAATGAGGCAGACCGCCGGGTGTATGAACTGCTGGAACAGAAATTCAACCTGTTTACCGGGGTATTTGGCGCCAGTGATGACGTGCTGGGTTCCATCGAATCCGGGGTGGATTTTGAGCGCCGGGTTCTTGATATATACCAGCAGTGCCGGACTGCTGCCGAAATTCAGACAGCTTTTGAAACGCTTCAATCTGATCTGGATGAACAGATTCAAACCCGCATGCGCAATACCCGCAAACTGCTGCTGGAAAATTTTGATGAAGATGTCCACGAACGGTTGAAAGTGAATATTGCCGGTACCCGGGAAAAGCTGGACTGGATTGGACGTCTGTTCTGGATGTTGACCCGGCATGTATTGAAAGACATTTCGGACTTTGATGACGAAACATTCTGCTTTACGTTGAATGTCAATCCAGTTCCGGATGTCATGACCGGACAGTATCACCTGGTTTCCAAAAAATCAGAAAATATTCCGGGCGAATATCTGTACAGGCTGGGGCATCCCCTGGGAGAGCATGTGGTTTTGACAGCCAAAAACTACCCCTGTCCCCTGGCAGAAGTCACATTTGACATCACCGGCCATCCAACCAGAATTGCTGTGGTGCAACAAATCAAAGAACAATCCGGGTGGATGCGGCTGCAACATCTCCGAATCGAATCCTTTGACTGTCAGGAATATCTGCTTTTTTCCGCTTTCAATGACACGGGCAAAAGCCTGGATCAGGAAACCTGCGAAAAACTGTTTTTGTGCAACGGAACCGCAGCCCCGGCCAAATCTGTACCCGCTTCTGCCGAAACGCGTCTGGATAAGGAATGTACCCGGCATATTCAGGCCACAATTGCCAAAAATCTGGAAGAAAACAGCCATCATTTTCATCAAACCCGTGATCAACTGGACAAATGGGCAGAAGACATGGAAATGGCCGTTCAAAAAGACCTGGATGACATCAAAACCCGGATACGGGAGGCCCAGCGACGCAGTCGCCAGGCGCCCACCCTGGAAGAACAGCATGAGATTCAGGAGCAGATTGCCGGACTGGAACGTAAAAAACGGCTCCTTCGTCAGCGAATTTTTGACATCGAGGATGAAATTGCCGACAAGCGGGATCGCCTGGTCTCTGAACTGGAAAAACGCATGATGCAGAAAACAACCTGTACCCCTGTATTCACAATCCGATGGAAGGTGAGGTAACCGCATAACCCGGAGAGAAACAGATGCCCTCTGTAGAACAGCTTCGAAGCCGTCTTGTAAAAAAACTGAAAGAATTGTTCCAACTGGATCAGCCGGATCTGGATTTTGGGTTTTACCGGATCATGCACGCCAAATCCAAACAGGTTCTGGAGTTTATCGAAAATGATCTCCTCACCATCGTTGCAGACGCTTTTGGCCAGATGGATGAAACCCGCCGGACAGAGCTGCAAAATTGGGTTGACGAAGCCCTGAACCAGGCAATGATGTTTGGTGCGCCAGACCCCGAAGTGGCGCCGGCGGTCATGGATGCCCGTACACGCTATGCGTCACTGGGGGAACAGGCAACTCTGGAAGGGGATGTGTATGACCATCTGTACCGGTTTTTTGAACGGTACTATGACAATGGGGATTTTATTTCCCGGCGGTATTTTGTCCGGGAAACATCGGGTCGGGCCGCACCGTTTGCAATTCCCTATTTTGGCGAAGAGATCAAGCTGCACTGGGCCAATGCAGACCAGTACTACATCAAGACCGCCGAATATTTTTCCAGTTTCACCATCGATCTGAAGAAACATCTGGAAACGCTCCGGGAAACAGGTATGCCGGAGCAGCAGAAGCTTGGCTTTGACCGGATTGATGTGCCGGATTCCCTGAAAATGCATTTCCGGATTGTGGAGGCCACCGAAGGCGAGCATGGCAATGTCAAGGCCAGTGAACAGAACAGGCGATTTTTTGTGATCCATCGGAACCGGCCTACAGAATTCAATGACGCCGGGGACCTGACAGTCAATTTTGAATACCGGATTGACCCGGAAAAGACCGGGCCGGAAAACTCTTGGCGGGACAAACGGAACACCGAATCGGTTGAAACCATTTTGAAAGCCCTTCTATCCCCGGATGCTCATCCCCTTTGCGCCATATATCACCAGATTCTCACCCTTCCGGCGCCAACCGAAAGCAACCGGGACCGTCCCCTGCTGGCCAGATATATCAACCAGTACACATCCCGGAACACCATGGATTATTTCATCCACAAGGATCTGGGCAGCTTTTTGCGCCGGGAGCTGGACTTTTACATCAAAAACGAGGTCATGCGGCTGGATGATATCTGCAATGCCGATGCCCCGGTGGTGGAGACCTATCTTTCCCGGTTGAAGGTTTTGCGGAAAATTGCCGGGAAACTGATTGATTTTCTGGCACAGCTCGAGGACTTTCAAAAGAAGTTGTGGCTGAAGAAAAAATTTGTGGTGGAAACCAACTACTGCATCACACTGGACCGGATACCAGAAGCCCTGTACCCGGAAATTGCCGCCAACCAGGCCCAGCATGATGAATGGGTCAGACTGTTTGCCATCGATGAAATACCCGGTCAACTGTTCAGCGCTGCCTATTCGCACCCCCTGACAGAAGTCTTTTTGAAACAGAATGACAAGCTGGTACTGGATACCCGGTTTTTTGATGAGTCCTTCAAGGCCAGATTGCTGGCATCCATTGAAAACCTGGATGAGCAGTGTGACGGCCTGATGATACATTCCGAGAACTTCCAGGCGCTGAATCTGTTGCAGGAGCGGTATCGGGGGCAGGTGAAGTGTGTATATATTGATCCGCCGTATAATACATCAGCATCAGAAATCATTTATAAGAATGAATACAAACATTCTTCTTGGTTAACTCTTATTTTTGATCGTCTCAGTATTTCAACAAGCTTAATGGATTTTGATGCAAATTTATGTGCGACTATTGATGATGTAGAATTGAATGAGTTCTGTTTAATTCTGGATTCCATTTTTGGTAGAATCAATGAAATAGCTATTGTTCCGATCAGAATTAATCCATCCGGCCGTCCTTCCGAGGTTGGATTTGCCCTTACGCATGAATACGCTCTTTTTTATGGGAAATCACTATCATCCAGAATTTGTAGAGTTCCAAGATCACAGGATCAGTTAGCCAGATTTAATCAAAAAGACCAGCAAGGAATATTTGAGTACAGAAATTTACGCAGAGAGGGTTCAAATTCTGACAGGATAGATGGTCAACGTCAATATTTCCCAATTTATGCGAACCTTGATAATGGTACTATACGAGTTCCAGTCATGCATTGGAGTGAAGTAAAAAGAAAGTGGATTATATCAGAAGAACCCCAAGGAGAAGAAGTTGTCATATATCCGGTAAATGACGACGGCCGTGAAAAAAATTGGAGATGGAGTGAAGAAAACATTCGAAAAGACTATAGTCAATTTTTAGCCCGTGTGCCGAGAGGAGGAACACCACAGGTTTACTATAAATATCGTCCGAGGACAGAAGGTACAACACCATTAACTTTATGGACAGATACGAAGTATTCAGCAACGGAGCAAGGTACTAGGCTTTTAAAGAATCTATTTAATAATCCAGGTTTTTCCTACCCAAAATCCATTTATGCTGTTGAGGATTGTCTGCGTGTAGGCGGAGCAACCGATAAAAAAAATATTAATATTCTCGACTATTTCGCAGGCTCTGGCACCACCGGTCACGCTGTAATCAATCTGAATCGGGAGGATGGCGGTAGCCGCAGGTACATTCTTGTTGAAATGGGGGACTACTTTGACACCGTACTGAAGCCGCGTATCGCCAAGGTGATCTATTCCGATACCTGGAAAGACGGTAAACCGGTGAACCGCAACACCGGCATATCCCAGTGTTTCAAATATCTGCGGCTGGAATCCTACGAAGACACCCTGAACAACCTGCGATTTGATGAAAACCCCCTGCGGGACCAGGCCATTGCCAGGAATCCCGCGCTGCAGGAAGACTACATGCTTCATTATCTGCTGGATGTGGAAACCCGTGGCAGCCAGTCCCTGCTGAATATCGATGAATTTACAGACCCGACTGCCTATACCCTGAAGATCAAAAAGCCCGGTACAGAAGAAGTTTCTGTTTGCCATGTCGATCTGATGGAAACCTTCAACTACCTGATCGGGCTGCATGTCACCCATATTGCCCACCCCCAAATGCTTACAGCCAAATTCAAACGGGTCAAGGACAAGGAAGTGCCAAATAACCAGCACACCCGGCTGGTGCTGAATGGAAACCCCCGCCAAGTTCAACACAACCGGAACGATAAACCGGTACCGGTCTGGTGGTTTAGGAAAATCGAAGGGTGGGTATCCAAAGATCCATTGTCTGCGGATAACGGGCACCAGGAAAAAGTGCTGATTGTCTGGCGCAAGTTGACCGGTGATCTGGAAAAGGACAACCTGATGCTGGATACCTGGTTTTTGAAAAACCGCATCAACCCCCGGGATTTTGAATACAACACCATCTATACCAACGGCAGCAACAACCTGCCCAATCTGCGGACAGAAGGGGAAACCTGGAAGGTCAATCTGATAGAAGAAACATTTTTCAAACGGATGTGGGAGCAGAATTTTGGAACGGGGAGTTAAGATGGTGATACCATGACAAAGACAAAATCCAGATCCAAAGGCCCCAAACAGCATAGCTTCTCCAACAAGCTGCTCCTGAATCAATGGCTGATCAGCCTGTTTGGAGTGGACCCGATTGTGGAACATACCCGGGACGGGAAAAAAATCCGGCCATTTCATGTCCTGTCCAATCCCATCCGGGATGCCAGAATGGAAGGACTGGATACCGACAATGTTCACAAATTTTTCCATAACCTGACAAACAGCGACATATTCTGGGACGATTCCGGCAGAAGCCTGACCAAGGAGCAATTGCGGACCTATGACGAAAACATTGTCCGGCATACACTGGCAATCAATGAAAGACGGCAACGCCCAATCGTCTGGAAATACTATCAATGGCTGACACTGGTGTTTGTCGAGATATATCTGGACCGTTTTTTTGACAACCGGACCCGGCTGCTGGATGATTTGAATGCGTATGTGGACCGGTTCAACCGGCATTGGGAAGACCGGGAATACGAAAAGCTGGCAACCTGGGACAAAAGCGACCGGGCCAAAAGAAATCCGCGTCCGTTTTTTGAGGCGGATGACCTGAACAAAATTTGCCTGCAAAATGCCACGGGCAGCGGCAAAACCCTGATGATGCACGTCAACCTGTTACAGTACCGGGACTATGCCAAGAAACATGGAAAAGAAAATCAACTGTCCTCCACGATTTTGTTGACGCCCAACGAACGGCTTTCTGAACAGCATATCGCCGAATTTATGGAAAGCGGCATTTCCGCGGTCAGTTACTTCAGTCGCAGCCAGCTTTTTGGAATCAGCCGGGAGCGATCCGTGGTGGATGTGCTTGAGATTACCAAACTGGCAGACCAGCAGGGTCCCAATACCGTAGCCACTCGAAACCTGGGGGACCAGAATCTGCTCCTGGTGGATGAAGGGCACCGGGGGATGAGCGGCAAGGATGAAGGGGCATGGTTTTCCCGTCGCAGCAGCCTGTGTGCCAAGGGATTTACCTTTGAATATTCCGCCACATTTGAACAGGCGGTACGCGCATCCGGAAACGCAGATTTTGAAAACAGCTATGCCAAAACCGTTCTGTTCGATTATTCGTACCGCTGGTTCTACGAGGATGGATTCGGCAAGGATTACAAGATTGACAATCTGCCTCATCCAAGTCCGGATGTCATCAGACGTCTGGTCGAGAAGGGCAATATCAAACAGGCAGCCCGGCTGGATCATGACCGCGATATCGCACAGGCCATGCAGCCATACTTTCTGACGGCATGTCTGTTGAAATTTTATCAGCAGCTCCGGATTTATCAGGACCAAACCAGGCTCTTTGACCGCTTCAATCTGGTAAAGCCGCTGTGGGTTTTTGTTGGCAGTACGGTTTCAAAAGCCAAGGGGGGTTCATCCGATGAAAAAATTGTCGCTGCGGATGTGGCCCAAATCATCCAGTTTGTGGCGGAATTTCTGGATGACCAGAAAGCGGCGGCTGCCCGGATACAGGAAATCTTGAGCGGCAATGGACAGGATACCGGCCTGCTGGACAAAAACGGAAACGATATTTTTGCCAATGCCTTTTTGTATCTGGCTCAGAAGCGCAATCAGAACGAATCTGTTGACAGCATCTATCAGGATATTCTGGCCCGCCTGTTCAACCACCGGGCCGGCGGAAGCCTGGTGTTGTCCCGTATCCGGGGAGAATCCGGCGAGGTGGCGCTTCGGGTCGGTACCGCAGAAACCCCGTTCGGGTTGATCAATGTCGGAGACGCCAAAGGACTTTGCGACCATGTGGCCGAGGTGGCATCCCAGAACGGGACCCGGTTGCAGATCGAGGACAGTGACTTTGGCGGGGCCATGTTCGCATCGGTAAAGGATTCGACATCGCCGGTCAACCTGTTGATCGGATCCAAAAAATTTGTGGAAGGGTGGGACTGCTGGCGGGTCAGCACCATGGGCCTGATGCATGTCGGCCGCAGTGAAGGAACCCAGATCATTCAACTGTTTGGTCGGGGGGTACGGTTGAAAGGATATGAATGGAGTCTGAAACGGAGCGGACATGTTCATGTGGCCACCCGGCCGGCGTTTATCGAAGAGCTGGAGACTCTGAATGTGTTTGGCATCGAGGCAGACTTTATGGAAAAGTTCCGGGAATTTTTAAAACAGGAAGGACTGCCTGGCAATGAACGCCGAATCACCATCCCGATACCCCTGAATGTCACCTATGATTTTGGGAAACGACTCAAAATCCTGTGTCCCAAAAAAAAGAAATCCGATGGCAGCGAATACGACTTTAAAAAAGACGGTCCAATTCCCTCTGTCGGGGATGTACCTGATTATCTGAAACAAAACCCGATTGTGTCTGACTGGTATCCCCGGATTCAGACCATGCATTCAAAGGGGACTTCGACGGAATCTGAAAAAGACAATGTTCACCTGTTGGAAATGCATGTGGCATTGCTGAATCTGGATGCCCTGTTTTTTGAGCTGGAACAGTTCAAGCGGGACCGGGGCTGGCACAATCTGAACATCTCCAAAGATGGCATCCGGCAACTGCTGGGCAGAAGTGACTGGTACACGCTGTATCTGCCCCAGGCCAGACTGAATCCGGCCAGTTTCGATGGCGTCATGCTGTTGCAGCAGATCGCTTCCAGCCTGCTGAAACACTATCTGGACCATTATTACAATTACTGTAACCGGGAATACATCGAGCCGCGAATGGAATTGCGGGAACTGACTCCGGAAGACAGGATTCTGCCCGATGATGACAATTATCACCTGATTGTGGACGGGGACGAGGAGACACTGATTCGGGCAATTGAACAAATCAAAAAGGATTTGGAAGAAGGAAAAGACGATCTGTTAAAAGAAGGTGACTTGCATGCGTGCAATTTTGCCAGACACCTGTTTCAACCGCTGTTTCATGTCCGGGCTGGCAAGATCACGGTTTTGCCGGTTGTGCTGAACAAAAGTGAATACCAGTTTGTGAAAGACCTGAAAGCCTGGTACGACCGGAATCGATCCAGCCTGGAAGCCGATCAGAAAGAGATATACCTGTTGCGGAACCGGAGCCGTGGCAAGGGCGTCGGTTTCTTTGAGGCGGGCAATTTCCATCCGGACTTTATTTTGTGGATGCTGACAGAGGACTGGCAGTATGTCACGTTTATCGAGCCCCATGGTCTGATTCATGAAGGGCCTGCCAGTGAAAAAGTCCAGTTCTACAAACGAATCAAGGATGTCGAAGCCAGACTGAACGATCCGACAATTGAACTGAACAGTTTCATTTTATCCTGTACCGAATATAAAAACCTGCAATGGGGACCAACCCAGGAAGAACTGGAACAGCAGCATGTGCTGTTTATGGAAGATGATCGGGAACATTATCTTGAGAAGCTGTTTGCGCATATTGAACCGAAAGAATCATTGTAAGTGCAACATCTGTTGAAAATGTGATCCAACCAGAAAGAGGATTCAAATGAACGAAGACAGATCATGTTGGACTTGTGGCTATCTGGGGAACCATAGAGGGGTAAATTTTGTTCAGGATTTTACATGCAACTGGTTCTTGGAAAATCGTAAAGAAGAACCAAAGAAATTA
This sequence comes from Desulfobacteraceae bacterium UBA4064, assembly GCA_002382065.1. GTDB lineage: Bacteria > Desulfobacterota > Desulfobacteria > Desulfobacterales > Desulfatirhabdiaceae > UBA4064. The sequence continues at coordinate 19,322 of DFZE01000047.1, forward strand.
TACCCCAAGAAGAATCTTGATGACGGATGTAAATTTTGGAAAGAACGCATTTTAAATTGGTCAGAGGAATGATGGGAACAGACAACATAAGGTGCGGTTAAAAGTCTGCTCAATGGAGAAGAAACCAATGTCACCAGCAGTCTTAAGAAAGGGGCCATACAGATTCTATTTTGTCAGCCACGATTTACAGGAACCACCTCATGTTCATAGTGACAGGGATGCATTTTCAGCGGCCCATAATCTCGGTTTTTCAGCCCTGGAACTCCGTAAATTGGAAGAAATTACACCTCAAGGAGAATTGAAATTGGGGCAGCGCCATTCCGCTGCAGGTTGATCGGTTACCCTCTTAAACTCGACCCTTTTTTGTCTTGACAGTGGGGTCCACCTCAGTGGTCATGCCAAGAGGCGAGACATCTGTTATGAAACTGGCTGAAATGGGCACATTGTTTGGGACAGGCAAGGAGGCATTTTGGGTTCGCGAAGTGCGTAAGCTGACAAAATCGGGGCACCAAACCAGCCTGGTTAGTACCATATACGATTTGGAGCATCCCCGATTGGCAGCCGGGATGTTCAGCCGATGGCGCACAGAGAATTTTTTCAAATATATGATCCAACACTTTGGAATTGATCTACTTAATGAATATGGCGTTGAAAGTTTTCCTGATACCGAAAAGGTTATAAACCCCGCTCACCGAGAGATGAGCCGGTTATGTAATTCGGTGCAAAACAAGCTGCGTTACCGCAAAGCCTGTTTTGCCGAACTGACGATGCATTCTCAAAGTGAAGATGAACCTAAAAAATATCGGATATGGGTAAAAAAGAAATCGGAGCTTTTGGAAGAGATTGAACAATATGAAAATCAATTGGGAAAATTGAAATCAACAATTAAGGACACGAAGAAATACATTGACTGGGTGTTGATTACATCGCTATTCTGC
>DFZE01000225.1:0-4287 GCA_002382065.1 Desulfobacteraceae bacterium UBA4064
TTATTTGTTTCCGACAGCCTTACCCATTCTCTGCTGAACGAAAAGGGCATTGCACCACATCATCCGCAAACCGCGTCATGCGCTGTAATCCATCTGCTGTCACCCGATGGGTGTTTTCGATTCCGACCACGCCTTTTCCCGGAAATATCAGCTTGGGCTCCAGTGCAATGACCATGTTTTCTTCGATGACGGTCTGCTGACCTTTTGCAAGAAACGGATATTCATCCAGTTCCAGCCCCAGGCCATGCCCGACAAACCGGATACGGGCCTCTCCCGCACCCATGAAATGGGCTTCATAACCCCATTGGGCTGTCAGATCAATTGCCAGATCATACATCGCACCAGCGGTAATGCCCGGCTTGATTTCTTTCATCAGGATATTTTGAAGACGCAGCATATCCTGATGCGCCCGCATCAGGTCGTCCGGAAGCTCGCCGATACAAAATATCCGGGTTTGGTCGGCCAGATAGCCGTCACAGGCAAATACATAATCCACCAGTATCGGTTCATGAGCCTTGATTTTTTCAAACCCCGGCCCCTGGGCAATGGCCGGGCTCAGTCCTTTTCCGCCGGTGGGGGATGCCAGATAACTGGGTTCGGCAGCCCCGGACCCGGTCATCAGATGCCCGTAAAAGAGTTCACTCCCATATAGCCGCATCCGCACAATGCCCTGATGTCCCAGTTTTCGGGCATGTGCTTCGATAATCCCGGCCAGTTCCACTTCGGTCATGCCTTCTGAAATGATGTTTCCGGCATATTCAAAAACCCGATCACCCAGATCCGCAGCCCGCTGTATTTTTTGAAGCTCATATTCCGATTTGATGGACCGGACGGTTCGGATGATGGGGGCGACATCCCGAATTTCAACACCCGTAAACAGTTGTTGAATGCTGAGGTATAACTGGGCCGGAATGACATCCATCTCCAGGCCCAGAACCCGGAAATGGGCAACACCATGATTTTGGATCAGACCCGGAATCTGTCTGGGGCTGGAGAATCCGACAATATGGGGCAGGGGGGATTCCGCAATCGCCCGTTCCAGGGTTTTCCGGACCATCAGAAGGGGCTGCCCCTGTTCCGGAACAAACAGAAATCCCTGCTGGAGTGTTCCGGCAAAGTAAAACAGATCGACCGGTTGTGCAATCAGGACGGAATCGATCTGATGTTTCTGCAGATCGTTCTGGAGACGGCTGATGCGGGCAGCCAGCTCGGATAACGGGGTTTGGGGTGATTCAGGATTCATCGAATTTCTCCTTTGGAAAATGACAGATCATCCGGGCGATGGTCAGACGGATTATATCCGGATAGCGGATCAGTTGTCTGGCAGACCGTTCGATATCCGCCAGTTCATGGTACAGGGGCGTTCGATCCAGGGGGAAATAGTCGTGATGGCCGCATCGATGGAAAAATGTGTCGCATCCCGGCCCGGTTTTCCGGCCTTTTCCCGGTGTGGTCAATTCATGTGGCAGTCCGTGCAGCCTGCAGATCATGGGGCGATATGCATAGAGTTGACACAATCCCTGATCATTGAGCGGGCACCAGGGTTTTTCGGCCGTGTCTGAGGATTCATATTGGTCTTCGATTCGGACGTATTCGGCGGCACGGTACCGGATATCGGCCTGTTGGCCGGGTTCCATTTGCTGCATGCCGAAATACAGATAACTGTATTCCACGAGTGTATGGTGATAGAAGCGGGTCCGGCAGCAGTTGTCATCACATCCGGTACAGACAAATCCGTAATGGGCTGCCGCGATGTCATAGGCATGATCCATTTTTTGGCAGAGCTGTTTCTGGCGCTTCAATAAATTGAATCCGTCCGGGAAATGGATGGAGATTGGTTGAATGGTCATATATATCAATCCGGTTTGAGGGCTGAAGATTTGAGGCTGAAAGCTGAAATGATTGATCCCACGGTAACCGTTCATGAATCATTCCGGTATGTTCACCCCCAGCAATGAAAATGGGCCAGCCATCGTAGCCCGGCTTTCCAAAGCCGGGATAGGACATTTACCGATCAAACTTTGTCCCTTTGGCCCTCTGCCCCTTTGCACCTGAATAACCATTTTCACGGTAAACGATCATGCATCACGTCTGGCTTCACCCCCGGGCATGAAAATGATATCTTCCATCATTCATCATTTTACACGACAGGAGTCCAACATGGTCATCGATCATCCGGGATGGGTTACAGACGATATTTTGCTTCTGGGAAAAACCGAATCCTGCGTATATCTTCTCAAGGGAGCAGACGAATACGTGATGCTGGGTGGCGGATGCACCTATATCATTCCGGATATGCTGGAACAGTTGAAACGCTTTGAAATTCCAGAAGAAAAGATCCGGAAACTGATCATTCTGCATTCCCACTTCGATCATTGCGGCATCATACCGTTTTTTAAAGCACGCTGGCCCTGGGCGCGTGTCATCGCTTCGGAACAGGCGCAATCGCTTCTGTCATCGCCCAAGGTGGTTAAAAGCATCGCATTTCTCAATGAGATGCTGGCGGAAAACTATGGCCTGACCCGGCATTTGCTGAGTCTGAAAGTGGATTTTTCCGGTATTGCGGTCGAAGAAACTGCCAAGGAGGATGACATCATATCCTGCGGCCCCCGTCAGTTGCGGGTCCTGGAAGTTCCGGGTCATTCATCCTGCTCGATTGCGCTGTATGAACCCGGTCTCAAAGCACTTTTTGCCAGTGATGCAGCCGGAATTCCATTTGGGGATCAGGTGTTTACCGCCGCAAATTCCAATTATGACAAATACATGACCAGTCTGGATAAAATGGCTGCTCTGGAGATCGACATTCATCTGGCCGAGCATTTCGGGGCGCGCACCGGGGATGATGGGCGAATATTTTTGAAAAAGGCCATGGAATCCGCCTTGAAAACCCGAAATCTGCTGGAAGAATCTTATCGTGCAACCCGAAATGTGGAAAAAAGCACAAAAGAAATTGTCCAGGTCATCATGGCAAACCGGCCCGAACAATTTTTCCCGGAGTCTGTCATTGAACTGGTGGTTGGCCAGATGATGGCCTATATTGCGGGCATTATGGATGCATCTGAGAAGGATCGATCCGTCTTGACGCAGCCTTCATGACGGTATTTTGGCAGAATGCCTGAACCGAAAAAATCCCCCCTTGTCTTTCTTTTTCAAAGGGGGGATTGCATTTACGCAGACAGGCTTCCATTCAGGCACGTTATGTCAGGGTTTTGCCGGACCAGGCCCCGAACCCGGACCGGTACCTTTGCCACCCGGCCTCATCATCATGGGGGGCTTTGGCGGGTCAACCTTGGTATATCCCTCCGGAATGGAAAACAGGGATTTATCCAGGGTTTTCTGTTCGATTTTTTTCAGGGTGGTAACGGATTTTCCTTTCATGAGATTCATGACAATCTGAACCGGAAATCCATCCAACTGACTCAACATCCCGGCCGCGTTCATCTGTTTCATCATGGGATTCCGATCAAAGATGACTTTCAGCTTTTCGATGATCTGTTGCATTTCATCGTAACCCGTCACTTCTTTTGAAAGCCAGTACTCACTGTTCATCATCATCCCCGAAACCAGGTATTTTTTGCAGGAATACTCCCCGATCTTACGGGTTTCCTCTGTCGGTGTCACCTTGATATTTCCCAGCATCTGTTTCATCATTTTTTCCTTTGCCGCTGCTTTTTCATCCTTTATCAGCATGGGAGGCTTTGGCGCTTCACCCAGATGGGTCTGATGATATGTTTTTTGGGATGGATTCATCTGAATCATGGTTTTTTCTTCAAAATTCATAATGACAATGCGATTCACGTTATCGGATCGGGATGCATAGGATGTCATATAATTTTTTGTCCCGTGGGAGGAATCCGGTTTTCCGGACATTCCTGTCGTTTCCACAATACTTTCCCAGTACAGATCGGCACGGGATGACGTGGCTGAAAAAACAACCCCCATCACACACACTACCAATACCGTCATTGGCAAACTGATTTTTTTCATACATGCCTCCATTGGTTGACAGGTTATCGTAAAGACACTTTCTTTGCACATTTATCGGTCCCGGGATCGGGATCGATAAACTTGAGGCAAAGGAATAGCATATTTTGAATGAGAAATCTACCCGCCAGCAAGGATGGCGTTGGCGCTTTTTGAAACGAGAAAAGAGGGGGACCATGTTAGACTGGGGATGGCGCCAGGGGTAATACCCGTGAATAAATGTGATTCATTCACGATCAAGAGCTTGCTCACCCCCAGGAATCAAAATGAAACTTTCCGAAAAAGCCCCGTAGGGGCGACCTG
>DFZE01000225.1:4379-16628 GCA_002382065.1 Desulfobacteraceae bacterium UBA4064
AAACAGGTGAATGGCATTCATTAAGGGTATTGGCGCTACGGGAGAACCGCATTCCCATGCTTCAGCACGGGAATACGGTTACATGTTTTGAAACAATCAAAGCGCGATTCGTGCATCCACTGCAACAACCCGATCGCTGAACGCCATGACCGGGTTCAGATCCATTTCCTGAATCTGCGGAAAATCGGATACCAGTTGGGACAGTCGCAAAATGATATCGATCACACCCGCCTGATCGATGCCGGCTTCCCCCCGTACACCAGTCAGCAGCGCAGCGGTTTTGAGCGATGACAGCATTTCGGAGGCCTCGACAGGGGTCACCGGTGTGATTTTGAATGTGACATCTTTCAGAACTTCCACATAAATGCCGCCCAGCCCGAACATGATCAAATGTCCCAGCCCCTTTTCGGCCTTGGCGCCCATGATCAGCTCCTTGCCACCCGGCAAAAACCGCTGAACGAAAAACTTGAGATCCGGCGCATTGATTTTGGACGCCATGTGTGCTGCCGCTTCCTTTACCGTTTCCGGACTTTTCAAATTCACCGCAACACCGCCCACATCACTTTTGTGAATGACCGATGGTGCGTCCGCCTTGACGACAACCGGATAGCCGATGGCATCTGCGGCCGACACAGCCCCTTCCACCGTATCCGTTATTTTCCATGCCGCACAGGGAATCCGGCAGGCATCCAGAATCTGATAGACATCTGACGCAGGCAACATGGCGCATCCCGCAGCCGTGGCAGCGTTCAGGATTTTTGCGACACGGGCGGAATCCACATCCGCAAATGATTTGGCCTTCCCGATATTCCGGGTTTGCAGCGCGCCCTGCCGGGTCAATGCGGCCAGTGCCCGTGCGGCGGTTCCGGGAAAGCTGTAGCAGGGAACCCCGCCTGTTTTGAGGATATCGACGGTTTGGGCCCACTGCACCGGATCGGTCATCAGGTTGCAGACAATGGGTTTTTTATGCTGCTGGTTCACTTCGGCAATCTGGCGGGCAACCGATTCCGTATCCACAAAAAACGGAGTCACGAAATTGATATACAGACTGTCGATCTGTTCTTCTGCCAGCATCACGTCCATGGCTGCCCGAAAATGGCCGCCATCCGCAGTCGCCAGTACATCCACGGGGTTGCTGAACGCGGATTCCGGGTACAGCTTTCCCTTGAGCGTATCAATAGCGCTTTCGGAGAGTGTGGGAATTTGAAGTCCCGCATCCACCAGGACATCCGTTGCGATGACAGCCGGTCCACCCGTGTTGGTGATAATCCCCACCCGGTTTCCCTTTGGCGCCGGCTGACTGGCAAATGCCGCAGCCGCCTGACAGAGCTCCCCCTCATCCCGGAATGTCAGAATACCCAGCTTTTCAAAAATCAGTTCGATGGCGATATCGGTCTTGGCCAGCCCGCCCGTGTGGGAGGAGGATGCCTTGGCGCCTTCTGCGGTTCTGCCGGCTTTCATGGCCAGGATGGTTTTTTTGGCCGCCACCTGTTTGATGACATTCATGAAGGCCTTGGGGTCGGACAGGCTTTCCAGATACAGGGCAATGACCCGGGTTCCCTCATCTTCACCCAGATATTCCAGAATATCGGTAATGGACACATCACTGGCATTTCCGTTTGAGGCATAAATCCGGGTTCCGATGCCCATCTGGGAAAACCCCTGGTGAATCAGCTCGCCAACTCCGCCACTCTGAGCCACAATGGAGATGAACCCGGGATCGGGTTTGGTAAAGGTGAAATTGCAGTAGGCCCGAAGGGTCGGATCCGTGTTGATGATGCCCTGACAGTTTGGTCCCAGAATCCGGATGCCGTATTTTTTGGCCCGTTCCAGAAAATCCTTCTGCAGCGCCGCACCCTCGGGGCCGACTTCGGTAAATCCGGCGGAGTTGATGATGATGGCCTTGATTCCCTTTTTGCCGCAATCCTCCACCGCAGCCGGTACAAACTTGCCGGCGATGACCATATGGGCCAGATCGATCTCGCCCGGAACGTCAAAAATGGAAGGATATGCCTTGATGCCCCTGATTTCTGCCGCTTTGGGATTGATGGGATAAACCGCCCCGGTATATCCAAAATCGATCAGGTTCTTGATGATCCGGTTGCCAATCGACAGTTCCTTGGCGGACGCGCCGATAACGGCCACAGACTTGGGTCTGAATAGCGCTTCCAGCATATTATCGTTTCTCCTCGAGCTGTTCCAGAAATGCTTCCACATTGGTTTTGGTCTGTTCATCCGATATCAGCCGCAGGTCATTCAAATCGCCGTTGATGGTCAGGCTGGGGATACCGGTTTCCTTTTCCAGTCGCTGGGGCATGCCATACCGGCAGTTGGAGTTGTTGGGACAGGTCTTGGCGTCATGATAGATGATGCCGTCAACCTTGAAAAACCGGATCATGTTTTTGATGTATTCTTCCTTGGCTTCATCCGATCGGACGATAAAGAGCTTGGTGTAGGCGCGGGCCATGCTGACAAACGGATCATCCGGGTCAAAATCCGAAAAAATCCAGGAATTGCAGTAGGTGGACGCCAGAACATTGGTTTTTCGTTTCGAAAACAATTCTGCATGATCCCGGAGCCGTCCCCATACCGGCATGCCTTCCCAGTACAGTCGGAACCGTTCGCCCTCGACCGCTGCCACCCGGTTTTTGATACGTTCTTCCAGCTCGGCCAGAAGGGTTTTGTAATAATCCACAGCCACTTGGGTACCCCGCAGCACAACCGCCGGCCCCATGTGAATGGTCCCGTCAAAAAAAGTAAGCGGCGATGGCACGGTTGCGGCCGTATCCAGAACCTTTTTCCACAGACCCGAGCATTCCCGGGATAGAGACAATACCCGTTTGAGCTCGGCCATATCGAATTTTTTTCCGGATATCTCTTCCAGCGGCGGAATCAGTGCCTCCATCTGTCTGGCAATGGACAGATAATGCGCATCGGTCACATCCGTGACACCCCGGTGGGTTTGAATTCCCAGAAGCGGAACCTTGAATTCATCGGCATACCAGGCAAACCAGTCCTGGACATCCCGGCACTGGTTCGTGTTATACACCAGCACATCCGGCTTTGGAACCGAATCGATGCCCGGATAGGCTTTTGCCAGCGGGGTGACGCCTTTCAAATATGCCCCCACATCTGCGGTCAGATAGGAGCAGATATCCGGTGAATAGCCCCTGGCGTTGGCTTCCGGAATCATGTCGGTTGCCATTCGTGTGGCCCCGAGCATGGCGCCGTGATTTTCCGGAAAATGAACCAGAAATCCCATGGCGCGAAGGATTTCAGCAGGCCCCACACTGGTGCACCACGCGATTTTCCGGTTGTGTGTCTTTGCCGCATCATTCAGTTCATAAAAGTAATCGGCCATATATTTTTTCATTTGTCCGGCCGCCTGAATTTTCAGAACCGGTTTTTTCTCTTCTGCCATATCTGCTCCTCAGTTAAACATGCTGTTGTCATATTGTAGTGGACGTAATGGACTTAATGGACCAATTAGGATGCCGATATGAGGCTCAGGCTATCCGTTTCGGTTTTCGTGCTGCTCACGACTCATTTCTCATCCATGGCATACAGCGCCGCACCCAGCGCACCGGTCAACTGGGGAAATTCGGGGACCAGAATGGGCCGTCCGATCAAATCCCGGGCCATCTCCACCAGATAGGGGTTGTGGGCAACCACACCGCCGGTCATGACCACATTTTCGGTCAGAGAATCCATTTCCACTACCCGCTTGATGACCGAGAGGAACAATCCCTTGACGATGTCCGGCACCTTTTTTCCCTGACGGATTTTCTCCAGCACCTCGGTTGCCGAAAACACGGTGCAAAAACTTCCCAGTTCCACCATGTTTTCCGAATTTCTGGCCAGATCGTTCATCGCTTCCAGGGGGATATCCAGCCTTGGGGCCATCTCTTCCAGAAAGGCGCCGGTGCCCGCGGCGCATTTCCGGTTCATTTTGAAACTGATCCGCCTGCCGTCCTTATCGACTTTGATGATTTTGTTGTCCTGACCCCCGATATCGATAATCGTGAGGGGCATCGGAAAATAGAAATAGCATCCCTTTGCGTGGCATCCGATTTCGGTTTTGTTTTCCCGGGCAATCGGGACATTTTTGCGGCCATATCCGGTGGATACCGCCATGCCGATATCCTCTTCCGTGGCAAATGCCATGTCCAGCGCCATATTCAGACAGTTCTGGGATGACAGCATGAAATCGGTTCCGGATTTGACAACAGCCCTGCCGATAATTTCCCGTTCCGGGTTGATAATGACCACTTTGGTGCGGGATGCCCCCACATCGATTCCTGCAAACAACTCGTTTGATGATATCATTCAGGCTCTTCAGTGTTGCGTAATGAGTAGTGTGTACGGAGTGTCGAAAAACGGGAATCCGCCTTAGACTTCCGATCTCCGACCTCCGGACTCCAATCCGGAATCACTTGGGTTCAATCGCCTTGACCAGTGCCCGGATCATGATGTTGTAAGGCGTGTCAATTCCGGCTTTCTGACCATATTCGATAAATTTTCCATTCATGAACTCGATTTCGGTTCGCCGTTTGTTTTCGATATCCATCAGCATGGATGGTTTGTGATCCCCGGCCTTGCTCATGTATTCGATGGCGTGGGGATAAAAATCCCAGCCCAGACTGATTTCATTGGCTCTGGCAACCTTGATGCACTCCTTTACAAGGGCATCCACAATCTGAAAAACAATGGGATCTCCCATGGCCTGGGCCATGGTCAAACCCGTCACCGCGCAGACCGGATTCATGCAGGCATTCAGAATTCCCTTGCGCCAGACCATGGAAATAATCTGATCCGTGGCCTCGGTGATCAGTCCGGTGCTGCTGAGGGCTTTTGCAACCGCTACCGCCGCCGGCTTTGATTTGGGATCGAGTTCCTGAATATAATGGGGGGGATGATGAAAGGGCATGCGAACATGGCCGGGCTTGACCAGACCACATCCATAATTGACCACCGCCCGCATAACCGGTGTTTTGCCCAATGACTTTGCCAGCTCCAGTTCGGTATCGATGCCGTTCTGCCAACTGATAACCACCGCGCCTTCCCGATGAAACACCTCGATGGCCGAGGCAATCAGCGGCAGGGCATTGGCCTTGACCGTGATGATGATGACATCGGGTTGAATTTTTTCCAGCTCATCGATCGCCAGACAGGTTCGCGTCACAGGTTGCTGAAGATTCTCAGCCCCCTCGATCAGGATTCCCGGCTGAATTGCCGGTTCGAGCAGGGCCGGAATGACATCGCACAGGGTGACATCAAATCCGCCTTTTGCCAGAAATGCCGCAACAATACACCCGACCGGACCCGCGCCGATAACGGCAAAAGTACGGGGAGTGAATTCAACTGAATCACTCATGACATATTCCTCTCTTCTGCGGTGAAAAATGAAATCAACCCTCGGTTTCCAGAATGCCGAATGACTCGGCATCAAGCAGTCTGATGCCGTTTTCCTTGAGCAGCTCGATGGCCCGGTCATTGTCACTGAACCGGAAAATCATGACCGCATTGTTGGCCGACATTCCAATAAATGCATACATATACAGCACATTGATGCGGGCCAGGGTCAGGTGTTTCAGGACTTCGGAAAGTCGCCCCGGTTTATCTTCGATCTCGACCGCCACAACATCATCCACCCGCGCCGGCATACTTTTTTCCATCAGAATCCGGCGGGTTTTGGCAATATCGGAAACCAGCAGACGCAGCGTACCGAAATCACCGCTGTCAACCAGATTGAGGGCGCGAAGATTGATGCCGGCCTGTCCCAGCAGATGGGTCACCTCATAAAGCCTGCCCGGCGAATTTTCGATGGACACGGAAATCTGTTTGAGTTTCATAAGCTCGACTCCTGTTTCAAAACGGGTTGTAACTATTCAGGAATCAAGGGGAAAGATAACGTATCGCCGTCCATTGTCTCACTGTCCGGCAGTATTGCTGTCCAACGCGCGATCGCCCATTTGAACCCGAGTAGTCAATTACAATGTGATTATAAAGTAACTATTAAAAATCCGATAGAAATATGTCAAGAAAAAAAACCAGATTCAGTGCTTTTAATGATTCAGCGGATTTTGGGATGGGTACTCCGTTTTGCCCGGCTGGTCGGAACAGCCCCGGCCGGATCATCCGGCCAGTCATGTTTGGGATACCGGCCCTTCAGTTCTTTTTTGACATCGGGATAGCTTCCGGTCCAAAATCCGGCAATATCCTGAGTCACCTGAACCGGCCTGCCAGCGGGTGACAGCAGATGAATCCGGATTTTCTGACGCCCGGATGCAATGGTGGGTGTTTCCCGGCGCCCAAACATTTCCTGAACCCGGACAGCCAGAACCGGAATGTCTTCGCTGTAATCAATCCGGACCCGTGATCCGGACGGCACTGTCCAGTGGGTTGGCGCCAGATCATTCAGCAGGTGAATCTGCTGCCGGGAAAGGGTCCCTTCCAGCGCCTGTTTCAGATTCAAATTTTTCAGGGAACCGATTCGGGTCATGCCGGTCAGAAACGGCGACAGCCAGTTCTCCAGGGAATGAAGGAGTGCCGCATCCGATACATCCGGCCAGCCCGAGTCATGGCCAAAAATCCGCCGAAGAAACCGGATGCGCTGCTGAACGGACCGCAGGGTGTCGGTCCAGGGCAGGCACGGGATTCCTTCCTGGCGGATGCCATCCATCATTGCTGCCCGGATTGGCTCCGGGTCACCTGTCGTGGCAGGCCCGGTTTTCAGAATCAGGGCCCCAAGCATCGTGTGGCGCGCGGCGTTTACCGCCTTTTCCCGGGCATCCCATGAAACCGTTTCCCGGGTTTGAATGCGGTCTGAAAATTGATCCAGAAGGGTTTCCAGACGGTATCCGGCGGATAAAAAAATCCGGGCATTCTGCCGGATTCCGTCAAGAGATGCCGCGACGATATATTCGCATGCGGATAATGGTTCGATACCGGAGAAAACCGCGCCACAGCCATTGGTGAGGCGGTAGTGACCGCCGCCATCGGGTCTTCTCTGCCCGATCCGGTCCGGATAGGCCCATGCCAGCAATTGTCCAATTTCGGACGTGACCGCTTCGGCCGGATCGATGCCCATCGCCCGCATCAGTTTCCCGGAGGCCTTCAGACATCGGCGAATGACAGACCGGTCAACGGTAAACCGCCCCGGATCCGACCATCTGTTGTTTTCGATGGCCAGCAGAATCTCGAGTCGAAGCCCCAGATCGCTGTCGGTTTCTCCGGGTAAAAATTTCACCATATCCCGTTCGCTGAGCAATGCCGCCAGATGACACGCTGTTTTTCCCGTTTGATGGTCTCTGGCCAGAAGGACCATGTGGGCCAGACGCGGGTGCAGGGGCAGTCCGGCCATCAGACGTCCGTGGCGGGTGATCTGATTCCGGTCATCCAGAGCCCCAAGCAGTTTGAGCAGATGCTGTGCGTCCTGAAATGCGGCGGCCGGCGGCGGATCCAGCCATCGCAGCGGCGCGGGGGTGTCGATTCCCCAGATGGCCAGTTCCAGAACCAGACCGGCCAGATCACTTTGCAGAATTTCCGGAGTACTGCCTTCCGGCAACAAATTCTGTTCGGACTCCGGCCACATGCGGATACACACCCCGGGGGATGTCCGGCCGGCCCGCCCCCGGCGCTGATCCGCCGCAGATTTGGATACGGATATGGTTTTCAGCCGGGTCATGCCGCTTTTTACGTCAAAACAGGGTGCCCGGGTCAATCCGCTGTCAATGACGACCCGAATCCCTTCGATGGTGAGGCTGGTTTCCGCAATGGTGGTGGCCAGAACGATTTTTCGATGGCCGGAAACCGGCGGAAGAATGGCCAATGCCTGATCATCCAGGGTCATATTGCCAAAAAGCGGGGCCACGATCCATTCCGGCCCCGGCCCCGATGACCCCAGAAGATTTTTCACCCGCCGGATTTCTGCCGCACCGGGCAGAAAAACCAGGATGTTGCCGGGTTCGGTTTTTGCTGTCTTTTTGATGGTATCCGCGATACATGCTTCAGAAACCGGACGTCGGTCCGGTATTACATGGCGGGTCATGACATCAAACAACTGACCCCTGCAGGCGATGACCGGGGCATGGCCCAACAGGCTGGCCGCCTGTTCAGTCTGGAGGGTTGCGGACATCAACAGGATTCGGAGGTCGGGGTTCAGAACCCCCTGAAGGTCCAGGCAAAGCGCCAGTCCCAGGTCAGATGCCAGATGGCGTTCGTGAAATTCGTCAAAAATGACCAAGCCGATGCCTGAAAGCGCGGGATCGGCCTGAATCATCCGTGTCAGAACCCCTTCGGTGACCACCTCGATCCGGGTTTTTTCCCCAATTCGGGTATCCAGGCGGACGCGGTAGCCCACTGTCTGACCAACACCCTGTCCCAGATTCCGGGCCATGTGGGATGCGGCTGCCCGGGCAGCGAGGCGGCGCGGCTCCAGCATGATGATCCGTCTGTCCCCAAGCCAGGGTTCTTCCAGAAGGGCGATCGGCACGCGGGTTGTCTTGCCGGAGCCGGGCGGCGCCTGAATCACGGCGCAGTCGCTGTGGCGGAGGGCCTCTTTGATATCATCCAATACCGCATCGATGGGAAGATTCATGGGTTACCGCAAACCGTCTGTCACCCGCATGGCCGCTTTTTCCAGAACACCAACGGCCTGAATCAGCGCCCCGAACCGGGGATCTTTGGTCTGACCATGAAAAAACCGGTAATAAATCTGCTGCGCAATGACAGCCAGGCGGAACAGACCAAAACCATAGTAAAAATCGAAATGATCCATGGGCCTGTCCGACAGCCTGCCATACAGTTCGGCCACCTGTTTCCGGGTCATTGCGCCTTCCAGATGGGTTGGCAGCGTTCGCATGACCTGCATTTCCGGTGGATCATCCCTTTCCACCCAGTACCCCAGTGAACAGCCCAGGTCCATGAGCGGATCACCGATGGTGGCCATTTCCCAGTCCAGGATGCCGATAATTTTCATGGGGTCACGGCTGTCCAGAACAATGTTATCAAATTTGAAATCATTATAAATGACACAGGGATGCGGAGAATCATCGGGCTGATGATCCGACAGCCAGGTCATGACCGATTCAAAATCCGGCGCGTCCGGGGTTCGGGCCGCACGATACCGGTCGCTCCAGCCCATTACCCGCCGTCTGACATAGCCGTCGGGTTTGCCAAAATTCTCCAGTCCAATCTGTTGATAATCCAGACAGTGAAGCCCATGATGGGTTTCGACAACGGTTTCAAACAGCCGCCGGATTTGTAAAGGCGTCAGGCGCATGCCATCGGGAAGGCTTTTGCGCAGGATGACGCCCTGGATCCGTTCCATGACATAAAAGGGACATCCCATGATGGACGGATCATCGGAATAGGCAAATGGTTCCGGACAATAGGGAAAAACCGGTTTCAGGGCTTTCAGAATCCGGTATTCCCGGCTCATGTTGTGGGCGGATATGGCCTTGGCCCCAAAAGGGGGTCTTCGGAGAACCATTTCCCGGTTTTTGAATGAAATCAGGTAGGTCAGGTTGCAATGACCGCCGGGAAACTGTCGCACCGTCATCGGACCATCCAGACCGGGAATGGTATCCCTGAGATAGGATTCAATTTTTCCTGGGTTCAGCTCCTCGCTGCTTCGAACATCCACGGCCTGATCGACACATTCCATATATTTTTTCTCCTCGGAGATTTGAGTCGTGAGAAATGAGAAGCAGCCTGGTCGCCAGCCTGAATGCGGAAATGCAAAAATGCGGCCCCTTCAGTCTTCAGCCTTCCACCTTCAGCCTACTGTCTTCACCCTTCAGCCTTGACATAAAATGTCTCAACAAAACGATAAACATAATCCGCATACTGATCCACGGAAACCGAACGGGTGGCATACTTTCCCCGTTTCAGGTACCAGTCCTGAAGCATGGCCTTGATCAGGCTGGCGCCCAGCCGGGGATCATGCGGGTGAAAGGCGTCCTGTGCCTGCCCGTCCGCCAGGATGTCAAAAAACAGTTTCTCAGAAGCCCGCTCGCTGGCCACGGTTTTTTCCTTTTCGGCCCCGGTCAGGTTTTTGGCTTCCATGAATGAAAAATAAAACCACGGCTGAAGGGCCTCGCTCAGATACAGGTGGGTGTAGATGGCGGCTTTCAGCTTGTCCCGGGGGCTGGATACTGCCGCAATCCTTTCCTCCAGAAGTTTTCCCGTAATGGATCGCTGCTGATGCTGAAGCATTTCCAGCAAATCGTCCTTTCCGGAGAAATAATTATAGAGGGCCCCCATGCTCAAACCGCTTTCCAGGCTGAGATCCCGCATGCTCATGGCCTTGAAACCTTTTTTGTTGCTGATTTTCAGAACCGACCCAAAAATTCTGTCCAGATTTTTGATGATGGTCTTTTTTTTCCGAATCCGGCGGACCTGCTGCTTTTCGTCAAATGAGGATTGATAGATATCCTGCTTTGACAAATTCAGGGTCTGCATGAAGCTTTCAAAGCTGAAAAACGCTTCCGGTGGGTTGGGGGGGCGGTTTTGAATCATTTGACGGGATTCCTGGCATATTTCTGAAGAATCTGTTTTGCCACGGCCATTTTATGGACTTCATCCGCGCCATCGTAAATCCGGCTGGCGCGTTCGTGGCGGTACAGCCAGGCAATAATGGTGTCATCGGTCATGCCCAGTCCGCCATGAACCTGCAGTGCCCGGTCGATGACCTTCATCATGGTATTGGCCACCACATATTTGATCATGGAAATTTCGGCCCGGGCAGATTTGGCGCCCACCGCATCGATCCGGTCCGCCGCATACAGGACCATCAGCCGGGCTGCCAGTATATCCGCGGCGCATTCGGCAATCCAGGCCTGAATGATCTGCTTGTGGGACAGGGTTTTTCCCGGGGCAATGGGCCGGGTCACTGCCCGCTGACACATGAGATCGAAACAGCGGTTGCAGATACCGATCCATCTCATGCAGTGATGAATCCGGCCGGGCCCCAGACGTTCCTGGGCAATGGCAAAGGCCCCGCCTTCGGGCCCCAGCAGGTTGGACTGCGGCGCCCGGCAGTTCTGATACAGAATTTCGCCATGTCCGAAATAGTCTTCTCCGGCTTCGCCCATGACCGGAATGTTGCGGACCGGATTGAACCCGGGGGTGTCTGTTGGAACAATAATCATGCTGGCCCGCTGATGGACTGGCGCATCGGGATTGGTAATGGCCATGACAATGGCAACCCGGGCGCCATCGGATGAGGAGGTGCACCATTTCTGCCCGTTGATGACATAGTCGCCGCCGTCTTTTACCGCCGTCGCGTCCATCATGACCGGGTTGGAACCGGGCATTTCCACCTCGGTCATGGAAAAACAGCTTCTGAACTGGCCCGCAACCAGCGGACGAAGCCATTGTTCCTTTTGCTCCGGGGTGCCGAAGAGATGCAGAATTTCAATGTTTCCCGCATCCGGCGCCTGGCAGCCAAAGACATAATGTCCCAAAATCGATCTGCCCAGACATTCGGAAACCAGGGCATGCTCTTTCAGATTCAGCCCCATGCCGCCATATTCCACCGGATGATTGGGGGCCCAGAGTTCCATCTGCCGGACCAGTCGACGTTTTTTTTCAAGTTCCGGAATGCACGCCCGGAATCCCCGGGTCAGCACGACCGGCTCCAGGGGGATGAGTTCTTTCCGGACAAATTCATCGATCATCCGGGTGATAATCTGCATTTTTTCCGATATGCCAAAATCCATAAATATCTCCTGAATTGAGAGTTGAGTGGTGCTCGGACAGCCTGTTTTTTCTGTTCGAGGACATTAACCCAGTCATTCCCGCCTGTCAATTCAATTAGAACGTTCGTTTTATTTTTGTTAAACCCGAGCCGGTTTTTCCGATAACCGGGTATTTGATTTTGCAAGCATTTGACACCCGATCATGATACAGGTAAAGATGAGAACGATCTCATGTATATGGCTTTGCCGATAATGGGCCTGTAATGGCCAATTGCCCGGCAGTTTCTGGAAAACCGGATTTTGCCAGTCATCATTTTTTAAAAGGCATCTTGTGAAACGATTCCATTCCGGGTTATGAACCCGGGGCTGTGAATCGGTCATGGAGGATTTTGACATGAAATTCCCTTATGGTATCTGTGATTTTAAAAAAATTGTCACTCAGGGCTTTTTTTACTGTGACCGGACCGGCTGTATCCCGTTGCTGGAAAAGGGGGAATATCTGCTGTTCGTCCGGCCCAGGCACTTTGGAAAAAGCCTGCTTTTATCC
>DFZE01000162.1:0-37493 GCA_002382065.1 Desulfobacteraceae bacterium UBA4064
TGCAATTAGAGCATGCGGCAAATTGTGGCTTTTAAGCCACAAAACCTCCATTCGACGCTGTACCATTGGAACCAAGTGGTGATATCGTTCGTAGTTCAATGTTTCGATAATTTCGGGTGTGAATTGAAGTTCTATTGTCATGAATCAATCATATCATATAACGCGATAAAATATGTCTCCAAAAAGCGCAATTTGTACCAATTTGCAGTATAGCACAAGGGGGAGTAGAGACGTTCCTCGGTTTTACGGTTTAAGAAGTGATGTCCTATCCACACAGTTTGATCCCTTTATCTTCGACAATTCACCGGCTCCCTGGCCACGGACTTGCTGTCCCATCTCGGTTTTTCTCCCACGCTTCGGGCAGTGCCTTTCAGCTACAAAAAGACAGTTGAAATTGATTGCTGCGAAAAATGATGGTATCAGTCGTTACAACAATTCATGTGAGTGATCAAGAAAAAAAACATATAAAATGCGATTTTTTTCAGGTACTTATGAAAATAGCGTGTTTTTTGACAGGCCCGGCCCGATACCCCTTTTCGTATTCCGAAACCATCCTGCCCGGGCCAATCACTCTGCCCGTATAACCGGCTGTTCATGCACAGGAAAATATTCGCAGGCAATCCTTTGTTGACTGATTTATTTCAAAGTATATACATGAAGGTTACATTGTTTCTGAACGAAAACCTTTTTCTGTATCATAAAATTCGAAACACAAAATCCGAAACAATGACCCAAATGAAAATTGATCAAACCTTTGTATTGACTGATATAGCCTTTGGGGCATTCCGACATTTGGATTTTGAATTTGTTTCGAATTTCAATATTCGAAATTTCCCAGAAGAAGTAATGGCGTCAATTATGGAGCCAATATTGAACAAGCAGGAACTGCATATTGCAAACGCCGATCGCCCTGTCGCCTTTTATGACCTTTGAGAGCAAGGTGGCCAATTTGCTCTGTTTTATGGTAAGGACACCACAATGATCACCCTCATCGAAGCAAAAAATTATCGCTGCCTGTATTATGTTCGGCAACGCCTTGCGCCGTTTCAGGCGCTTGTCGGCCCGAATGCCAGCGGCAAAACAACTTTTTTGGATGTCGTTTACTTTCTGGGCGACCTTGTTTCAGAGGGGCCGTTGGCGGCAATCGGGAAAAGAACCAAAAATTTCCAGGACCTGCTTTGGTGGGGAACCGGCGAAGGATTTGAACCGGCCGTTGAAGCCGCCATTCCGGAAAAAATGAGGAAGTTGCTCCATAATCCGGGATATGAAACGGTTCGTTATGAAGTTGCCTTGAAGTTGGATCAAGACAGCCATGAAATCTCAATTCGGACGGAAAAAGTGCTTTTGAAAAAAGCGGATAGTGAACCGATGATTATTCAGCGGTCGCTCTTTCCGGTTACGATGGATCCTCCTGATACGATCATTACTTCGGCACGGTTAAAGGGCACAATGGTTATCGTCAACAAAGTTCCGGATGGCAATGACAATTTTTACTCTGAAGTGTACCGTGAAAAAGGCAAGGGCTGGACGCCGTCATTCAAGCTCGGACCACAAAAATCGGCTTTGGCCAATCTGCCTGCGGATGAATCAAAATTCCCCGTGACATCCTGGTTGAAAAACCTGCTCACCGAAAATGTCACCCAGCTTGTTCTGAACAGTCTGTTGATCCGCAAGGCCAGTCCGCCCGGACAAGGGCGCAATTTCAAAGCCGACGGATCCAACCTGCCCTGGGTGATCGACCATTTGAAAACCACCGATGGGGAGCGCTTCGCCAACTGGATATCTCATTTGCGCACCGCTTTGCAAGAGCTGAAAGACATTCGCACTGTCGAACGCGAAGACGACCGGCGCCGGTATTTGATGTTGGAGTATGCCGGCGGTCTCAAAGTTCCCTCGTGGATGGCTTCGGACGGCACATTGCGGTTGATGGCGCTTTCCATTATTGCCTACCGTCCCAATTTTTCGGGCATCTATCTTATCGAAGAGCCGGAAAACGGCATTCATCCGCGTGCGGTCGATACGATGTTCCAATCCCTTTCATCGGTCTATGACGCCCAGATTCTTGTGGCGACGCATTCCCCGGTTGTTCTCAGCCTGGTGGAACCGGCGAACGTCCTGTGTTTTGCGAAGACTGCGCAGGGGGCCGTCGATATCGTTACAGGCGATACACACCCGGCGTTGAGGGATTGGAAGGGGGAAGCCAATCTGGGCGTGTTGTTTGCAGGCGGGTGCTGGGATGAACACACGACCGGGCACTGGGACGCCGGTAAGTTCGTTAACCAAATCTTCATCAGATATGCGCTTATCGCAGCGACCTGCGTAAACAACTCCGAACTGTTGGTTGCGGCAAACGATAGACATTATCGGCATATTCCACCCATTCAAAAATTCATGCCAATTTGACAGCCGGACTTATCGAGAAGGTACCGATACACGGTTTTTCATGTAATCATCTACAGCACCATGCAGGGTTTCCGCAACCAGGCTGGCGCAATGGAAATGATCCCGGGAAAGGCCTCCGACGGAATTTTCGATCATGCGTGCATGGATATCCAGAATGGCCTGCGGGGGTTTTCCCTTCATTCCGGCATGGGTTCAGGAAACAAACGTATTCAGAATGTCCTTCAGGCAGGGCGGATGGAATCCCAAATTTCTGGCCCAGGCGATATCGAGCGATACATCGGCAGGTCTTGCGGCCGGCATGGAGACATCCTTCCGAAGCCCTTTTTGGATGCGATCTTCGGAAACATTCAGCATGCTGGCCAGAATCCTGCCGAATTCATGTCGGGATATACGTTCCCCGCCGCCCAGATGAACCAGACCATGCGCCTTTTCGAGACAGAGCAGAATTCCGGCCGCAGCGGTTTCGACAAACAACGGCGTTCTGAATTCATCGGTAAACAGGCAGACCGTCCTGCCGGATTTCAATACCATGCTCAGGGGCTCATACCGGGACACGGGCCGGTTTCCATACAATAGCGACAATCGGCAGACAGCGGCCCGCGGATAAATCCTGTCGATTGCCTCTTCGGCAAAGACCTTGTGCTCGCCATACCGGTTGATCGGACAGGCCGGATGGATTTCCCGGTAGGGCGCATTCAGCCCGTCAAACACCAGATCACTGGAAGTGAATGCCAGATCAATCCGGTGATCCGCACACCAGTTGGCAATGGTAACAGCGGCATCCACATTGATGCGTTTGGATTCAACTGGCTGAAGCTGACAGGCATTGGGGTCTGCCATTGCGGCGGCGTGAATCACGGCATCGGGTTGCAGCCAATCGAGCGTGGCCACCAGATCCCGGCTTTGGGTCAGATCCACCGGAATCTCATGAACACCAGGAATCGTCATGGGGGATGACCGGACTGTACCAAAAACCTGCCAGTCCGCCATTGCCTTTTCGCAAAGGGCCTGGCCCAGAAACCCGCCTGCTCCGGTAATCAACAGTTTTTTCATTGAATTATTCAATCAACCCGTGATGTATGAACCTGTGACGAATCACATCCCTCAAGCTGCCAATGGCAATATTCTTTCCCGCGCCAGTTCCGCGGCATAAGCTATGGCGGCCTGAATTGCCTCATGACTTAACGACGGATAGCTTTTCATTATCTTTTCAGCAGTCAGCCCTTCAGCCAGATTATCCAGCACAACAGAAACCATGATTCGGGCGCCTTTGATACAGGCCCGACCATGACAAATTGTTGGATCAACGCAGATATAGTCTTGCCAATTCATGCTAAAATCCTTTTTTTAAATGTTCATGAATCATTTTGCCTGGTTCAAGCAGTGCCATGAATATGGTCAATCCCTATGGGGCTGGGTTTTATAACCAGTCACAACCGGCGGCATATACTTGGAATAATTGCTTAAATAGTTATTCATCAAATCCGTCATTATTGGCAGTTACCAAATTTATGGTATATTATAAATTATGCTTATGCATTTTAGTCCTAATTTCATCTGTTCAACGGATTGGGTGATTTTCTTAATTGCAACACTATCAAAAGCTGAGTTGCTGGGTATTCGAAAGATGTCAAGATGACCGCAAGGTTCTGGTCACAGAGATTTCTTATCGCTATGATCAGATATATGAATCAAAAAGCCTCAATTTACATCCCACCTATCATTTGATGCCAATAGGGTGGGTGATGATACTCAAAATCGAGATTCATTGTGTATTCAAAACATCACGTTAGGAGCTAAATGCATAGGCATTTTATAAATTATTCATTTTAATAAAAAATCATGATTTATCTTCATCGTCAAGGACTAATTTACAAACAGCACCCGTGAATGAATACCATTCATCCTGTTTCGAATGGCTCACTCAATCGGGAATACAGGCGACGGAGATTGAACCATCGGCACAATTTCCAATCGATCTCCATCGGTTTGAATGCGAATCGCCCCGTTTTCAGCAGTGTTATAGATGGTATATCCGGCCTGCCGGTACCGCGCCATAACAGACGGATGGGGGAGTCTCTGCCGGTTGCTCCAGGAAGCGGATATGATCACGGATTCCGGATCGACCGCTTTCAGAAAAGTCGGTGTGCTGGATGTTTTGCTGCCATGATGCGGCGCGATCAGTATCCGGCTTTTCAGACCATCCGGATTGAATGCGATCATTTCTTTTTCGGCATCGGCCATCACATCCCCGGGAAACAGAACCGACGCTGATCCCATGCCGACGGAAACCGCAATGGAATTGTTGTTCCGGTCCGGCCAGATTCCCCGTTCCATCCGCTTCAGCGCATCCGGAGGGGGATACAGAATGCGGACAGTTGTCCCGTTGATCTGTCCGTTCCGGTTTAGTGTAACAAAATCAGGCAATGGAATCTGTCTTTCCCGGATGATTTCCCGAAACTCCCGGTACGCTTCGGAATCCGAAGTTTCTCCGGTTGCCCAGATTTCCCCGATATTGAAGTGTTTGACCATATACACCAGGCCATTCAAATGATCGGCATCCGGATGGCTCAGGACCAGAATATCAATGGTTCTGATCCGTTTTTTCAGCAGAACCGGCCCGACAATCCGGTGCCCCACATCAAATACGGACTGGTCCGAAAAACCACCCCCGTCGATCACCATGACCTGGCCCTTGGGAAGTTCCACCAGGCTGGAATTTCCCTGACCGACATCGATGATCGTCATGCGCAGATCGGAATGGTACAGTCGCTGATGGATGGCAATGACGATATCAAAGGCGATCACAATTCCCAATACACCCAAAACCGCCACAACCGGTTTTGGAACGTGAGTCCTGCCGGTTTTCGGATGTCCGGATATGGCATCCGGATGGCGCTCCGATGTTGCCAGTTGGTACAGAATCACCAGCAGAACATAATAACAGCCCATTTCCAGAAGGGATGGCGTAATGGTGGTGACCGATGCAAACGGTAGGTTTCCAAAAAATCGGGCCAGCAACAGCGACACATGAAGCAGTTCCCGGCTGAATGACAAAATCCATTCCGCACCGGTGACAGAAAACGGATGCAGGCAAATGGCCATCAGTCCGGATGGAACAACACCAAATCCCACCAGCGGCACCACCAGGAAATTGGCCACCGGACTGATCAGGGAGAACTGGTTCATATAATACATGACAATGGGAAAGGTCCCGGCCGTGGCAAACAGGGAAACCAGTACCGGTGATATCAGCTTTTGCTTCCAGGACAGTTGCGGTCGATCCGGATTTTTGCGATATATCAAGGACATGCCGGCAACAATGGCCAGAACCGAGGCGAATGAAAGCTGAAAGGATATGGAAAAAAGGGATGGGGGATGAAGAATCAGAATGACCAGGGCTGCGGTGGCAATGCTGTTGAAAGACTCCTGATCACGTTCGATCAGAAATGTCATCATGAATATGGCAATCATGATAACCGCCCGCTGGGTGGACGGGGACATGCCGGCCAAAAGCCCGTAGAAAATGATTGGCGGAATGGACAGGATTGCCGCCACTTTTTTTACCCGGGCATTCCGGAGGAGAGATGGGACATATGACAGAACACGCGTAAATATCCAGAAAGCAACACCGGCGACAATGCCGACATGAAGACCGGAAATGGCCAGAAGATGACTGATTCCGGCCCGGCTGAAGTGGCGGGTCAAGTCCTCGGATATGTCCTGTTTGTCGCCGATTAACAGGGCCTTCAGCACCGCGCGTTCATCACCCTGGCTGACGGTTTCGATCAGGGAGGCAATGCGGCCTCTGGCCCGATCGACGCTTTTCATCCAGTTGAAGAATTGCTGCTCCGGTTTGACCGTTATCGCGGAAGCCTTGACATAAACCGAGCCATCGATGCCGACAAACCGGAGATATTGCCGGTAATCAAAACCGCCGGGATTGGTGAAGTTGCGGATGGACCGGATTTTTCCGGGAAACAAAACCCGGTCGCCCCGGGCAACCGGTTCGGTCAGGTTGCCAACTGCCGTGACCCGGATGGCGCCGATGACCGGGCGCCATGTTTCATTCTGGCCGAGGGTGTTCAATTTCAGATCGAATTGGGTACGATCCTGTCTGGTGGATGGCTGGCTGATGACAATGCCGTCAATCCGCCAGGTTTTATCAATATCCGCATGAAGAAAATGGGTTTCGGGATAAACCGATGTGGTCCAGGGCTGAACACTCAGATATCCCAGACAGACAAACAGAACCAGCGGCAGAAAGACAGCGGGTTGATGTCGTCTGCGGATCAGGCCGGCAACACAGAAAAAAATTGCGGTCCATGCAGCCAGGGAATGATCCGGGAACAGCTTTCCCGGAACAATCCCGGCTGCAAAACCGATCAGAAGGGGGATGATGGGGCGGGACCAGGGCGGCATTGATGGTCAAGCCATCAGTGCCGGAAACTTCTCTGACCGGTATAGGCCATGGTGGCGCCCACTTCGTTGCAGGCATCGATGGACTGGTAGTCATTTTCCGAACCACCGGGCTGAATCACGGCCCGGACGCCTTCCCGAAGCCCCACATCGATGCCGTCCCGAAACGGAAAAAAGGCATCGCTGACCATGGTGGCGCCAATCAGTCCACCGTGTTCTTTGGCCACCCGGTCATCGATCTCCTGGCGCTGGCCCGGATCGGTCAGATCGTTATAGGGAATTTTCAGGGTTTCAAAACAGTAGCGGTCCGCCAGTTTGCGATATGCCTTGTCCCGGGCGATTTCCGCAACCCCCACCCGGTCCTGCTCGCCGGTTCCGATACCGACCGTCACCTGATTTTTTACATAGATGACCGAGTTGGATGTGATGCCGGATTCCACCAGCCAGCCGAAAAGCATATCCGCATATTCATCGGGTTCAGGCTGCCTGGCGATCGAATACAGTTTTCCCTTGTACTGGCAGGATGCCGTTGTAAGGCTTTCCGGGGTCCGGGCCTCCGGAACAAATGACCATTGGGTCACAATGCCGCCATCGATCAGACTTTTGAATTCCACGCACCGTTTGCCCACAAACTGATGCAGCCGATCCATATTTTTTATCCGGATGACCCGAAGGTTTTTTTTCTGCTGCAGTATAGCCATGACACCCGCCTCGAAATCCGGCGCCACAACCACTTCCGCATACTGGCGCCCGACCGATTCGGCCGTAGCCCGGTCAACCGGCCGGTTGAGAGCAATACATCCGCCAAAGGCCGCCACCCGATCCGCCATATTGGCCTTCTGATACGCATCCACCAGGGTGTCGGCCTGGGCAACACCGCAGGGATTGTTGTGTTTGACAATGACGGCGGTGGGTCTGTCAGTAAAATATCTGAGGATATTCAGGGCATTGTCGGCATCGGTCAGGTTGGTTTTGCCCGGATGCTTTCCGGATTGAAGCAGTTCGATATCCGACGCCAGATACTGGCCCGGCTGAATGGTTTCGGTGTCTCCCAGAATCAGGTTGCCGTTGACCAGACGGTACAGGCCGGCCTCCTGCCCCGGATTTTCACCATATCGCAGGCCTTTCTTCACCCCGTCGATATCCCAGAGCACTTTTTCATAATACAGGGTCTGGCGCTGATGGTCATCTGCAAACGTGATTTCCATTCTGGATGGAAAATGATCATCGACTATTGTCCGGTACATTTTTTTCAAATCGTCAGCCATTTGAAATTCCCTTTCAGTCTGTATCCGTAGGGGCGACCCGCCGGTCGCCCTTACAGGAAGCCGGTCATTATTTCGCAGCGGCAGCCTGATAACAGCCTTTGACCGCTTCGATGTTCTGTAATTCCAGATATTCGGCAATGGCCGAATCATAGACCGCGGTGTGCCGGAATGCCTTCTGGGCCAGTCGAAACCGCATATCCAGCGAGGTGAATCCGTTCAGGTCCTTCACTTCGGCAACAATACCGGAATAATCGGCCGGATCGACCACCGGGGCAACCCGGATGAAATTTTTTGCAGAAGCCCGAATCATGCATGGCCCGCCGATATCGATGTTGCCCCGGGCATGTTCGACAGTTGATTCCGGTTTGGATATGGTGTCCTGAAACGGATACAGATTGACCACGACCATATCCATGGGAACCGCACCGATACGAATCATGTCCTTCTGGTGCGCGGGATTGTAGGTTTCGGTTAACAGACCGAGATAAATCTTGAAATCCAGTGTTTTGACCAGTCCGCCCTGGGTTTCGGGCTGCCCGGTATAGTTGCTGACCTGTTTGAGACATGAATGGGACTTGTCTCCCAGAAACGTTTGAATATGGTCATGGGTGCCGCCGGTGGAGTAAATGATCAGTCCGGGATTAATTTTTAAAAGCTGGTTTACAAATTTTTTCAGCCCGGTTTTATCCGACACACTGATCAATATATTTCTGATTTCAACGAGATTGTCAATTTTTTTGACCACGTTTATCGTCATGCCATTCACCTGTTGCCTTCATATTCCTGTAAGAACTGTTGAAAAAAATCGGTCATGAACCGATGTCTGGCCTGGGCCAGTTTTTTGCCCTCCCGGGTCAGAATCCGATCCCGGATGTGGCGAAGCTTGACCTGGTATTCCCGATACCCTGTGTCATCAGCGGTATAGGGACGGGAGTCTTCCAGTGCCACACCGGGACTGTGAAGTTTGGCGCCGATTTCTCCGGCAAACAGAAATGCCCGGGCCACCCCGATGGCGCCGATGGCATCCAGCTTGTCCGCATCAAACAGGATTTGGGCCTCCAGGGTTTCGGGGCGATTGGCGCCCCTGAAGCGATGCGACCGGATACAGTGCAAAATATTGGTTTTTTGATGGTCGGTCACAGACAGGTCCCGAATGACCGGTTCCGCAAGTGTGGCCCCGTATTCCGCATGGCATATCGCACCGTCGGATTCATCCTGTTTTTGCCTGCCGATATCATGAAGATAGGCGGCCGGTATCAGAACCGCCATGTCCGCTGTCTCAATCCGGCCGATGTGATCGCAAAGCCGGACCACACGAAGCGTGTGATCCCAGTCATGGCTGCCCTGTCCGCCATTCAGCATCTGTCTTGCGATATCCGGAATACTCACGCCGGCGGCGCTTTCTTGCCGCAGATTTCATCCATATCCACCCGAAACACAACCACATGCCTGATATCCGCATCGGAAAAGCAGAACTGTTCGGTTGTATATTGGGCCATGATAATCGCCAGCGCCGCCTTCTTTTCAGCCGGGGTTTCCAGAAAAAGGGCGTTTCCGGAGCCGATGACACTCTGATAACCAAATCCCCAGTTGCAGGCTTTTTCGCCGATCTTGATGGTACAGTCGGTATCGAACTCCACACAGACCACCGGATTTTTCCGCAATATATCCAGTTTCAGGCCTTCTCCGGCGCTGTGGAAATATACGGATTTGCTCCGGTATCCAAACGACATCGGTACAATATACGGGCGGTTGTCATGGGAAAGGCCCAGTCGGCAATACCGGCATCGGCCGATAATGGCCTCGATTTCCGTCATATCCGTGATCTGTCTGTCTTTTCGTCTCATGTCACCCCAGTTGCATGACCGATTCCCACCGGTTGTATTCGGTTTGGACCGGAAGCCCTTTGGAAGTCAGGATGGCAATCATTTCCGGCGTGTTGAATCGCAGATAGGGGTTGACCTTCTGCTCGTCTTTCAGCCGGGAAAATACATGGTTGGAATTACAGCCCTCCAGATACGGCCCAATGTCGGGATTGTCCGGTTCCACCAGTCTGGCAAAGGCCATGGCATATTCAACATAATCGTGACCGGAATAGACAACCGTTTCTGGCGGAAATGTCATCAGGAATACAATGGACTGATAAAACGCCCGCAGATCACCGGAAAAACAGTTGCCGACCGTTCCATTGAACAGGGTATCGCCGGTCATCAGGTATCCGGGCAGAAAAAAGCATACGGAATCCAGTGTATGCCCGGGCGTATGAAAGACCTGAAGGGACAGGGTGTCCAGCGAAACGATTTTCTCCCGGAGAAGGTGACCCTGATCCAGGAACCGGGCTCCGGATCGCTCACACAGGTCCCGGGTTCCGGACGTATGATCCGGATGCTCATGTGTATGCAGCACATATTTCAGGTGAAGGTTTTTTGAAGACACAAATTCCAGAATCTCATCCACGGCTCCGGCGTCGATGGCCAGTGCGGATGAATGATCATATACCAGATAGGACAGGTTGTCCGAAGCGTATCGAAATTGTTTGATGGGCATGATGCAATGGTTTAGTTGGGTTGAACGATCTGTTGCCGTGTTTTTGTCATGGATTCTGTTATTACTATTATCCCTGAATAAATTCAAGCCGGTTTGTTGGAACGTTCTGTTCACTTGGAGAAATGCCGGGTTGAGAGCCTATTCGCTTACCAGCTTGACGGCTTGTGTATGGATGTAAACGGTATTGGATCGGGTAATTGGGATATTGCCAATACGCTCTTTCTGATGCACTTGTTAAAGGTAGCGTATCGCATCAGTTCTTTGGACGGATGGGTATCAGCAGGGGGTATCAAACCTATCGTTTTACAGAGTTCCGTCTTAACGATTCTCAAAGATTCTGATAAATCACTATCATTGGAAACAACAACTGCACAATCATACCGATCAAGCCATGCATCGTCGAGAAGGTGAACCGCCAAGTTTACATCAGACCCCTTCTCTTCAGTTTTGATAACATTGGCAAATTTGACATCTTTGCCAAACACATTTTTAGTTATTGGATATGCCAATGGCTTAAACGTGGGGTGACTCAAGAAAGTGCCATAATAAACCGTTATTTCAGGAATATATTTTTCCAGAGCACGAATGAAGGACTTTTGGCGGATGGGTTGGTTGGGATCAATCTTTCCGGAAACAAGCGCGGTGAAGTATTTAATGGAAAGGATTTCGTGCTTTGGATCAAGTAGATTTTGGAACAGCTTTTTGAAATCAAGCCATTTGTAAGGCGTACCTTTGACAGCCCCATAGTAGAAATTGAACCCATCGATATAGATGAAAGTTCTCATATCACGAATTGCCCGCCTCAAAAAAACAGGGGCCACAATGTGGCCCCGTGCCCCGGGTCGAAACCACAGGGGTGGTTTGATTGATCCGATATTAATATCTATCGGATCGTGATGTCAATATGGTTTTTGGAGCACCCAAAAATTGAAGCAACAATACTCAAATCAGAATGTCTTGACGCAGAAATCCTTTTTGTTCTGCTCTCTCAAACAGCATCCAGCCTTTGGTTTATAGCGGGATAAAAAAATTGATGCATTACAATATCAACTGGATTTGCGGGCAGAGTGGGATAATGATACAAGGACATCGTGTTTCATACAGTCAATTATTGATTCATTTTCACAATCAATCTGATACATTTGTCAGCCTGATTGTCTGTTGAAAAATCATCTTTTACGAAATCTGGTTCAAGGATTTTTTATTTGATTCCACCACCCAGCAAAATATCGGCCATAACCGACGGCATGGTCTTCAATATTCAGAAATTTTCGGTTCATGACGGACCCGGCATCCGCACCACGGTATTTTTGAAGGGCTGCCCGCTTCGATGCGTTTGGTGTCACAATCCGGAAAGCTGGCAGCCGGAACCCGAAATGACCGTAATGGAAGCCCGATGTATTCAGTGCGGTACATGCCGGGACGCTTGCCCCGAGCATCTGTTTTACCGGGATGATTTGTCGGATTTCACCCGATGTTATCGGTGCGGCCAGTGTGTGGAAGCGTGTCCAACCGGCGCCAGACAGATGGCCGGACGGTCAATGACGGTCAACCAGGTGGTTGACCAGGTCATGAAAGACCGGATTTTTTATGATGACTCTGGTGGCGGTGTCACCATTTCCGGAGGGGAGCCCCTGTTTCAGCCCGAATTTTTGGCGGATCTGCTGACAGCCCTGAAAAAGCGGGGCATCCATACGGCTGTGGATACCAGCGGCTTCTGCCCGCAGGACGATCTGGTGGCCATCGCCAGATTGACCGATCTCTTTCTGTTTGATATCAAGCTGATGGATGAAGAAAAACACAGGCGGATGACCGGCGTCTCCAACCGGCCGATCATTGAAAACCTGCAGGAGCTGGGCCGGATTCATTCCCATATCTGGATACGGATTCCGGTCATCCCCGGAATCAATGACGATGATGACAACATTCAATCCACCGCCTGTTTGGCCGCATCCATTCCCGGTGTCCGGCAGATCAATCTGTTGCCCTATCATCCCTTGGGTGTTTCCAAATTCAGGCGGTTCAACCGGCCGGTTTTGCCGTCCGATATTCCCGGGCTGCCCGAAGAACGTTTGAAACAACGGGTGGCGCTGGTTGCAAAAACCGGTATTCCCACCCGATCAGGAGGTTAATTTCATGAATGAACGTACCGACCGGCTACGTCGCGCCAGCCTGAATGCAGCGCCATCCATATCCCCGGAGCGGGCGATTCTGGTGACCGAATTCTATCAGAGCCATTCCGGACAGTATTCGGTTCCGGTCATGCGCGCCAAATGTTTTGACCATCTGTGTGCGCACAAAACCATTTTCATCGGCCCGGAAGAACTGATTGTGGGCGAGCGGGGTCCGTTTCCCAAGGCTGTTCCCACATACCCCGAGCTGACATGCCACAGCATCGATGATCTGGAGATACTGAATTCCCGGCCCAAAATCAGCTACCGGGTGGATTCGTCCTGCATTGAAAGCTACCGGAAAACCGTCATTCCCTACTGGCAGAACCGATCCCTGCGGGACCGCCTTTTCCAAGAGCTGCCCAAAGAATGGCATGACGCCTATGAAGCCGGAATTTATACGGAATTCATGGAGCAGCGGGCGCCTGGCCATACGGTTCTGGATGACAAGATTTACCGGAAAGGCATGCTGGACTTCAAGGCGGATATTGCCGCGTCCATTGCCGGGCTTGATTTCACATCCGATCCGGCAGCCTACGCACGGCGCGAGGCGTTAAAGGCCATGGATGTTTCCTGCGACGCCGTCATCCGGTTTGCGGCCCGCCATGCCGAACTGGCGGAAGAACTGGCCAAAGGTGAAGGCTCTGAAACCCGGAAAGCCGAACTGCTCAAAATCGCCCATGTCTGCCGACATGTTCCGGCCCATGCGCCCCGGGATTTTCACGAAGCCCTCCAGTATTACTGGTTCTGCCATCTGGCGGTCATTACCGAGCTGAATGGCTGGGATGCCTTCAACCCCGGCCATCTGGATCAGCATATGCTGCCGTTTTATCAGAAAGGCGTGGCGGACGGCGCCCTGACCCCGGAATCGGCCAGGGAACTGATGGAAGCCTTTTTCATCAAGTTCAACAATCATCCCTCTCCGCCCAAGGTTGGCGTGACCGCGGCAGAAAGCGGCACCTATACGGATTTTGCCAATATCAATATCGCGGGGCTGCTGCCGGACGGGTCTGACGGATCAAACGATATTTCCCATATGTTGCTGGATATTGTGGAAGACATGCACCTGCTTCAGCCCAGCACCAATGTCCAAGTGTCCCGGAAGACGCCGGATGAGGTCCTGAAACACGCCCTGCGGGTCATTCGGAAGGGATACGGATTTCCCTCCCTGTTCAATGCCGACAGTGTGGTGGAAGAGCAGATCCGTCAGGGAAAAACCCTGGAAGATGCGCGGGCCGGGGGGTGCAGTGGCTGTGTGGAGGTGGGGGCCTTTGGCAAAGAGGCCTATATCCTGACCGGGTATTTCAATCTCGTCAAGATTCTGGAATTGACGCTGCATAATGGCATGGATCCAAAAACCGGTAACCGGTTGGGCATTGAAACCGGCACAGTGGAACGGTTTCATTCCTTTGATGCGCTGTTTGAGGCATTCAAAACCCAGTTGAATCATTTTGTTCATATCAAAATCCGCGGCAATCAGATCATCGAACAGATTTATGCCGCATCCATGCCCGCGCCGTTTCTGTCAGTCCTGATCGACGACTGCATTAAAACCGGAAAAGACTACAATGCCGGCGGGGCCCGCTACAACAACACATTCATTCAGGCCGTCGGCATCGGGAGCCTGACCGACTGCTTTTCCGGAATCCGGCATCTGGTTTTTGAGAAAAATGAGGTGTCACTGGTTGATCTGGTGGGCATTCTGGACAGCAATTTTGAGGGACACGAAGCCCTGCGCCAGAAGATGCTCAACAAGGTTCCGCGGTATGGAAACGATCTGGATGCGGCGGACGGGATCATGGTGAAAATTTTTCAGGCGGCATTCGATGCCATCGATGGCAGGCCCAACAGCAAGGGGGGCCAGTACCGTCTGGAAATGCTGCCCACCACGAGCCATGTCTATTTTGGATCGGTTATCGGGGCCATGCCCGACGGGCGCCTTGCCGGAGTCCCGTTATCCGAGGGAATTTCTCCGGTTCAGGGTGCGGACCGGAATGGCCCGACCGCGGTCATCAAATCGGCCGGCAAAATGGATCAGGTCAAGACCGGCGGGGCTCTTTTGAACCTGAAATTCACCCCGGCGCTCGTGGCCGGAGAAGACGGCATCACCTATCTGTTCCATCTGGTCAGAAGTTATTTCAAGCTGGATGGCCATCACATTCAGTTCAATGTGGTATCCGCGGACCTTTTGAAAAAGGCCCGGGCTTATCCGGATCAATACCGGGATATGATTGTCCGCGTGGCCGGATACAGCGACTATTTCTGTGATCTGACACCCGCGCTGCAAAACGAAATCATCGCCCGGACCGAACATCAGTCGTTTTGATGCAGGGGCGAATCTTGTATTCGCCCTTATTGATATTCGCCGGTATATGCCCGAATTCGTCCCAATTTGTTTTCGTCCGTTCAGGGACCATCCCTATGAAATATGATCCATCCATTCATCACCGCCGTTCCATCCGGTTACGGGGGTGTGATTATTCCCATGCCGGGGCTTTTTTGACCATGTGTACGCAGAATCGGGAATATCTGTTTGGAGAGATCGTGAATGGGGAAACGGGGTTGAATGACGCGGGGTGGATGGTTCAAACTTCAAACCATGCCTATCCGGTTGCGTCCCAAGACATCCAGTTGACAGGCTGCTGGGAATCGCCGTATGCACGGCAGCGCCTACCTATGCGGGGTGGCACAAATAACACGATCAATAGTCGACCTCCTTGGGAGCTAACCGGATAGGCATGGACTGAACCATCCCTGACCGCATGGGTCTCGACGCCGCCGGCATCGGAACCGGCATTGGCCTCGGAAAGGCAGAAGGCCCCAATCCATTCGCCACTGGCAAGATGCGGTAAAAACCGCTGTTTCTGGTCCAGCGTTCCAAACCGGACAATGGGAAATGCCCCCACACTGTTGTGTACGGTAATACACAGACCAATGGCGGCACTGACGCGGGACAGCTCCTCGATGGTGATGGCATAGCTGATGCTGTCCATGTCCGCACCACCATAGGCTTTGGGAATCTGAAGACCGAAATAATTCAGGGACCGCATGGTTTCGATCACTTCCCGGGGAAAACGGCCTTCCCGATTCATGTCGCTGACATGGGGTCCAATCTCGGTTTCGGCGAATTCCCGAACGGTTTTACGCACCACCTTATGTTTCAGCACACGGATTAAAATCCATTTCATCGAAATTCCCGTTCAATTTCAGCGGCACGATGACAGGCCACAACATGATCATCTTCAAAACCCGGCGTCAGGGGTTTCAGCTCCGGTGGTTCAACATGGCAGATATCAATGGCATACGGACACCGGGGATGAAACCGGCATCCGGCAGGCGGGGTAATCGCAGAGGGTGTCTCACCGGCGATGGCCCGCTGTTTTCTGGGGGCATCCGGATCAGGAACCGGTATGGCAGCGATCAATACGCGGGTGTAGGGATGAAGCGGATTTTGATACAGGCGCTCTGCGTCAGCCATCTCCACAATTTTACCCGAATACATGACCGCTATCCGGTCCGAAATATGTTTGACGACAGCCAGATTGTGGGCAATAAACAGATAGGAAAGTCCCATTTCCTCCTGAAGATCGAGAAGCAGATTGAGAATCTGGGACTGAATGGATACATCCAGTGCCGATACCGCCTCGTCACAGACAATCAGACTGGGCCTTAAGGCAATGGCGCGTGCAATGCCGATCCGCTGCCTCTGGCCGCCGCTGAATTCAAAGGGAAACCGGCTCATGGCACTGTCCGGCATGCCCACCCGATCCAGCAGATCCCGAATGGATTTCCTCCGGTCTTCTGAAGATCCGATGTTATGAATGATAAACGGCTCTTCCAATATTTCGCCGACAGTCTGGCGCGGGTCAAGGGATTCATAGGGATCCTGAAAAATCATCTGAACATGTTTTCGAATTTCCCGAAGTTGCCGCCGCTTCAGCCGCGACAGGTCCTGATCCATAAAATGGATACTTCCGGCTGTGGGTTTTTCCAGAACCAGAATGGTTCTGCCCGCGGTGGTTTTGCCACACCCGGATTCGCCGACCAGCCCCAGTGTTTCACCGGTCCGGATGGCAAAGGATATGTCATCCACGGCATGGACATACCCGATTTTTTTTTGAAAAATACCGGCCCGAATCGGGTGGTACTTTTTCAGATTGCGAACTTCAAGAAGTGATGAATTCATGGCTCAAAAGCAGTCCATAGCGAAGGGCTTTTCCCAGACTGACCCAGAACAGAAACGGAATCCAGCCAATTTTCAGAACACCTGCCAGAACCGTAAGCGGGTCTCCGATAAACGGGGCCCAGGAAAAAAAAAGAATCGGAGATCCCCATCGACGAACCGCATTCTCCGCCTGAATCCATCGATGGTGTGACTTCAAATTGGCTGATCCATTCAATTTTTGACGTCCCCAGCGTCCGACGCCATAATTCACGGTCGCACCCAGAATATTCCCACTGGAAGCCGCCACCAGAACCGCCATCGGATCAAAACCGGATGCAGCCAGCAATAACACCGCAGCCTCCGAGCCCAGCGGCAACAGGGTTGCGGCCAGAAAGCTGATCAAAAAAAGACCGGCCAGCCCGGTCTGCAGAATCCAGTTATCCATTGAGTGGTATGTAGTGAGAATGGTCAGTCTTCATCCTTCAGTCTTCATCCTTTTTTCCTCCCCTTCCTTCAAATGCCGAAGCAGCTCATCAACGGATTTCCCACCGGGCGCCAGAGCCATCGGATTGATTTCAAGCAGGGATTCCCACACCTGAATCGCACCTTTCGGGTCATTTTTGTCATGCATCAACACCAGGCCTTTGTTGAATCGGGACGGCTCATGCCGGGGATCGATCGCAATGGACCGATCAAATGCCTCGATGGCCTGATCCAGTTTTCCGGCTTTCCGGTACATGGTTCCCATATCTGTCAGGACATTGGGACTGTCCGGCACAATCTTCAGGGCTTTTTCATAGGCATCGATGGCCTTGTCATGCAATCCGGCATCAAAACAGGCATTTCCCAGTTGAATCCATGCGGTGACATCATCCGGGTGCTGTTCTGCAGCTTTTTCAAGTTCGGCAATCATGGATGGGGGTGTTTCGGGCTGTTGGGCTGCCATATGAACCCCGGCGTCGGTATGTATGTCTTTGGATTTATACACGGTCAACATGACACCAGAAAAAAATCCGGCGACAAATGCCGCTACAGTCACCCCGATGAGGGTCTGTTTTTTCACCATGTCACTGGCAGGTTGTTTTTGTGCTGTCATTTTTTCCTTTTTTCAGTATTGGGTATTGAGAAGCGGACAGGCCTATTTGCTGTTGGCGCCCTCCTCCCGGGGAAGAGGTCGGGATGGGGCAGTCATTACTGCTGTGAAAGCCTTCTGGTATTCAGGTCAATTTTCAGAATGGGCGCCGGAATTTTCTCGGATGTCAGATAAACCGCTGTCCCGTTTACGGAAAAACAGACGGATTCCGCCTGTGTGATTTCGGGCAGCGAAAATGACAGATACGGCCGGTTCATGGCGACAAGCCAGCTTTCACCCTTCTGACGGTTAAAGATGAACAGATCCCGGTAGGTCAGGACAACCGCCTGTCTGCCATCGGGTGAAAAATCCATGGCCGTATTATAGTCGCCTGAAGACGTAAACGGATAAACGGGTTTTCGGATCGGTATGGACTGAATGTTTCCCACGCGGCGTGCGGTGATCACTTCGGTTGAACCGGTCAGATGAAGTGGCAGTTCATAGAGTTGCGGCGGTTGATCCCGTTTGCTCAACAGAAATATTTTGTTGGTGGACGGTTCCACGGCAACCGACTCGCAGTCTCTGGGACCATCTTCATACTGAAAGGTCAGAACCGCCGTTGGGGTCACGGATTCGGGCAATGGATGCGCCGGTTCCGGAATCACAATCAGATGCGACTGGGGCCGTACCGCCAGGTTGTCACCGGTATCGGCAATGATCAGATAGGGTTTGCCATTTGCGGTAAATGATCCGATATCTTCCCAGTCCACATTGGCCGTGTTGTCGATACGAACCGTTCCTTTCACTTGGCCGGTGACATCGATCACATACAGCTCCGGCGGGTTGCCACTGTCGTTTAACACCCAGAACTGATTGTCCACCCGATGCGAAGCGGCCATGCCGCTGATTTCATCCAGTCCGTCATCCCGAATCTGACCGGTTTGTTTAAAGACGCGGTCAAGCTTGCCAGCTTGTTCGTCCGTCATTGCCGATGCGCAGGCCATCACCAGTGAAATCTGAATAATCAGCACCAACCCGATTCGATAATATCGCAATTTATTCCGTTTCCATTTCCCGAACATTGAATTCCAGGCGCCACTGGCGGTCATCCAATCGGGAAATGCACCAGATTTCCAGTGTTCCGGTCTCGGTTGCGCGCGTTTCAAGCGTGACCGGAATCATGTCACCGGCCCTGCCATCCAGAGCCGTTTCCATGCCAGTCACCGGATCGATATCATCTTCCCAGGATTCAACAATTTCTCCGGCCTGATCTGTTTTTCGAATGACAGATCCCAAAAAATCAAATCGGGCGGTTTCGCCGACAATCAGACCGAATTCCCGATCTTCGATGGCCTGGCGGGACCCCTCTTCCATACCAAAAGGCGCCACACAAAGGGCCTTGACCGGTTGTGGCATTCCCGGAACAGCAGGCATGGATGCGGCAATGCCGATATAATAGGTTTTGTTCAGCCCACTGCGGATGCGAATGCCGCGCCCTCTTCTGACCAGACCATAACGGGCTGCCCCCCGGGCCACCGATCGGTCCGGATCGATGCCGGGCAGTTCCCGGATGGACGCGCCCCCGGTCGCATCGGCCCATGATTTCAGACACGTCAGGACCCGATTTCGAAGCGCCCGGGATTTCATGACGCCGCCGTTGAACAAAACCGCCGTCGGCAGGAGAGGGCGGTCTTCTGTTTCTGAATTTTGACGCAGAAAGGTGGCCAGATGCCGGGTGATTGCCGGATCGGATTCATAGGAAAGTCCCATTTCCTGAAGGCCGATCGATTGCCGGGTTGAAACCGGATCGGTCCATTCGCAGACCGGAAAAAATCCGTCGAGGAGAACCTCATTGACGGTTTCGGGTGTCAGGCTGGACTGAATGGTGCCGGCGATCAGCCCCCGACCCCGGCCCAGAATGGTGATGACATAATCGTCCGGTGTGTCTTCCGACAAAATTGTTTCCTTGCCTTTGCGGCAGGACTGGCTGAGAATTTTCATCTGACGGGCATCCAGACGAATGTTTTTTTGTGCCATGTTTCCGGCAACGGCATATCCCAACGCCAGATCCATGTTGTCCCCCCCAACCAGCAGATGATTGCCCACGGCAATCCGCTCGAGTGTCAGGTCGCCATCGGTTTCACCCACCTGAATCAGGCTGAAATCACTGGTTCCGCCACCGATATCACAGACCAGAATCCGATCGCTTTTCCGCACGGTACGCCGCCAGTTGTCGCCATAGGTATCAATCCAGGCATAAAACGCCGCCTGTGGCTCTTCCAGAAGGGTCAGGCTCCGGATGCCGGCCATTTCCGCGGCCTTTACGGTCAACTCACGGGCAACCGCATCGAACGATGCCGGAACCGTCAGAAGAATGTCCTGGACTTCCATCCGCAGCCGATCATCGATGCCGTCTGCTGTCGTGGCCATCTCATGGTTCCAGGCATCGACGATATGCTTCAGGATGGCGGCGGATGCCTCAACCGGAGATCGTTTGAGTGCGTCATTGGATCCCTGCCAGGGCAATATCCGGGCATTCCGGTCCACCAGAGGATGACAGAGCCAGGATTTGGCCGAGGCAATCAACCGGTTGGGAATTTCTGAACCCCGGTCCCGGGCAAACTCTCCCACAGCCATTTTATTTTCCCGGTTCCAGGGCAGTTGAAGCGCTTCGGGCGACAGTTCTGCGGCATCCGGGATCAATAAAAAACTGGGAAGAATATCCTGTCGGGAAATGACACCGGGACCGGTCAACTGCGGGATCGGAAAGATTTGAATTTCAGACGGTTCCCGGTCCTGCAACGGGTTGCGCATACAGGCGACAATGCTGTTGGTCGTTCCCAGGTCAATACCGATGATGTATTCAGATGTCGGCATCATGGCAACCCGGATATTTCAACCTCGGCAGGGACAATCAATGTGGAATCCAGATCTCCGGAAAGTTCGGGAATGTCCTTTTTCCGGGCCTTCCATCCCCTGTGCCGGATAACACCCTGAAATGGAGGCTCACCCGATACATTTCCAATCAGCTTGATCATGTTGGTATCAAACCCCCGGGACAGGGAAATCGACTCGCCGTCTTCCTGTTCCAGTATCGGCTGGATTTTGACAAAGCGTTCCATGACTTTCTGGCAGCTTTCATGAATGCTTCGAACCGCAATACCGATCTGGGCATCATCGTAACTGTCCAGATTTTCATTAAAAAAATCCACCAGGCGCCCTTCCCGCTGAAACAGGCCCAGCAGATGAAGGAACATGCGGCGATCATGATTTTCCCGGGTCTCCCGGTCAACCGCCGAGGGTTCCGGGGAAGCCAGGGGTGTTGATTCCTTTTTGGAAGAAGCCGGAGCCGGTGCGATGTTCAGGCGTTTTTGTATGGATCGATAAAACAGACTGCCCCAGACCAGAAGAAAACCGGCATAAGCAGGCGCAATCCAGAAAATCAGTTTCATTTTGATGAAATCCAGGTGCAAGCGGATGGCATCCGCGGCATTGACGGTATCCGGAGATACCGAAATGGCTGACAGCCGGTCTGTCAGCCATTGGAATCCAAAATAATTGGCGACAACCGTGATCAAAAACAAAATCAGAACATAACCCGTAACCGTTCCCCGGATGGGAACGGACCGCGACACCCCTTTTTCTTTCATGCAAACACTCCTGGAAATCTGTATGGTCTATCAAGCCCCTTGTTCTGCATATCATCATATGATAAATGGATGAACCAGGGAAAGATATTTTCAGGTTTTCGCTATAAGCCATAACTGCTCATGATTCATTCCGACAGCCTAAACCCAAAACCGGCATCTTTACGGTAGCGATCGTGGAATCAGACTATACCCCAAAACATAAAAAATTTACATACCGATTTGATTTTGAAATTGGTTATCTGGTCAAAAGCCCCTGCAAAGACTGTCATCGCCAGGAGCATCTGCCCCACTGTATCGACCGGTGCGCGATCCTGGAACAGATCCATGAGGCCCTGTCAACGACCATTCCATGCGGACAACGACACGCCTGAATTCTGCCAAACGGCCTGCCCTCTTCGCCTTCCCAGACACGCGCGCCAAAGTCTTTCAGAAAATTCATTTCACAAGGCGGCAATGGGGATAGGCGTTTTTTTGCGGCTGATGCCTTGAAATCTTCCGGCTATCCCCCGACCGATCACGCATCCAAAAATCTTATCTGAAAATTTATAGCACATCATCGACTGTTGCGTAAATCATTACCGGTCAGATTGTGTCCATTTTGCCTCATTCTGAATATGCAGTGGCCCCCCTGACTTTTTGATTGTGTTTGGCCCATCGACAGGCTAAATTATCCGTCTTGATCATCGTTTCGACCATATGATGTAACATACAGGTATCACAAAACATACAGGGGCTTGGTTGAGTCATCTGAAAACCAGTCCGGCAAGAGCCCTGTTTACAATGTTATGGAGATTTGAAAATGAGCTGTTTATTTGAAACAACCACCATCAATGGCTTGACGCTGCAAAACCGGTTTGTCCGGTCCGCCACCTGGGAAGGAATGGCCACTCCGGAAGGGGCCGTGACGCCAAAATTGACAGACGCCATGACCACGCTGGCCAAAGGCGGCGTGGGCCTGATCATCACCGGCCATGCCTATGTTCGAAAGGATGGTCAGGCAGGCCCTTGGCAACTCGGCATTCATTCAGATGATCATGTGGATGGACTATGCCAAATGGTTTCGGCGGTTCATGAATCCGGTGGGAAAATTGTCGTTCAACTGGCGCATGCCGGCACGTTTGCCCCAGCACATTTGACAGGCGAGCCTGCTGTTGTTGCATCGGCCTATGACGGGCTTGGTAAAACACCCCGAAACGAAATCACGGCAAAAGATATTCCCGAGCTTGTTGATGCCTATGTTCAGGCAGCCAAACGGGCAAAATTGGCCGGGTTTGACGGGGTTGAGCTGCATTCAGCCCACGGCTATCTGCTCAGTCAGTTTTTGTCCCCCATTTATAACCGCCGCAGGGACGATTACGGTGGCAGTATTGAAAACCGGGTCCGCATTCATCTGGAAATTGTTCAGGCCATTCGACAGGCACTTGGTTCAGATTACCCGGTATTGATCAAGATGAATGGCCAGGATTATGCATCGGGCGGACTGACACTGGAAGATGCTTCAAAAGCTGCCGTACTTCTGGAAAAGGCCGGTATCGATGCCATCGAACTGAGTGGCGGACTGCTGACCGGGGGCAAATTGTCGCCCAGCCGGCCGGGTATAAACACCCTGGAAAAAGAGGCCTATTTCAGGGAGGATGCCCGCGCGTTCAGGCAGTGCATCAAAATTCCGTTAATGCTGGTGGGCGGCATCCGGTCATTTGAAGTTGCCGAAAATCTGGTCCATGAAGGGCTTGTCGATTATATCTCCATGAGCCGGCCATTCATCCGGGAACCATCGCTGGTCAACCGCTGGAAGGCCGGTGATCGAAGCAGGTCATCCTGCCTGTCAGACAATCTGTGTTTTGGTCCGGGGCGCGAAGGAAGCGGGATTCATTGTGTTCCGTTGGCCCGCAAAAACGGATAACGGACGGTCGTGCCAGTGGTCGGATTTCATCCGTGAAATCAAAAATGATACTGCGTATGAAATAACCTTCTATTCCCTATTTTTCAAAATCTGTTCAATTGACACAGTTCATAAATCAATATATTTATCTCAAATTAAGCCAAAATCTTCATCAACTATCCTTAAAACGGATGTAATCGGCATAAATTCCGGAGAAAAATGATTGTTCAATTAAAATTGGGAATTCCTTGTCGATATGAATCATCAGACTGTGACGATTCTTACTTTAACAGATTGAAGACATTGTTGTCCCAGAATCTTGATTTCCATACCGATTCGAATAAAGGTTGCAGCTCCCATAATTTTCATTCATTTCCTGCCAAGTTTCCACCTCAGTTGCCCCGATTATTTATTGAGAACCTGACCCGGACTGGTGATATATTTTTGGACCCCATGATGGGTTCCGGAACAGCAGTGCTTGAGGGTTTTTTACTGAATCGTCATAGCATTGGCATGGATATTGATCCGCTGGCTATTTTAATTTCAAAGGTTAAAACCAGCCCCTACCATTTTTCAAAAATTTTGATTCGAATGCGCGATGTGATCGAAACAGCCAAAACCATGGTACGGGACAATCAAGCCAGCTTAAAACAGGTTCTGGATGGTGATTTTGATTCGTCATCCCGTAAATTTTTCGATTACTGGTTTACAGAGAACACGCAAATCGAATTGCTCTCTTTGATTGAATTGATCAATGTCATTCCGGAACCGGATATCAGAGAATTTTTTCAACTGGCCTTTTCATCAATCATCATCACCAAATCCGGCGGCGTATCCCTGGCATTGGATTTGGGACATACCCGACCGCATCGTGCCAAAATGATCGCTTTACCGGATGGAAATAAAATGATTCTTGATTCTGAATCCGGTCATGATTTAGAAAAATTGAAAAATCTTACCAAAAACATGAGATCTGTTTTTGCCGACTTTGAAAAAAGGGTTCTTCAAAATTTAAAAGGAATCATCAGATTCGAGCCATCCATTCGATCAACCGCAAATATTCTTTTTGCAAACACCCAGTCAATTCCACTTCGTGATCATTCGGTTGATCTCATTGTGACATCTCCTCCCTATGCATCCAATGCGATTGATTATATGCGTGCCCATAAATTTTCACTTGCATGGATGGGCTATTCGATCAATCAACTGGGAAAGAAACGAAAAGAATATATTGGATCTGATGGTGTCTCAAAATTCCAGTTTGAGCCTGTTCCCTTGAAAACAAATCGAATTATTAATGAAATAAAATTGTTAGATGACAAAAAAGGACAAGTGCTACATCGATATTTTTCAGAAATGTCCCGAACACTTTCAGAAATGTTTCGTGTTTTAAAACCCGGGAAAGCCGCCGTGGTTGTGGTTGGCAATTCAATAATGAGAGGCAGAAGTACAGAAACTGCTGAATGTTTGGCTGATATCGG
The DNA here is from genome assembly GCA_002382065.1 of Desulfobacteraceae bacterium UBA4064. Taxonomy (GTDB): domain Bacteria; phylum Desulfobacterota; class Desulfobacteria; order Desulfobacterales; family Desulfatirhabdiaceae; genus UBA4064. The sequence goes on from DFZE01000162.1 coordinate 25,059, forward strand.
TAAGGCGCTGGGATTTATGGTTCCTACCATCGGAATCAGAAATCTTGACCGTAACCGGCGTATGATGCCTGCTGGCAATAAAATTGATATCGATTCACAAATTCAACAGCGAATGCATCAGGAATATGTGATTGGCTTTTACAAACCCGAAACAACTACTAAAATAATTTATGGAAATACAAAAACAGCGTCAAATCCTTCATAAGAAAATATGCTCGCAACTGATATACAACAGGCACGATAACACTGGTGAATCTTATCCAAATTTTTCGGACAGCGGGAATCGGTCAAGCCGTAAAATTGCCAAGGGAATTGTGGAAATTATCGGCCAGCCGATTGGAATAAATTCCATTTCCGAACAGACTGCTGGCGGACTGTTTGAAAGCCTGATCTGTGGATTTATTCAAAGCATTTTTGACCATCTGGGACATCTACGACCAGGCAACTGGCGATATTTGATTTCACACACATCCATTTCAGGATTTGTTCAATATGCACATCTGTCTCGATTGGCTGACATCGTTATTAAAGATCAGGCGCTTGCATCAGCAATTGGGACTGATTACATGGTGAAGCCAGATATTGTCATTGCCAGACATCCTGTTTCTGATGAAGAGATCAACTGTAAGAGACCAATTGTTGATGACATTGCACACATAGCAAAATATTCCCCGCTTCGACTCGCCAATTATAAGCCGCCGCTTCCAATTCTTCATGCCAGCATTTCCTGCAAATGGACCATTCGAAGTGACAGGTCGCAAAACACAAGAACAGAAGCCCTTAATTTAATACGTAATCGTAAAGGACCGCTTCCCCATATCATGGCTGTAACGGCGGAACCACTTCCCACACGGATTGCGGCATTGGCTCTTGGAACCGGCGATCTGGATTGTGTGTATCATTTTGCTCTTCCGGAACTCATTAAGGCAATTGAGACCATAAACAATCCGGATCAACTGGATATGCTGACCACCATGATCGATGGAAACCGGTTACGTGATATCAGCGATTTGCCTTTGGATCTAGCGATATAACGAAAAACAATAATCGAATGACACCGAATTCATGAACACCGGACGGGCGTTTATCGGATATGTGCTCGCGCTGGTTGCCCTGGTTATGGGCGGCGCGCTTGGATATGTGCTGATCGAAGACTGGGACCTGATCGATTCCCTGTACATGACCGTCATCACACTGGCGACCATCGGATATGGAGAAGTTCATTCATTGAGCCGGATCGGCCGTATCTACACCATGTTTCTGATTCTGGTCGGTGTGGGTTTTCTGGGATATCTTGGCGCCGCGATCATTCAGTTCATGGTTGAGGGCCGCATTCGGGCGATTCTGGGGAGAAAACGGTTGGATCGAAAAATTGAAAAGCTGAGAAATCACTATATTGTTTGCGGCTATGGCCGGATCGGGCGTGTGCTGTGTGCCCATATCCGGCATAAACCACTTGATCTGGTGGCGATAGAAAAAGACGAAAAGCTGGTCCATGTCATGGAGGAAGATGGCATCCCGTATATCTGGGGAGATTCTGCGGATGAAACAGTTTTGATGAAAGCCGGAATTCAACGCGCCCGTGGACTGGTGGCTGCGCTGGGGACCGATATTGACAATGTGTTTCTGGTGCTGACCGCCAGACAACTCAAACCCGATCTGTTTATCATGGCAAGGGCCACACAGAAAGAAAGCCAGAAGAAACTGATGGCTGCCGGCGCAACATCCGTGGTGTCGCCCAATGAGATTGGTGCGACCAGCATGGCACAGCGGATCATCCGGCCAACTGTCACCAGTTTTCTGGATTTTGCATTGACCTATCAAAGAAAAGATATTCAGATGGAAGAAATACCGGTCAGTGAAAAATCCAAACTGGTCAACGTAATGCTCAAGGATTCGAGAATTCGGCAGGATTTCAATCTGATCATCATTGCCATCAAAAATGAAAATGGCGAGATGAATTTCAACCCGTCGTTTGAAACCCGAATCGAGGCCGGTTCAACGGTTATCGCCGTGGGGCAGACAGAAAATCTGCTCAGACTGGAAAAAGAACTGAATCCATGCTGAAAGCAAACCGGTAAGGCGGCAAGTGCAATTGCAGAACAGGAAAGATAAGTAATGAAGGCATGTCTGTTGATTATTGATCCGCAAAGGGATTTTTGCCACCCGGACGGGTCCCTGTTTGTGCCCGGCGCGGATCAGGATGTCATTCGGCTGGGAGCCATGATCGACCGGGTGGGGTCAAAACTGGACAAAATCCACGTCACGCTGGACAGTCATCACCGGCTTCATGTTGCAAACCCCATTTTCTGGCGGAATGCGGCCGGAGAGCGGCCATTGCCGTTTACCATTATCACCCGGGAAGATGTACGTGATGGGGCATGGATGCCATTTGATCCATCGCTGCATGCGCGTGTTCTGGACTATACGGAGCAACTTGAGCGAAATGGACGCTATCGGCTATGTATCTGGCCGGAGCATTGCCTGATTGGAACATTGGGACATACTGTAGCGGACCCAGTGTGCCAGGCGCTTCTAAAATGGGAAGACCGGCCGGCGGTTGTCAACTGGCTGACAAAAGGAAGCAATATCCAAACCGAACATTATTCTGCAATTCAGGCGGATGTGCCCGATCCGACTGATCCGCAGACCTGGTTGAACGCCATTCTTCTGGATGATCTTCAATCTTTTGATGTTATTGGCTTTACCGGAGAAGCCCTCAGTCATTGTGTGGCCAATACCGCCCGCGACTTTGTAGCCAACCTTTCAGCCGAAACCATTCGAAAGATTCATCTGATAACGGATTGCTGTTCCAGTGTTTCCGGTTTCGAAGAAAATGCCGATGCGTTTGTTTCCGACATGAAGGTGTTGTGTACATCAGCGGAATTTTTGAGATAATGAGGGCGAACACAGAGGTTCGCCCCTACTATTTTCACGGTAAACGCTCATGCCCAGGCCGAATCAGATCTTGAAAATGGTTCTTTCTTCTGTCACCACAATATCCACATGCCGATCATGGGATTCCATGGGAACATGCGGCAATATTTTGGATTCAAATCCGACGGCCACCTTTCGGGTGGTTGAAGGCAGTCTGGGAAGAAGTCTGTCGTAATACCCATCGCCATACCCCAGCCTGGCGCCTTTTTCATCAAATGCAATGCCTGGAACAATCGCGATATCCAGGCATTCCAATGGGACTTCTTTGCATCGGGATGGATTGGGTTCCAGACACCCCCTTGGGCCGATATGCAGATCCCGGTCAATGTTATCCACCTTGTACAGCCTGGTTTTAAATTTCTGGGGTTCAAAGGCGGGCAGAACAATAATTTTATGAAACGATCGGCATTTTCGTATGATCGATCCGGTTTTGATATCATAGGGCCGGTCGATGAACATCAGCAAAATTTTGGCTTCATAAAAATTGGCAAAATCAAACAGCCTGGCTTCAATAATCTGGGTTCTGGTTTCAATTTCACTTTCCGACAGAGATTCCAAAGCTGCAATAATTTCATTCCGGATTCTGGCCTTGGTCTGCTTGATGTCATCCATACCGTAAGCTCCTGATGAAAGTGATGGAACAGATTGCGCCACCAATTCTGGCCATATTGTCGTTGACTAAACCAGAGTGCCCTGCTACACAGAACAGGGATAGGTGTAACCTGTAATTGTGTTTGATACAGCCTTCAAGATACCGATTTGGGGTCTGTTATAGACTTTCAGAAAAATAATTTCGCTGCGTTATCGGTCGGGAATGGCCGAACAAAGGCCTATTCCTTCCCTGCTGCCTTGCGAAATTAATTTTCTGAAAGTCTATATCGCTTGGGGATGTAGGGGTAACCGTACGATTTTCTTCCTGCAGCCTTCGCCAAATCATCATCTTGAAAGCGATATGGATTGCCCGAAAAAAAAGTTTTTGGGCCCAAAATATGGGTACAAACCCATGCATGTTTCAGACCAGAATTCATATCATACATTAACTTGACACTATAGGTATAAATATGCTGGAAATCAAGTTTGTCAGACAAAATTTATCCATCGTCGAAAAATCCCTGTCAGATCGGGGAAAATCCGTCGATTTGGAAACCCTGAAAGCCTGTGATGTCAGACGCAAGGCGGTACTGCTGGAAATTGAAGACCTTCGAAGAGAACGCAATACGGTTTCCGACCGGATTTCCCAACTGAAAAAAGCCGGGGAGGAACCGGAAACCCTGATGCAAAATATGCGGGATGTGGGTTCAAAAATCAAGGACCTGGAAAAAATCCTGGATGAAAATGAACAGGCTGTCATCGCCATCCTGATGGAAATTCCCAATATTCCCCATGCATCGGTTCCCATCGGCAAAGACAGTATGGATAATCCGGTTTTCAAAACCGTTGGTTCACTGCCGGAATTCGATTTTACGCCACTGCCTCACTGGACCATCGGCGAGCATCTGGGGATATTTGATTTTGAACGGGCTTCCCGAATCACCGGAGCGCGATTTCCCCTGTATTTTGGCGCCGGGGCCAGACTGGAAAGATCTCTCATCAGCTTTATGCTGGATACGCACACCGCCGGTCATGGTTACACCGAGGTGCTGCCGCCGTTTATCGTCAACCGGACCAGCATGACCCATACGGGTCAACTGCCCAAGTTTGAAGAGGATCTGTTCAAGCTGGAAGGATGGGAGTATTACCTGATTCCCACAGCAGAGGTTCCGGTTACAAACATTCATCAGGGCGAGGTCCTTGATGAAGACCGGCTGCCGGTTTGTTACACGGCATATACCCCCTGTTTCCGGTCCGAAGCCGGATCATATGGCAAGGATACGCGAGGTCTGATTCGACAGCATCAGTTCAACAAGGTGGAACTGGTCAAGTTTTCCAGGCCCGAAACCTCCTATGATGAACTCGAAACCCTTCGGGAAAATGCCGAAGAAATATTGAGGCGACTGAATCTTCCCTATCAGGTCGTGACACTCTGCACTGGTGACATGGGGTTTTCATCTGCAAAGACCTATGATATCGAGGTCTGGATGCCGGCTCAGGGCGTGTACCGGGAAATTTCGTCATGCAGCAATTTCGAGGATTTTCAGGCCAGACGGGCCAATATCCGGTTGAAACGCAAAAACAAAAAGGGTACGGAACTGGTCCACACCCTGAACGGATCCGGTCTGGCTGTTGGCCGAACCGTGGCGGCCATTCTGGAGAATTATCAGCAGAAAGACGGCTCGGTCATCGTTCCCGAAGCACTCAGACCCTATATGGGGGGAATGGAGGCCATCACCCCATGAAAATTGAATCCCTTCCCGAATTCATCCGAAATATGGTCCTTCCGGCACCCCGCGATGGCATGTTTTATCAATGCCTGGGATGTGGCCATGAATTTGGCATCGTCAAACTCTTATACACCTGTCCGGACTGTGGACAGGTCCTGATGCTTCAGGATGGAAATTTTGAAAATCTGAAAAAAATCCCGGGTTCCACCTGGCGGGACATCTTTGATTACCGGAAGCTGCTCACCCTGCCCAGCCTGAAAGGGATCTACCGGTATCATGAATTTATCGGCCCTGTCATGCCGCTTGAGTCCATAGTGTATCTGGGTGAAGGCCATACCCCCATGATCGAGGCCAATTCCTGGATGCAGAATCAGGCGGGCCTCCGCTTTTATTTTAAAAATGACGGCCAGAATCCCAGCGCCTCATTCAAGGACCGGGGCATGGCCAGCGCGCTTTCCTACATCCGGTTTCTGCTGGGTCAGGGGCATTTGTCGGATGTTCTGGCCGTATGCGCCTCCACTGGCGACACATCGGCCTCCGCGGCGCTTTATGCATCCTATCTGCAACCCCATGTCAAATCTGCGGTGTTGCTGCCGCATAAAAAAGTGACGCCCCAGCAACTGTCCCAACCTCTGGGCAGCGGGGCCCGGGTATTTGAAATTCCCGGTGTGTTTGATGACTGCATGAAAGTGGTCGAGGCATTGTCAGAAGCCTACAATGTGGCCCTGCTGAATTCCAAAAACGCATGGCGAATTCTGGGACAGGAATCCTATTCATATGAAATCGCGCAGGATTTCGAATATGATATGGATAACAAGGTCATTGTGGTTCCCATTGGAAATGCCGGAAACATCACCGCAGTCATGAACGGTTTCCTGAAATTTTATGAAACCGGTGTCATTACATCCCTTCCCCGAATCATAGGCGTTCAGTCCACTCATGCCGACCCGGTTTACCGCTATTATTCACAACCCGATGAATCCCTCCGGAAATTTGTTCCGGTAACGGTCCAATCCAGTGTGGCTCAGGCGGCCATGATCGGAAATCCGGTATCCATGCCGCGGGTCATTCATCTGGTGAACCGGTATAACCAGGTGTCGGGAAAACAACATGTGTATTTTGTTCATGTACCCGAGCAATCGATTATGGACTGCCAGCTCATGGCCAACCGGAATGGGCATATTGCCTGCACCCACGGCGGTGAATGTCTGGCGGGTCTTCTGAAGTCTGTTGAAAAAGGATATGTGACGTCAAATGATGTCGCGGTTCTGGATTCCACCGCCCATGCCCTGAAATTTTCCGGATTTCAGGACATGTATTTCAGCCGGGAATTCCCGGCCGAGTTTGAAATTGTGCCCAATCCCGATTTGATGAATCATCCTGTTCTGGTCAAGCCGGAATCCGTTCTGAAATATCCGGCCCCGGGAAAACCGCTCGATGCAGCGGATTTTGCGTTATTTGTCAATGGCGTTTCCAGGGATATTGCCAAACAACTCCAGATTGAACCAACATCCTGATGGCCTGTTCATCCGGTATAGTCATTTTCCATAGTTACCGAAAATGCCTCATCGGCCTCTGCCTGATGGTTTTCATGTGGATTGCCATCAATTCAGAGGCCATGCTGCTGTCAAAACCGTACCGTGTCGTACGGGATACCGAACGCCATGTTTTTTGTGAAATCCACCGCGTAAATGACCCAGCCGGACTGCCTTCCCTGTTTCGTCAGAAGGGTGAGCTGGCCATTGTGGATTATTCCGATTTTTTGAAATTATTCCACCGGATCAATCCCGGAATTCAGAACATCGATGCCATTCAGCCAGGTCAGGAAATTCTCATTCCGCTCCGGTTTGTCTCATCGGATATCTATCCGGATCTGACGGACGGGTTTGTCACCCTTCCCCTGGTCACGATTTCCGAAGCCGGTGTCACGCCGTCCACAGATGAAACGCGTGAATATGTTGTGCAGCCTGGTGACAACCTGTCCACCATCCTGATGCGGTTTCATGGAAAAAGCAGGCTGCAGGAATTACTGAAACGATTTCAAATCCAGAATCCTCTTGTAACGGATATCAACCGGATTTATCCCGGCCAACGAATCACCATATCCCTAACGCAGCCGGCCCCGTCACAACAGCGACCGGCAAAAATCGAAAACCCGTTTCAGCAGGCCGCCAACGTACTTCATGCCAAATTATTTCAGACGGGTGACTTTTTTTTCCCCCGGGACGGTTTGCCGGATTTCCAACTGGATCTCAAACAATTCCCCATGATGGATTTACGGGATGGCTATCGGATTCTGTTCAATCTGGATCGCGGTATTCCGTCCGCCGAACTGTTGACCATAGAGCGATACTGGCCCAATCTCTTCACGATAGATCTGCCTTTGCCGACAGACATGAACCGCATTCTTCAGGCGATTCAGGCCAGAATCCGGCCGACGCTCCCCGAAATGTATCATGAAAAAATATCTGTTCCACCAGCACTGGCAACCGGGGACAAGATACCCGGCCGCATCATCTGTATCCATGCCAACACCCGGAAACGTTTTGTAGAAGCAATCATATCGAGCCTGGGTTTGGCATGGCATCCCCGGGTGGAAATCAGTTTCCCCTATGCGGGTGTTCAGATCACCACCCTGGCCAACCTGATCGATATTCCGGACGGGATGCCGGTTGTATTCGACTTTGGTCATTTTTCCGGCGATGCCGAAGCCGCGCTTCAATCAAGCGGTTTCAACCTGGCGCCCATTCAGCATTCGGATACGGAAACAGTTGTTATAGAAAAACTGTTCATTGCCATCAACAAATCCAGAAGTCCATCGATCACCATTCATCCCTATCCGGCCAATCCTTCCGGATTACCCGGCTTTCAGATTCTCAGGTCAAATTTTCCGGATAAACTGGTCCTGATGGAACACCTGGATCAGAATGCGGCCAATGCCCTGATACAGGATGGTCTTGAGCTGATTGTTCCCCCCCATGTTCAAAAAGGGTCATTATGTGCAACAAACCTGTTCTGATTTGTTTTGCAGCATTTTTTTGGATGCTGACATCGTGCGCGGCGAATCTCAAGGAAACTCAAAAACAGAGTGCGTCCTATCGCAATCTGGGCGAGGCCTATCTGGCCCAGGGCAATGTGACAGCCGCACTGAAAGAATTTCTGAATGCAGAAAAAATTTATGCCGACGATCCGTTTCTTCAAAACGATCTGGGACTGGCTTATCTGGCCAAAAACAAACCCGATACCGCAATGGAATATTTTCAGAAAGCGATTCAACTGAAGCCGGATTATGCACCGGCCATGAACAACCTGGGTACGGTGTACATGAACCTGAAAGACTATGACAAAGCCATATCCTGTTTTGAGGCCATTACCAATGATCTTCTTTATGCCACCCCGCATTATCCGCTGACCAATCTGGGAATTTGTTATTACCATAAACAGAACTATGACCGGTCTGAATCCTATTTTCAGAAGGCTCTGAAAATTTTGCCCGGATTTCCGATAGCCCTGAAAGGCCTTGCCAAAACCCACATGGCTCAGGGGAAATTGGCTTCCGCCATATCATTTTTGGAGGATGCGGTGAAAAATGCGCCCCAGGCCGCGGATATCTGGTATGATCTGGGTTCAGCATATCTGGAAAATCGTCAACCGGACAAGGCGATCGGAGCGTTTCAAAAAGTTGTTGCCCTTGCACCGTCTTCAGATCTGGCCCGGGAGGCTGAAATAAAAATCAGGTCGATCAAAAAAAGAGACAAGGCTCCGTAATTCTGAATACCTGCGTAGTTACGAAAGACGGATCAAAACCTGAAAATCAACAGGAGTTTTCCACAATGAAGTCAGTCAAATCGCCAGGCCTGATGGCAGGCCGCAATTCCATGCAGTTGATCCAAACCGCCCTGGGCGTTGAAAAAGCGGACAGGGTGATCATCAATGCGCGATTGATGAATGTCTATACGGGTGAAATCCTGAAGAATACCGCTGTCGGCATCAAGGGAGAATGGATTGCCGGTGTTGGTGAATTTGTTCAGGATATGATCGGGGATCAGACGATTGTCATGGATGCGGATGGAAAAACCCTGATTCCGGGATTTATCGAAGGGCATACCCATCTGGCGTGGATGCTGAGTCCGGTCGCATTTTTGCCATTTGCCATGAAAAGCGGCGCGACATCCATCATTACCGAAACCCTGGAAACGTATCCGGTTGGGGGATATGACGGCGTCATGGATTTTATGGACTCGCTTTCCAATCAACCCGTCAAGGTGTGGTTTACCGCACCGGCCGTGGCATCCATCAGTCAAACCGCCAGAGGTATTTCCCGGGCCGATCTGGACAGACTGCTGAGCCAGGATCGGGTGATCGGGATGGGGGAGTCATATTGGCAGGCTGTGCTTCAGGAACCGGAACGGTTTTTACCGCTGTTTGAGAAAACGCTTTTGGCCGGAAAATGTCTGGAAGGCCATTCTGCAGGCGTCAATGCCAAAAAACTGGCAGCATATGCCGCTGCAGGCATATCTTCCTGTCATGAACCCATTACCGCGGAAGAGGTATTGACCCGGCTTCGACAGGGACTTTATGTCATGATTCGGGAAGGCAGCATCCGGCGGGACCTGCATGCAATTTCCAGAATCCGTAACATGGGCGTTTCGCTCAGGCGACTGATTCTGACCTCGGATGGTGTCACACCAACAGATCTGATCGAAAAAGGCTATCTTGAGTTTATTGTTCAGAAAGCCATTGACTGTGGATTTGACCCGGTGACTTCGGTTCAGATGGCGACCCTGAATGTCGCGGAGCATTTCGGCCTGGATCATCTCATCGGCGGCATTGCGCCGGGGAGGCAGGCCGATATGGTCCTCATTCCGGAGCCGCATGTCATCAAACCGGAAACCGTGATCAGCCGGGGCCAGGTGATTGTCGAAAACAGCAGATTGATGGTTGAGCCCCGATTCCACGAATTTTCAGTTGCCAGCAGAAACAGTATCCATCTGACCGATACAGTCAAACCATCGGATTTTCGGGTCACCATTACAGAACCGGTCAATGACGTCACCATCCGGGTCATCGATCAGATCACGGATCTGGTGACACAGGAACTGCATATGCTCATGCCGGTAAAGGCCACTCAGCTTCTGCCGGACGTGGATCGGGATATCATCAAGGTTGCCGCCATTGACCGAACCCATAATCCGGGCAAAACAGGTGTTGGATTCATTCGGGGGTTTGGTCTCAAATCCGGCGCGTTTGCGTGCAGCGCGGCATGGGATACATCCGATATCATTGTGGTGGGGGTTTCCGATGCCGATATGGCTGCGGCAGTCAACCGCATTCGGGAACTCCATGGAGGGGCTGTCGTCTGCAACCAGGAGAAAATTCTGGCCGAGCTGGCCCTGCCGATCCTGGGGATCATGTCCCTGTCATCTGCAGGGGAAATGGCCGATTCCCAGGAACATATCAAAAGGATACTGACCGGTATGGGGGTTATCTTCCGTGATCCGCTTCTGACACTGGTAACCCTGACGACTGCCGCCATTCCCTATCTGCGTATCTGTGAAGACGGGCTGGTCAATCTGAAAAGTGGCCACGGCCTGAATCTCTGTGTATAATCAGAGAATGCGCTCATGACAGACACCGGTCTGTTTCTGTGGAGCTGGTCTCCGGTTCTGGTCTTGACTCTGCTGGCTGTGGGGTTCAAACAATCGGCATTGTCACTGTCGGTTTATGGCGCCCTGTACAGCCTGTTCCTGGCGGTTTGGGTGTTTCACACCCCGATCGGGGTTACGGTGCTGGCGGCTGTGGATGGTGTTTTTACAACGCTTCCCCTTCTTCTGGTCATATTTGCAGGCATTCTTCTCAGTCAACTGCTGATGGCCACGGGATCACTGACCCGGATTCTCAACTGGTTCATGCAGGGCGTCACCAGTTCGTTTCTCCGAAATTTGCGGATCACCATTGGTGTTGGCAATTTCATGGAAGGCGCCAGCGTGATTGCCGAGCCGGTGGCCGCCCCCATGCTGCGGGCCGGTGGTGTTTTGCCGGTCGGTTCTGCGGCCCTGTCCATCATTGGATATGCCGGCATGATGACCCTGGAATTATCCGGCATGATCATTGCCGTTCACTCTCTGATTACGGGATTGTCGATTCAGGCTCTGGCAATTCCGGTGGCGTGGCTCTCGATACCGGCCACCTTGATGATGGCAGCCGGTTTCCCGTTTTTTTTAAAAGGATCCGAAGATGACGGAATGGAATTCGGTCACCAACTGCTACTCTCCCTGGGATCGGGCCTGATCGTATCCGGCATTGCACTGGCAACGGTTTATCTGGCCGGACCATCCCTGTCCGGGATGATCGGCGGACTGGGAGTCGTCCTGATTCTGATTCGAATGGGGCTCCGGAATATGGCTGTCAGCCGTCATGGCTGGATCTGTCACCGTTTGCATTCATGATGGCCGCCCTTCTTCTGGTCAATACGGTCCCCATATTGAAAACAGTGACATTTGAACAGCTTCGCTTTTCTTTTCGGATCATTCCCGTACATACCATTACCCTGACACCATTGTTTTCTGCATATCTGTACCTGTTTCTGGCAGCCGGGCTGACCGCCAGACTGTTCCGACTGAACCGGCAGCAGGTCGTGAAGGTGATCCACGCCGGTTTCCGAAAAGGATGGCGGGCCTCTTTGTCAATGGCGCTTTTTGGCGCAATGGGGCAGATTATCGCCTATTCCGGATACAGCGACAATTTTCTCAATCTGGATCAGACTCTGCACATCCCTTATCTGCTGTCAGAAGGACTGAAGCAATACACCGGCAGTTTTTATCCGGTTTTCGTCCCCGTCCTGGGGTGGGTGGGCACATTTTTGACCGGTTATGGGGTGGCGTCCCTGATGCTGTTTGGTCAGCTTCAGATTCAGGCGGCAGGGCTTCTTGGGGTGTCTCCGGCATGGCTGTAGGCGCATCGATCGGATCAATTTCATCCCCGTTCAAAATCGCCATTGCAGCCCCCATGTGTGACGCTGTTGGGAAAGAAGGCGATATTCTCAGATGGACCATTCCCATCGGTATCGGGTCATCCGTTGTCATTGGAATGATTCTGTTGATGGCTGCCTGATTTTGCAATGGCACAAACATTTTTATACCGTGAAAATGGAAAAGCAGAAGTCAGAAGTCAGAAG
>DFZE01000162.1:37513-51016 GCA_002382065.1 Desulfobacteraceae bacterium UBA4064
CAGAAGGCAGAAGACAGAAGACAGAAGACAGAAGTCAGAATAAAAAGGTACATGTCATTTTCATTTATTGCGGTGAACCATCTGGACTGATTCATGATCGTTTGTCAGGACCGGAAAATGAAATACACTGCGCCCATCAGACACAGTCCGGCCCACAGATAATCCAGCTTGAGTGGCTGATTCATGTAAAAAATTGCAAACGGCGCAAAAATGGAAAGCGTGATCACTTCCTGAAGAATTTTGAGCTGGGGCAAAGACAGTTGGGTGTAGCCGATCCGATTGGCCGGAACCTGAATCAGGTATTCGAACAGGGCGATTCCCCAACTGATCAGGGCGGCGACATACCAGCGGTTGCCGCTCATATTTTTCAGATGGGCGTACCAGGCAAACGTCATGAACAGATTGGATGCCACCAGTAGCAGCGTGGTTTGAAAAATGACCGACATGGAACATGGCACCATTTGACTGTGTGTGGATTTGAACTGCGGACTGGCCCGAATGCCTGTCCGTCAGAGGCCGGAATATCCAGAAAATCAAGAGCTGTCATATACACCTGATTCCGTATAAATTCAAGATCTTTTAAGTCCAATCATCGCGGATTGTGCCGGCCGCGAAGGGCTTCAGAGACGATAAATTGATTGGTGACCGACCTTGGAAAATTTTCAGGTACTGCATAGTTTGACTTTGTTCCCGCTTTTTTGTATTTAGCCGAATAACCATTTACCAAAACGATATGTTTTTGATCTGAAGATTTACTTCATCTGTTTAAACCTTATTGTCAAAGGGGAATGCCATGAGCGGCGTTAACAAAGCGATTATTATCGGTCGGCTGGGTCGGGATCCGGAACTAAAATATACGCCTGACGGGACCGCTATTGCCAATTTTTCGGTGGCCACATCTGAAGAGTGGAAAGACAAAAATACAGGAGAAAAAAAAGAAAGAACGGAATGGCATCGGATTGTTGCGTATCGGAAGCTGGCTGAAATCTGCGGAGAATATCTGTCCAAAGGAAAGCAGGTTTATATCGAGGGCCGGATTCAAACCCGCGAGTGGGTGGACAAAGACAGTGTGAAACGATACACCACTGAAATTGTGGCGGCCGATGTTCAGTTTCTGGGTTCCAGGGATGGATCGGCGCCCGCCGAATCCAGAAGAGCCCCCAATCCGGATTATGATCATGGACAACGATATGGCGGCGGGAGTGTTCCCGGTCCGAGCGCTGGCGGTGGTGGCGGAAACTATGGTGGCGGAATGAAAAATCAACCGCCGCCGCCTGGTGACGATGATATCCCGTTTTAGTCTGATCAGTGCATTCCGATAACCCCAAACAGCCAACGGCATCGGATCAAACTATGCCGGTTTTACCATTACCGCATCGTATTGAGGCCTGGCTGGAGGATCTGTACATCGCCGTCAATCGCCGGGAAATGGTGCATCCGGATCCACTTGAGTTTCTGTATCGCTATGAATGTCTCAAAGATCGTGAAATTGCCGGGTTGATCGGATCCAGCCTGGCTTATGGCCGTGTCGCCCAGATTTTGAAAAGTGTTGCGGCTGTGCTGGATGTCATGGGGCCATCGCCCCATGATTTTTTGCTTTCGGTTTCGAGAAACGAATTGAAAGCCCGGTTTCAGGGTTTTTGCCACCGGTTTGCCTGTGACACCGATCTGATTGATCTCCTGTCAGCCATCAAACGGGTCATTCAGGAATATGGCAGCCTGTATGCCTGTTTTTTAAATGGATACCGGTCATCCGATGATCTTCTGATTCCAGCCCAGATTCGATTTTGTGAAGCCCTGTCATATGGATATGACCTGGGACATCTGTTGCCTCTGCCGCAGCGGGGAAGTGCGTGCAAACGCCTGAATCTGTTTTTGAGATGGATGGTTCGATGTGATGCCGTCGATCCCGGCGGCTGGCCGGAGATTCCGGCCAGCAGGCTGATCGTACCGCTGGATACCCATATGCACAGAATTGGCAACCACCTGGGATTTTCTGCCCGAAAGCAGGCAGACCTGCGTACCGCACTTGAAATTACGGCGGCCTTTGCCGGATTGAAGCCGAATGATCCGGTCCGATATGATTTTGCACTGACCCGGATTGGCATCCGAAAGGATATTGACTTTGATCATTATCTTGAACGCTATCGAACAGGGAACTGAATTATGCCGATTTATGAATTTTTCTGTCAGGACTGCAATATTATTTTCAATTTTTTCTCCAGACGCATCGATACCGAAACGGCGCCCTTCTGCCCCAGATGCAACACCCGGGTTCTGTCCAGAAAAATGTCGCCATTTGCCGTAACCGGCCGGGCCAAAGAGGATGGCGGCATGGATGATCTGCCTTTTGATGAAAGCAAAATGGAACAGGCCATGAACATGCTGGCCAGTGAGGCGGAACATATTGATGAAAATAATCCCCGTCAGGCAGCCCAGTTGATGAAAAAACTGACGGATATGACCGGAATTGAGCTGGGAAACGGTATGCAGGAGGCCCTGCGAAGAATGGAAAACGGCGAGGATCCGGATCAGATTGAAGCCGAACTGGGAGATATTATGTCAGATGAAGAGCCGTTCCTGCTGCCCGGGAAAAAAGGAATTAAATCTGGCGGGTTCCGCGCCATGCCGACACGGGATGAAACCCTTTATGACCTGCATTCGGAAGATGGTGCTTCATGAAACCGACGTTTTCCGGACGATGCCTGTCCTGCGGGGGGCGCCTGGATATTCGAACCACCTGACGGCAGACCCTGGTGCGCTGCAGGTTCTGTGGCAGGGAGTATTTTCTGAAAGATTTTCAGGAACTGATGGATGATGATCTGGAAGCGTTTTTGATGAATGTCCGGTGTGATCGGCTTTAGGCATGACCAATTTCCGGTTGACCATTGAATATGACGGATCCGGATATCATGGCTGGCAGCGTCAGGCAGATGCAGCCACCATTCAGTCCGAGATCGAGACAGCAATTCAGATTCTGGTGCAAAAGCCAATCACCCTGATCGCATCCGGCAGAACCGATTCCGGCGTTCATGCCAGAGGTCAGGTAGCCCATTTTCACTGCCAAACCCGCCTTCCGCCGGCACAACTTCAGCGGGGTCTCAATTCCCTGCTGCCAGATGATATCGTGATCCGGGAATGTGCTGAGGCACCCGATTCATTTCATGCTCGCTATGATGCCAGGGGAAAAATCTATCATTATCATATTCTCAATGATCCTGTTCCCATAGCTCTGGGCAGGCAGTATGTCTGGCATATCGAAAGACATCTGAATACGGATCACATGGTGCTGGGCTTGAAAACTCTGGTTGGCACGCATGATTTCAAAGCGTTTGAAAGCACGGGAAGCACCCGGACCCACACGATTCGAACCATTTTTGACGCGACAATCCGGATTGAAAATGGGGGAAAGCTGGTTATCGAAGTCCTTGGCAACGGTTTTCTGCGATGCATGGTCAGAAATATTGTTGGAACCCTGGTGGATGTGGGAACCGGAAGATTTCAGCCTGACCGGATCGAAGAGATCCTTTTGTCCGAAGACCGCAGGCAGGCCGGAACAACCGCCCCGGCTCATGGGCTGTTTCTGATGAAGGTATTATACGATTGAAGCCTGTGGCGGCAATCTGGAAAGCTATACAATCAATGAAGGAATCCGGATGAACATGAAAAAATGGCTGCCCATTGTTATTGCCGGGCTGCTGATTCTGGCGGCAGCCGCCTATACCGGAATCACGCTGTATCTTGAGAATGATGCCACTGCCGAGATTGAAAAAGCCATCAGTCAATCTCACCTGATCCGTGAACTGAGCTATCAGAAATTACGGGTATCCCTGATCGATCGAAAAATTACGCTATCCGATATTCTGGTCAAACTGTCTGTTACAGCGGATTCAATTCAGATCGACCGGATTACCGTAAAAAACAACCGGTCAAATCCCGATATTGAAGACCACCATATTGCGGTCACGGGGATTCACTTGCCATCAGAACATTCTGCATTGCAGCCGGTCAAGCCGCTTTTAAGCGAAATGGGATATGACAGTATCGAAGGGCAACTGGCAGGCCATTACCGCTACGACCGCAATCAGAACCAGATCAGTCTGGAAAAGGCAATTTTTGGGGTATCCAATGCGTTTGAGGTAACCATCAGTCTGAAACTGAACGGATTCAGCCCGGCCGATATAGAAAAAGTTGCCGGTAATCCGTTTGCCGCCCTGAATGCATTCCAGAATACCGCCTTGAGCCATGCAGAAATATCCTATTCGGATCAATCGTTCTGTCAGCGGTCACTGGCGGCATATTCCCGTTTATCAAACGTCCCGACCACCAAAATCACAGATGACCTGATTCATCAGATCAATGAGAAAATGAAAAACACTCAGACCCAATCGATGAAAAATGCACTGACAGCCCTGAAGCAGTTTGTTGAAAAGCCCACATTTATTCAGTTTGCATCAGCGCCAACCCGGCCGGTTTTTTTGAAAGACGCATTGCTGACATCCATGATTCAGGGGCCGGAGGCTTTGATGGATCTGTTTCATATCCAGGTTTCCACATCTCCGGAATCCTGGCGATGGATCCATCTGTATAAATAGTATCCAACTATTCGCAAGACCACATTATTCTGTATCCAATGTATCCACTCCAAAAAAAACATCTATCCGGGCAAACAACCATCCGGCCTGGAATGACTTCTTTTTATTTCGGAATATCAATTAGATAAAACTATTAAACACATATCTGAGGCATATGGCATGAGTGTTGCATAATATCAAAACAAACGGAAAAAGATTGTTTCAATTCACTCACACCATAATGGAGGTTTACATGAAAACAATGAGTTCGTTACAGAAGGTGCTGGTCTTTTCCCTGATTGGGCTGATGATTGCGGGTACCGCCGCATTTGCAGGCCCGGGTATGGGCAAGGGCTCCGGTGCGGGAATGGGCATGAAGTCAGGCGATTGCCCGATGGTTGGCGGGATGGGCAGTTTAACCGATGAGCAGGTTAAAAAATTGAATGATGAACGAAATGCATTCATGACAGCCACTCAGGATCTGAGACAGCAGATCATGGAAAAAGAAATGGCCCTGAAGGCGGAAATGGCCAAGAAAGCACCGGATCTGGCTACGGCAACTGCATTGCAGAAAGAAGTCTCCGTCCTGGAAACCCAATTTGACGAGAAGCGGATCGCCCACATGATTGAAATGAAAAAAATCAATCCTTATGCAGGCCAGGGGATGATGGCCGGCAAACATGGCAGAGGATGCGGCGGAGGGATGGTACCGCCTGCTCCTGAAAACTGATCACGGATATTGTTTATAACCCTTAATCCTTTATCTTTTTTTTCCTCCAAACCGGAAGAGGGCGCCCGAAACGTATTCCGGGTGCCCTCTTTTTGTGTAATGGCAACTATGCCTCATATTTGAATGACAATTTGACACGCGTACGATATGCAGTTACCTTTCCGTTTTCAACCTTTAAATCCTGCTTCGTGACTTCGGCAATCCGCAGTTCCCTCAGGCTTTTGGATGCGGTCTCGATGGTTTTTTTTGCTGCGTCCTCCCATGATATCTCACTGGTTCCAACCAGTTCGACGACCTTGTACACACTTTCTCCCATAATTTTCTCCTTTCCGTAATCATAATGATTGGTTGACAGGCCCGGCCAGAAACGGCAGGATCGGCTTCAGAAAAAACATGAAAGGCGCATGATATAACAAATATTGCGCCCAGAAATGAATGATGTTGTGTTGGGAAGTTGAAATGATCCGGTGCTCAGCAGAGAAAAAACAATACGTCATCAGGAAAAAAAGAAGGGACAACCAGTTGTTTTTATCATTAATGAAGCAAAACCCGCTTGTCAAGTGATTTTATATGTAAACCTGTGGGGATGTGCCTGGCAGGGGAGGGCATAAACGAACGCCCCTCTCCACAGTGGGAGTGGGGCGGATGAGGATTATAAAATGGCAGTCAGTGACCGTGAAATGCATATCTTCATTTTCCATAAATAATCCTGGCAATATCGTCCCCGACGTCCTGTGTTCCGGCGCTACCGCCCAGATCACGGGTACGAATGCGACGTTCAGCCAGGTGACGTTTGACGGCATCGGTAATTTTCTGGACGGCTTCCGCCTCACCCAGAAAGTCGAGCATCATTGTGGCGGTCAGAATTGCGGCAATGGGATTGGCCAGACCTTTGCCTGCAATATCCGGGGCTGATCCATGAACCGGGTCAAACAGACCGGGCACGGATTTGTCAAGCGGGTTAAAGCTGCCACCCGGCGCCAATCCCATTCCCCCGGTAATCCCGGCGGTCAGATCGGACAGGATGTCGGCAAACAGATTCGAGGCAACAATCACATCATAGCCTTTGGGATTTCGGACCGCATCCATGCAGGCCGCATCGATCAGCTTGGACTCGTTCTGCAAATCCGGATATTCGGCAGCAATTTCCCGAAAAATGGTATCCCACAACACCATGCCATACCGCTGGGCATTTGACTTGGTGATGGATGTCACTTTTTTGCGTCCATGACTTTTGGCGTATTCAAAGGCATAGCGAATGATCCGCTCGATACCGTGACGGGAAAAGATACTGCTTTGGACTGCCAGTGCATGATCCTGATATCCGACAATGCCACCCACGTTCGAATACTCACCTTCGGTATTTTCCCGCACCACCACGATATCGATATCCCCCGGATTCATGCCGGACAACACCGAAGACACGCCATCATGCAGGCGGACCGGTCGAAGTCCGGTGTACAGATCAAATCCCATTTTGATCGGCAAAAGCAATCCATGCAGGGTAACATCATCCGGAAGCCTGGGATCTCCCACCGCTCCCAGATAAATGGCCTGAAAATCTTTCAGAGTTGTCAGGCCATCCTTTGGCATCATCGCCCCATAGCTCACATGACGATCACTGCCCCAACGAAAAAATTTGAAGTCAAATTGTAGTCCACCATGAACATCGGCAAGCGCATTCAAACATTTGATGCCTTCTGCCACCACCTCGTTTCCGATGCCATCACCCGGAATAACGGCTATTTTATAAATATTCATGAGTCATCCTTTTCCATCACGCCAATACGGCTTTTTTCTTTTTGGCCAGTTGGATCCCACCGATGATCAACAGCAATGTCAAGCCGATGAGATCGGTCATCAGGCCCGGCTTGATCAGCGACAGGGAAGCAATAAACAAAATGATCCGTTCGATCATGGAGGCATGATACATGAAATATCCCTGAATGGAACCGGCCAGTGCCATACACCCGATGATTCCAGTCACAACCGACATGGCAATTTCAGTCGGCGTTCCAATTAACACCATGGCAGGGCCAAAAACGAACATATACGGAATCAAAAAACCGGCAATGGCGAACCGCATGCCCTGCCAGCCCACATCCCATGCCTTGGCATTGGCAATGGCTGCCGCGGAAAACGATGCCAACGCCACCGGTGGCGTCAGGGCCGAGAGACATGCAAAATAAAAAATGAATAGATGCGCCGCAATGGGCGCAATTTTCAGTTGAACGAGAGCCGGCGCCAAAACCGAAGCCGAAATGGCATAGGCGGCTGTGGTCGGCATACCCATCCCCAGAATGATGGCAATGAGCATGGTGAAAATCAGGGCAATCAACAGGTTACCGCCTGAATAATTGATGATGATCATGGCAAACTTCATGCCCAGACCGGTTTGGGTCAGTACACCGACAATGATACCGGCGGCGGCACAGGTTGCCGCGATTTCAATGGATCCCCGAGCCCCCTGAGCCAGGGTTTTTATAATTTTGGTGAACCCCATGCGGGTGGATTTTTTGGCCCAACTCACAATAATCAATGTAAATATGGCATACATGGCAGACCGGTATGGCGAGTACATCAACACCATCAGGCAGAACAGCAGAACAATTATCGGAACCAGCAAATATCCCTGCTCTTTCATAAGCTTTGAAAAAACAGGCAGTTCGCTGCGATCCACGCCTTTCAGATTTTCGGCCGCCGCATAAAAATCGATCATGAAGTAGGCGGCTGCGTAATAAAGAACTGCCGGTATAATGGCTGCAAGCGCAACGGTTGCATAGGGTACAGCCAGGATTTCCGCCATCAAAAACGCGCCGGCGCCCATGACCGGGGGAACGATCTGCCCACCGGTCGAGTTCATGGCTTCCACAGCTCCGGCAACAGCCGGCCGAAAGCCGCTGGCCTTCATTAGCGGAATGTTGAACACCCCATCCACCACCACGTTGGCGACCGATGAACCGGACGATGTGCCGATCAGCGCACTGGAGACAATGGAAACTTTGGCTGGCCCCCCACGAAACCCACCGGCAATCGATCGGGCAAAATCGACAAAAAATTTGCCGGCTCCGGATGCCTCCACAAATGCACCGAACAGAACAAACAGGAAAATGTAATGCGCGGATGCCAGGATGGGCAGGCTTAAGATGCCTTCCAGACTGAACAGATACGTGATCAGGCGGTAAAATGAATATCCCTTGTGATAAAAGAGGCCTGGCATATAATTGCCGAACAGTCCGTACAGAATAAAAATGGCGGACAAAATGGCCAACGGCGGCCCGGTCGTTCTTCGGGTCATTTCAAAAATGGCAACGACAAAGCAAAGGGAAAAAACAAAATCCCAGTCTGTCGGCACGACCCCGACCCGATTGATCCAGTCTTCAAAATCCATGAAGATGTAAACGGCAGGCGCGATGATCAACAGGATGAACACATAATCCAGCCATTCCACCTTTTCAAGCGAGGCTTTTTTCCAACCCGGCAACCAGGCAAAAATCAGAACGCCGGCAAATACGACATGCATGGTTCGAAAATACCAGGGATCAATGGCCCGGATGGTCAATACATAAATATGAAAAAGACTCATGGCGAGGCTGACGATGAAAAAGGCATTTTTCCATAGACCCTTGAGTTCCCGGCCTCCGGAAACTTCGATATCCTTGATCTTCATCGCCTCAAGCTTTTTTTCAACTTCTTTGATATCAACAACCTGCACGTCAGTCATTGTCTTGTCTCCTGGTTCAACAGTCAAACGACGGCTCCCGCCAGAGGCGCCGTCGTCATAATCATCTGTATTATTTCATGATCAGTTTGTCAGGAATGGTGATTCCGATTTCCTTGTAATATTTTACAGCGCCAGGATGAAGCGGAATCGGGCTGGTTAAGATGGCCTCGGCCTTGACTTCCTTGGCCGAGTTGTGTGCTGCAATCAGAATATCCACATTTTCAAAGGTTTTCTTGACGACTTCATAGACAAAATCATCCGCAGTGTCTTTGTGAACCGTCATATAATTCCATATTGACAGGGTTTCGATATCCTGATCCTTGTTGGATTTATAGGTGCCTTTGGGAATGATGCCTGCCGCAAACAGCGGATACTGAGCGATAAACTTGTCGGCCTCCGCCTTGCTGATCGGGATCATATTGATATCATGAGTGGTTTCAATTTCTGTAACCGTCACCCAGGGCAGCCCTACGGCCTGGCTGTTGGCATCCAGCATGCCGTCTTTCAACTGGGAGTTGAGATCGGCTGAGCCGGCATTGACAATCCGTCCGGCTTTGATCCCGTTTATTTCCAGAATTTTGGGCCAGTATGTGGCTGGCGTCCCACCGGTCGGACCAACACCAACACTTTTCCCTTCCAGATCCTTCAGGCTTTTGATTCCCTTTTTGGCTTCTGCATACATCTGGAACCAGGTGGCATACATGGGAAAAATCACGCGGACATTTTGATGTTTCTTGCCTTTGGCCCAGCCTTCACCAGTCCATCCCTCATAGACCGGAGCGGCTGTCACCATGCCGAAATCCAGATTTTTGGCATCTACCAATTGGGTGTTGTGAACCGGTCCGCCAGTGACTTCCACATTGCCCTGAACCCCCAATTTTTCGTGAAGCAATTTCGCAAACCCACCGCCCCAGATATAATAGGTGCCGCCAACAGGCGCCGCTCCAATTGTGACCCCTTTGGGCCAGTTGGTCTTGTCCTGGGCCATGACACCGGCAACCGAAAACATCAATATTCCCAAAATCATCATCGCAATAGCCAATTTTTTCATGTTTCAGTCCTCCTTCTGCACGTTATGGATTGTTAACTTGATACATCTTTTCGAATCCAGCAGTAAAACCCGATCACCCCCTTTGCATCCGGCTGTTTTTTCTGAACCAGTAAATAATTCCCATTCAGAAACCAGGATAAAATAATATTTTTTTTCTGATTACAGGTGTACACGTTTGTCTGCAAGCTGTCAAATCGGTACAATTATGATTTTGGTATCAGAAATTTTCTTACAAAGGAGTCAGGATGTGTCTGAAAAAGGAATTTCCGGCGTTCAGGAATTTTGAATCTTAAGCCAGGGCGGGCTGCATTGCCGGATGTTTTTGGAGGGCTGAATAGTGCAATGGCAGGGATACCGGTTCCCGGGCGCCAGCCCGGGAACCATGGTACAGGGGGGCATTTAATAATTTCAATCAATGGCCGAAACGATCATAACGGTTACAACTTGACAATCTGGGACTTGCCGGCCAGGAGAACGCCTTCAATAAACGGATCCAGTCCGCCATCGAGAACGCTGGCCGCGTTGCCGATATCCAGATCGATCCGATGATCCTTGACCATCTGGTAAGGGTGAAGGATATAGGATCGAATTTGCCGGCCCCATGCAATTTCATCCTTGCTGTCATGCATTTCCTGGAGTTTGGTATCCTGCTTCTGCTTTTCCAGTTGATGCAGCCGGGACATCAATACCTTCATGGCCATGTCTTTGTTCCGATGCTGGGAACGCTCCTGCTGACAGTTGATCACAATGCCAGATGGCAGATGGGTGATTCGAACCGCACTGCTGGTTTTGTTGACATGCTGTCCGCCGGCGCCACTGGATCGGAACACATCGATCCGCAGGTCTTTTTCATCGATATCCACGACAATTTCATTGCTCAGTTCCGGATAAACAAAAACCGATGAAAATGATGTCTGACGTTTTCCATTGGCGTTATACGGCGATATTCGAACCAGTCTGTGGACCCCGTTTTCGGATTTTAAATAGCCATAGGCATATTTTCCGGAAACCGTGAATGTGACACCCTTGATTCCGGCCTCATCTCCCGGCTGATAGTCCAGAAGATCCATCCGGAAACCCTTTCGCTCAATCCATCGGGCATACATCCGGAACAGCATTTCAGACCAGTCCTGGGCTTCGGTGCCACCGGCGCCCGGTGTGATCGAAACGATCGCATTGTTCTGATCGTCTTCGCCATCCAGCATCAGGCTAAGGGACATTTCCGTTATACGGGTCTCGATATCTGTCAGTTGTCCGCTGACCTCACGCAGACTGTCCGGATCGGATTCATCCATGGCCAGGTCATATAACAGTTCCGTTTCTTCCAGATCATGGCACAGCTTGTGATACCCATCCACCTGATCGGTCAACAGGGATCTTTCTTTCAGGATCGGAGCGGTTTTTTCCGGATTGTCCCAGAAATTTTTCGCACCCAGCATGGCCTCGATTTCCTTCAGCCGCCTTTCCTTGCCGATGATGTCAAAGATACCCCTTTAATGGTTCAATTTTTTGAGCCATTTCTTTGATCGTCTGTTTGATTTCAACACTCATGATGAATTCTCCTTTGTTTGTGTTGTGTGTTGCAAAATGGTTTTGGAAGCCATCCAGAAAATTGCGGAAAAAATCAGGCAACCCATTGCAAACATGTCCCCGAAGCGGGTATAGATGCTTTTGGCCGGTAAAAGGGGAATGGTTTGGCTGATCGCGGCGTCGGTATAGATATCGGATGCGGCCAGAACGTTTCCGGTGGGATCGATAAATCCGCTGATGCCGGTATTGGCGGCCCGAACAACGGCGCGCCGATTTTCAACCGCCCGAAAGACAGCCATGGAAAAATGCTGATACGGTGCGCTGGTTCCGCCATACCAGGCATCATTGGTCATGCTGATCAGAATGTCCGCACCATTTTGCGCCATCTGTCTGGATAGCGCCGGAAAAATCTGTTCATAACATATCAGAACGCCCAATCGGACATTGTTGTACAACAGGGTCCGTCCCGCGTCTCCGGTTTGAAAATCGCCAACCGATTCGACCAGTTTTCCGATAAATGGCAGCCATTTTTGAAATGGCACATACTCTCCGAACGGAACCAGGTGCGTCTTGTCGTAGCGTCCGGATATATTGCCTTCCGGTGTCATCACAAATGCACTGTTATAGTATTTATAATCGGATTTTTCCGGTATGACAAATGGACTGCCAAAGAGAAAAGCGGTCCCGGTGTCTCTCACGCCATCGATGAGCATTTGCGTCAATTCGGTGTTGTGCATGAAATAGAACGGGGCGGCGGTTTCCGGCCAGACAATCAGCTCCGGCCTGTCCGGCAGGGTCTGCTTTGACAATGTCAGGTATTTTTTCAGGGACAACACCTGATGGGCCGGATCCCATTTTATGGCCTGGTCGATATTTCCCTGAATGACGGCAGTGCGGATTGTGGGTGATTTTCTCACGATTTCATGGATCCAGCGAATTCGCCAATCTCCATATGCCAAAACATGAATCAACAGTATCGCAGTTATCAATGAAGCGGTAACTGCTATCTGGCGATGATGGCTGCCGGTAGCCGATTTTCGGTTCAGGGCGTATTGAATGATCAGAAAAATGGTCAGATTGACCGCAACGATCAGAAACGAGACGCCATAAACACCCAGGGCATCGGCTATCTGAATGATGGTCAGATGGGCATGCTGGGAATATCCCAGAAACTCCCAGGGAAAGCCGGTCATCAGAAACGACCGGATATACTCCAGCCCGGTCCAGACCAGGGGGGGCATCATCAATCCGTATGGGGGAAACTGTAAACAATAACCGAAGGATACCGCAAACAGGGCCGGATACAGGGCCAGATAAGCGGCAAACAGCATCAGAATTCCCCATGCGGCAATGACCGGAATATGACCGAATTCGACCAGTGTATGGATCAGCCAGACCATTAGAGACAGATAATGCGCCATCCCGGTTACAAACCCATATTGAAATGCGGTTTTCAACCCGACGGATCGGACCGCCAGCAGGATTGGTACCAACGCAACATAGGCAAGCCACGAAATCCCGATTTTGGGAAAAGCGGCTGTCAGCAGAAAACCGCTTAAAAATGACAGGAAGACTCCAGGAATCGTCACGGATAAACAAATCTCCCCAAATAATGATTTGTGGATACCGGTTTTGACGGTGGTATCGGGTAACAGCGCATAATAAAATAGGCATTTAGCCCGCTGGTCTTGCCAAAATCATGATCTGAAAGTCTAAGGTGAGTGGTACGGGTAGATGAAAACGGATCAGACAGTCAGTCGTTGGAAAGATTCTGGAGGCAGGACAGGCAAGAAAAGGATTCTGCACTGAGAATAAATTGTATCATGGTTCCGGTCGATCGGTTTATAAAATGGATTTATTATAGCTTTCAAGATAATGATTTTGGGAAGGCGGC
>DFZE01000030.1:0-10770 GCA_002382065.1 Desulfobacteraceae bacterium UBA4064
CAGCCGATTTTGCAGAAAAGACCCTCCAGGGAAGCGATTCGAGGAAAGATTCCAGTTGTGGGTCTTCCTGCAACGCTTTATTGAGTAAGAGGCGCAGTTGCTCTTCGGTGGTGGCCTGGCCTTCGTATGCGGCGTTGAAATCTTTCAGCGTTCTGAAGTGGTCTTCCGGGGTCAGCAGTTTTTCCCCTTCCAGGCCGGTGGTCTCCGAGATGCGCAATACCTTGTGGGACACCCGATGATAGAGACTGAGAAGGTCATTGAGTTCCGCTGGAGGCAGAAAGTTCCAGAACCACATTTTTCCCCGAAGACCCTTTTCTTCGGGCCTTGCTTCCCTGATTCGTTTCTCGGTCTCCGGGTTCATCCGCCGGTCCACACGGCCGATACGCTGCATCAGTCGAACCGGGTTCCAGTGAAGGTCGTAGTTGATCATCAGAAAAGCGTCCTGCAGGTTGAGCCCTTCGGCCAGGATATCCGTTGAAATGAGAACGCGGATGGGGTTGCCCAAAGATTTCTGCAGTATTTCTTCATCGTGGTAATTATAAAATGGAGAAAAACGCCGGATGACCTCAAGACGATCCACCTTGGAGCTGCTGTCGATCTCAAACAGATGACGAATGCCGGCATCCTTTAGGGTTTCAAATACGTATCGTGCGGTATCCCGGAACTCACTGAACACGACCACTTTGTGTCTGCTGAGCAGGGGGTCGTTTTTAAGAAGATCCAGGAGGGTTTGAATTTTTGTGTCATGCACAGCCGAGAGTCCACGGAGGGTACTAAGGAAAATGACAAGAAGATTCATATCCTGTTCAATGTCGGCCACGATCTCCTTTACTTTGAACAGCCGCTTGTCAAGAGCAAATCGGCTATCCGTAGAGGGTGAAAAGAGATCCTCTTCCTCGATGTCCTCCGCATCGAAGGGATGATCATAGCGTTCGTTCATATGCTTTTCAATTTGATACAGCAATAATGAATTCGAGCCTCTCCATTTTTCATACCGGCGCTCATCCAGCGTTCGGTGTGCAGCAATGAGTTTGAGCAAAAGGTCTTCACAGGTGTATTGAAACGCCTTCCACGAACTTTCAAATCTCTTTAGCATCGTGGTGCGCACCAGACCGACGATCTGCCGCTGCCGATTTTCCTCTTTCCTGTCCTCGACGCTCTCAGCCGGCTTCCGCGCATAGGCCATCGGGTAATAAATGGGCAGCTTGAGCAGCGGGTCATCCCGGTCAAAGGCTTTCCGGAGTTCACCCAGCAGTCCGCCGTAGGTCTTCATAAGCGAGTAGCCGGCAACTTTTGGAGACTGGCGTTCCGGGAACGCCAGTATTGTCTCCGAAAATTGTTCGCGCTTTCGGACATACGCACGACTGCGTTGAACCACCGCCTCGCGAAAGAGCGTATCATCGCGTAAGATACGTTCCGCCGCCACGGTATCAAAATCAGATATGAGCAGATCTTCGCTTTCGGCCATCCCCATCATGGCCTCTATGGCCCTTTCTTTCTGGATCAGGCGCCCCCGAATGCTGTTGATGCCAAGGTGGGAAAACCGGTTGTCATCACGCCTTGTGAAAAAATCCATCAAGTGCTGAAGGTCAAACAGGCTGTTATTGATGGGTGTGGCGGTAAGTAAAAAAACGAGCTTGTTTATGGCCAATTCAAATAGCTTTTGATGTCGCCTCGAAGACAAATTTCGGAAATGATGGGCTTCGTCCACGATGATGGCATCACATTGATCGCGGATCTGAT
This sequence comes from Desulfobacteraceae bacterium UBA4064, assembly GCA_002382065.1. Lineage (GTDB taxonomy): Bacteria > Desulfobacterota > Desulfobacteria > Desulfobacterales > Desulfatirhabdiaceae > UBA4064. The sequence goes on from DFZE01000030.1 coordinate 1,744, forward strand.
CCATCTCAGCGGTGAAATCCCTATCTTGAGTGATCACACGAAGCAGGTCCGTGTGGTTGTAGATAACGACCAGGTTGCCGAACAGTCCCCGTGCGTTTGGAATATACTGTTTGATGAGCACTTCCCAGATCGCCTCGCGTGTGGACTTCGGGACAATGACGGCAACACGTTTGCGCTCGTGAACCAGCCGTTCGATCAGCATCAGCGCAATGAACGTTTTTCCCAATCCCACACCATCGCAGAGCAGTGCACCGCCATATTTTCCAGCGATATGAAGAAGCTGCCTGTAGCCGTCTCTCTGGTAGTCACTCAGGATACGGTAAACCTTTGAGTCTTTGGATTCCCAAACACCGGCTGTGATTTCCCGACCGCGAAAATATTCATAGAGCCCTTTCAGGTAGATCTGATAAGGCGTGTACTCACGCAAATGATGGTCGATCACGGTCGTCAAATGTTCATTGACATTTAGGCTGGTGGCATGCAGCGAATCAAAAAGATGCGTCAATTCTGCACAATGCTCATCGGGAAGCGAGGCCATGAGCTGAAGCGGATGGATGAGACCATTTTCAGTGAAATCCGCGGACCCGAGAAAACCATGAACTTCCCCCTGACGCGTCTTGATGACATAGGCGGCACCGCAAATATCGTCTTTGGTGTGTATGCCGACCTGAAGTCGTTTTTCCGCCAACGCCACCTTTACGGCGAGAAGCCCTGAAAGGTCGTCAGTTTTGGCTTTTTCACGCTCGATTGCGGGGCTGTGTCTGTCGTGAAAACGATTGTTTCCAACCTGGTTCACCGATTGGGGTGTCGATCGGCCCACAACCATCCGGACGCGGTCGGCAAACTGCCATTGGCCGGAAAATAGCAAAAAACTGGCAATCTCATAATCGGAGACCAGTATGTCCACAGTCTCCGCCTTTGGCAGTATGGCGAGAAGCTGTTCGAGAAAGCGCTTTCGGCGAGGCAGGTTTGTGGTCAGTACATTGAACGGGAGCCCGAACTGTTTCTTCGGCTCTCTCACTTTGGTTCCGGCGTCCGGTGTGCTTTCAAGTTTGGCGGAAGAGGCAAGTATTTCACGAAGTTCATCAATGAGATTTCGCGGGGGGATGCCAAGCATGGCCTCAGCCACGAGCTTTTGAGCGGATTCAGTATCCTCGCACTTCAAGGCCAATTCCGCAGCATTGCAGAAAAGCGTTGCCCGTATGGGCTCAACCAGTACAGTCGGTTCAAGCATCCCGGCTGCGGTCCGTTCTTTCGCCAACGCCTGGAAAAACAGAGCGGGTGCGGATTCGTCATTGTCTGTGTACTCTGCATCCAGCGCCTTGGTTGTGAATCTCATTGCCTCATCATGCAGGCTTGCAACTTCATGGTACAGGTGTGCGCCAAGATAATTGATGGATTTGAGGTTGATGGGCTCTCCGAAGTTCATTACATCAATTTCCCCGCAGTTTCAGCTATGTGACCATACAGATCAGGATTGACTTCGTAAACAACTTTGAGCACGGTGGTCCTGGCGACAGCGGCTGGGGAAAACAGCATGACAAGGTTTTGATATGTCTCGGGTGCGTGGCCGAATATTCGTATGGCTCTACTGATAAATAGCGTCGCCATTATTGATTTTGTCCTGAACGGGGTTTGTTTGCTCGGGGATACTTAAGCCAGTGGTCAAGGGCCGCTTTTCGGAATCGCCAGTGTTGGCCGATCTTCTGGCAGGGGATATTGCCTTCCCGAACAAGCTTGTAGAGCGTCGATTTCGGTATTTTCAGGTAGGCGGACAATTCTTCGATGCTCAGGACATCGCCTGGCTTTTCATTTATCACATACACCTCTTTGGTCTTACGACAACGTTTGACCCAGAATGCATCATATGATGTCAATCCCTTACATTTATTGATAGTTACTGTCAACTGCTTTTCGGGGCTTCGGAGATATAAATCGGTAAAATTGGATGATCCGATCAGCATGGAACCGGTGCCGGACCGCCGGTGAAAGAGAAACGCCTTGACATGAAAGGGCTGGGGATTCTGGTCAATGGGGGTTACATTATTAATCGTTTCAATTTCAATATATTGGCCCCGTAGGGGCGTGTTTGTAGAAATTGACAGAATACAATTCATCAAGCTCAGCGGAGCGGCCTGTTTCGATTGGGAACAGGTCGCCCTACGGGGCTTGACGGAATAGGGGTGTGCCTCAAATCCGATATAATCAGATTTTTTTATTATTTGGAGATGTCAAACGACACCACCCCGCCCGTCATCACAGGGTCCATTGTCCTCATCCATTCTGGAATGCTCCGCAGTGGCGGACATTTCACAGACTGGCAGCGGTTCATCCGGGATCATGGGCATATCGCAACATTGTGGCGTTTTTTCATCCGAAGAAAGGGCCTGTTTCTTTCCGCATTTTGTACAAATGTAATTGACAGTTTTCGGCATGACTTCCTCCTTGTGGTAAAAATGAATCGTGATGGGTGATGGGTCAAGGGAGACGGTTTTTCGTTTCCTATAGACTTTCGGTTTACAGACGGATCAGGTCAGGTTCCTGTACAATGTCTGTCCGTTTTGTGACAGACGACCAATTTGTTGCTGAAATTCCAGATATCTCAAATGAGATAATGCCTCGCCAGTGGCAAACCATTTTGGGGCCACCGGAAAATCCGACCAACTGTTGCACCGGATGTTCCAACGCATGCGGGACGCCACGGCATAGGCGGTCATGGGACCGCCGGCCAGAATGGATGACACTTCTTTCAGCCGGGTATGATGGTGATCTGTCAGCTCCTGAATCCGTTTCTGAAATCCGTTGAACAGGCGGCGATGGCCGGGAAGAACATGCGTGACATCCAGCGCGGCGGTTTTGACCAGGCTCTCCAGATAGGATTTCAGCGGATTCTGGTGATCTGACCAGCATTGAATATTGGGGGTGATATCCCCGAGAATGTGGTCTCCGGAAATCAGAAGTTTGTGATCGGGCTCATACAGACAGATATGGCCCAGGGTATGCCCCGGGGTTTCGATACAGCGGAATTGATAATCACCGGCCGGAATGACATCCCCGTCCGAAAGGGTTTTGAGCGCGGGAATCCAGTCTGTTCCATACCGGTTGCCGGGATGCTGGCTGAGCGCGGCCCGCAACTCGTTTTCCGGATACCCGTTTTGTCCGCCGTAAGCGATCATGGGTTCAAACCCCTCCCATGTTTCCATGAGTTCTGCATCGGGTCTGCTGAAAAATATCTGACTGGATTTTGTGGCCAGCCGGGAAACCAGACCAAAATGATCGGCATGCAGGTGGGTGATAAAAAAATCACATTGATTCAGGTCGATATCGATTTGACGGAGTCCATCCAGCATGGCGTCGAGGCATTCCTGACGGTTAAATCCGGTATCGATAATCAGATGACGGTCCCGGCCGCGAATCACATAGCTGTTCAAGGATTGCAGCGGGCTTTCGGGCAGCGGCACCTCAATTTGAAACAGCCCGGGGAAAATTTCGTTGGGCATGACAACTCCGATATATTAGTGTCTGAACGGAAACCTTTTTTCTGTATCATAAAATTCGAAATCCGAAGCACGAAATCCGAAACAATGACCCAAACAAAAAATTCAATCCATTGTATTGACAGATATACCCTTTTGGTCATTCCGACATTTGAATTTGTTTCGAATTTCGGATTTCGATATTCGAATTTTGTCTGAACAGGGATTTTCGTTCAGACACTATATTAAGGATGAGGGGTGAAGGATGACAGAAACATCAATATAGCTAAATATGGAAATGCCCCCAGTCCCCCGCACCGGATCAATGGGAAAGAATCTTGCTTAAAAACAGACGGGTGCGCCCGCTCTTGGGATGTGTAAAAAAATCTGCGGGCATGGCCTTTTCGATGATCTGTCCCTGATCCATGAAAATGATATGACTGGCAACCTCCCGTGCAAAACCCATTTCATGCGTCACCACCACCATGGTCATGCCTTCATGCGCCAGGTTTCGCATGACATCCAGAACTTCATTGATCATTTCCGGGTCCAGCGCCGATGTGGGCTCATCAAACAGCATGATTTTGGGTCGCATGGCCAGTCCCCGTGCAATGGCGACCCGTTGCTGCTGACCACCGGAAAGCTGGGCCGGATAAGCGCCTGCCTTGTCATGGATGCCGACCTTTTCCAGAATGCCCATGGACAGGTCCACAGCCTCGCTCCGGGTGATTTTGCGGACCTTGATGGGCGCCAATGTCACATTTTCCAGAACGGTCATATGGGGATACAGATTGAACTGCTGAAAAACAAATCCGATCTCTGCGCGAAGGCGGGTAATGTTGGTCTTTCGGTCGTGAACCGGAATGTCATCGACAAGGATTTCGCCCGAGGCAATCGGTTCCAGACGATTGATGCACCGAATCAGCGTGCTCTTCCCGGACCCGCTGGGACCGCAGATGACAGCGACCTTTCCGGATTCGACATCGAGATTGATATCATTTAAAACATGAAGTTTGCCAAACCATTTGTTAACCTGATTGAACTGGATCATTTAAAAAATCTTCCATAAAAATCTCTGCGACAGACTGACATATACTTCAGTTGGTCACAATTTGAGTGTTCCCGGGCCGGCCTTTCACGGCAGGACGGTNNGATTGTGACCGTTCAAAGTATATCAACCAAAAATCCGTGAAAAAAACCCGCGTTTGGGTACATTAACCGGTGAAATCAGTTCAACGGTTCCCACCACCTCGTTGTTGAAACGGATGATCATTTCGCCCATTTTCTGCCCCTGTTTGATCTCTCCGTCAACCTTTTCGGGGGTGACAACTTCTTTGGTGAGCAGCTTTTTCCTGTCACGCGCAACCGGCCAGCTAAAACCGGCTGCCGCAACGGGTTTTAACGTCTTTTGCTTTCCGTCCGGCAATGCAATGTCCTTATCGATGGTGTCACCTTTTTTGACAACCGACACGACTTCAAACTGTGCAAAGGCTTTTTTCAGTTTTTCATCCACGATGCCGTCACGGGTTTTGGCCGCGGGACTGCCCATCACCACCGCAACAAACCGCAGATCGTTTCTTTTGGCCGTGGCCACAATGCTGTAACCCGCTTCGCGGTAAAAACCGGTTTTGAGGCCATCCATGCCGGAAAAGCGAATCATCAGGTTATTGTGATTTCGCATGACCAGTGTGCCGTTTCGAAATGGCTCGGTTTTAAGAGATGTCCATGCCAGCAACTGGGGATGTCTGACAAGCTCTCTGGCCAGCAGCGCCAGATCATGCGCGGATGAAATATCCGGTTCCTGACCTTCGGATGGGGGCAGCCCATGCATGGTGTAAAATTTTGAATCCACCATGTTGAGGGTTTCAGCCTTTTTGTTCATGAGATCCACAAACGCATCGCGGCTTCCTGCAGCAAACTCGGCAACCGCATAGGCCGCATCATTTGCCGATGCCACCATGACAGCGCGCATCATCTCGTCAAGGGAAAAGGACTCACCCGGGGCCAGAAACACCTGGCTGCCACCCATGGCCGAGGCATCGGGCGACACCGTTACCCTATCATCCAGCTTGATCTGACCAGCTTCCAGCTTGTCCAGAATGACGGCTGCCAGCATCAGTTTGGTGATGCTGGCAGGTGGACATTTCTCGTGAATGTTTTCACCCTCGACGGCCACGCCGGTTTCTGCCTCGACAACAATGAACGTCTTGTAAGGCGCCACATTTTCCGGCTGAGGCGACTTTTTGGATTGCTGGGAACTTGCCGGCTGAGTCTTTTTTACCGGAGGGGTTTTGGTGGTTGTTTTTTTCTGATCATCTCTGGCCCAGACCGTACAGGCCAAAAAACAAAGAACAATAATGGCGAGAAATATCTTTTTCATTATGATTATCCAGAATCACCATTGATTTTCAATTTGGAATTTTATACATCAACGTCAAACCATCAGTTTTTCAAATTCGGCATGCTTGGGAAAGAGTCCGGCATGACCACCTGTATGAATGAACAGTACGGTCTGACCCGGTGATACGATTCCGGTGCGAATATGATCGACCATGCCCAGAAATGCCTTTAACGTGTAAACCGGATCCAGAACCAGACCTTCCAGCCGCGCAAACCGGACCAGTTCATTCAGTTCGGTACCGGTGTTCAGGGCATAACCAATGCCGACATACCGGTCATCCATCAGTTGGTCAGCGCCGGAAAAATCCACATCCATCTGATATTTTTTCTGGAAATCAAGGCGGATGCGTGCCAGTTCCGTCATAAAATACCCGATATCATCACAAACCGCAATGCCATGAACCCGGGATTCAATGGCATGAAGCCGACACCCCAGCCACATACCGGCATAGGTGCCGCCGGATCCCAGGGCATGATACAGATGATCAAATCGGACACCGGAATCCGCCAGTTCGCCGACCATATGAACATAACCCAGTGTCCCGGTGGCATTGGAGCCACCGATGGGAATACTGTACGGCGCCTTTCCCGCATTCCGAATTTCCCGCATGAGGTTCGAATCAAGCTGATCCGGATCATTGAAAAGCGCCTTGGGGAAAAAGCGGACATCCGCGCCCAGAAGGTGATCGAGCAGCAGATTGCCATCCCAGTGATCCGGTGCGTCACCCCGAAGCGCCAGGACACATGACAGGCCCAGTTTTGCTGCGGCCCATGCCACGGCCCGGCAGTGGTTGGACTGAATCCCACCATAGCTGACAACTGTGTCCGCCCCGGATTTCAGTGCATCCGCCATCAGATATTCCAGTTTTCGAATCTTGTTTCCGGATGCAATGCTTTCTGTCAGATCATCCCGCTTGATATACAACCGGACACCCAGCAGATCGGATATCCGGGGCATGAACTGGATTGGCGTTGGCAAATGGGCCAGTTGAATCCGGTGGGACAACAGTTCCATGAGACGTGAGGATTCCATATGCTATATCTTGAACTCCTGGATGGTCAGCCGGTTTTCAAACCAGTTGGATAAGCGGATCAGGGGATAACAGATCAGAAAATACAATATTCCGACCAGACCGAACACCATCAATCCTTCCGGAATTCGCTGAACCGTCAGCCATCCGACACGGGTGACATCGGTAAGCCCAATAACCGAAATGACCGACGAATCCTTGATCAGAAGCACATATTGACCGACCAGCGGTGGCAGAATGGGTCTCATGGCCTGGGGCATGATCACGTACCGCAAGCGCTGAAACCAGCTCAGGCCACTGGATGCCGCGGCTTCAATCTGTCCGGGGGGAATGGAATCCATGCCTCCGGAAACGATTTCACTGACATAGGCCCCGGCATACACACTCAGGCTGAGAACTGCAGCCGTAAAGGCATCCATCTGAATTCCCCATTCCGGAAAAATGAAAAAAACGATAAATATCTGAACCAGAAAGGGTGTTCCCCGCATAAAATCAATATACGCCGCCAGCACATACCGAAGCACCGGAATCCGGCTGCTTCGGGTGATTCCGACAACAAACCCCAAAATCGAACCCGCGACAAGGCTGATGCCCGATACCATAATGGTCATCCACAGCCCCTTCATGAAAAAAGGCAGGGTTCCCAACAGATTGTTGAAGTAATAACCTAACATGATGATGCCGCTATACCGCCGGACGATAGATGAGTTTTTTCTGCCACATGGTCGAGAGGGATTTTAAAATGTGGTAGAGAATCAGATAACAGAGGGCCGTGGTAAAAAATCCTTCTGCAGGCATAAACCGTTCGGAATTCATCAACTGGCCGGCACGGGTCAGTTCCACAACCGATATCAGGGACAACAATGCGCTGTCTTTGACCAGAACAATGGCCTGACCCAACAGCGGGGGGATGGTGATGCCAATGGCCTGGGGCATGATGATATACCGGAGCCGCTGAAGATAATTCAGGCCGGATGCCGAACCGGCCTCGATATGTCCGGATGGAATGGACTGAACCCCGGCACGCAGGATTTCGGCGATATAGGCGCCGCTGTTGAGACAAAGGGCCATGATGCCGGTCTGGTATTCGTTCATCCGGATACCCATGGATGGCAGACCGAAATAGAAAAAATACAACTGGGCCAGAAGCGGGGTCGATCGAATGGCCTCGATATAGACAACTGCCGGAACGACAAAAATCTTGAAATGGGACAATCGGGCCATGCAGGCCATAACTCCGATCAGCATGGCGCCGATGATGGAGATCATGGAAATCCAGGCAGTGGCCAGTATTCCATGTCCAAAAAGTGGCATGTACTCCCAGATTACCCTGAAATTGAACGATTCAAGCATCAGTGATCTTTTTTCCAGTCCAAAGACTTGACCCAGTAGTTGATGTTCTGATCATATCGCCCATCTTCCTGAATCCACTGAAAAAACAGATCGATCCATTCCGCAAGGTGGGTATCTGCGGGCCTGACGGCAAAGGCCAGCGGCTCCCTGGAAAGTTTCGCCGGAAGAATCTTGATGGTATTGGGCGGAAATTCCGCCATTTGTCCGGTAACAGCCGATTCGTCATTCAGTCCGATATCGGCATGACCATCCAGAACCGCATTGATCAACAGGGGGCCGCCGCCTTTATAGGACTTGATTTTGGCTTTGGGAAGAAACCGTTTGGCCACGGTCTCTCCAGTTGCACCCAGCAGAACCGCAACCGTGACACTTTCCTTGTTGAAATCTTCGAGAGACTGACGGGTATCCGCAACTTTGGTAAAAATAACCGATCCGGTGTAATAAAATGGCTCGGTAAACCGGACTTTCAGTGCCCGTTTCAGATTGGCGGTCATGTCAGCCGCCAGCACATCGGCCTTGCCGGAAAGCAGTGCCGGAATCAGCCCATCCCAGTCAAAATCCAGAAAAACAACCTTGACACCCATTTCTTCGGCCATCAGTTTGCAGAACTCGACTGAACTTCCGGTTCTAACGCCTGCCTTGTCCATGAAGCTGAATGGAGGGCCCTGGGTTTGAACCGCAACGCGGAGTTCACCGCGTTTTAAAATCTCCTCAACCGCATCTGCCGAAGCCGTCTGAACGCCCCAAACCATAAGGACCGCCAAACA
>DFZE01000030.1:10881-19559 GCA_002382065.1 Desulfobacteraceae bacterium UBA4064
ATATTCGAATTTTGTCTGAACAGGGTTTTCGGAAGCCGTCAGATCAGGGTGTCTCAGCCCCTTCAGTCTCCATTCTTCAGCCTTTTTCATTCCCGGAGGCAAAACCCCTGATCATAATTTGCCTGGACCCGGTAGCTGCAACCGATCGCCTATGCCGGCAAAAACGGCGTCATGTCCCGCACATATTCGGTCAACACCTTGAAACCCGCATCACGAAGGGCTGTCACCGCTTTTTGGCCATCCCGCTGCGGCACCCGCATGACCATTTGATAAATGCCTGAATAATGCTGATCCGGCCAGGCAAAGATGCTGCGGATATTGATCAGGTTATCCTTCAGAATCCGGGAAACATCTGCAATGAATCCGACGCGGTCCTGAACCAGAACCGTAAACCGGAAACTTTCCTTGTCGATACCGATCGCCTGAAGCAGAACACCCATGACATCCGTGGTGGTGATGATGCCCACCAACTGATCCCCGTCCATGACCGGCAGGCCCCCGATCCGGTTTTCCTGCATGGTGAGCGCCGCCCGTTCGATGGTGGTCGATGGCGTAACCGTAACAATCTTTTTCATCATGATCATTCTGACGGTTACGCGGGTCAGGAGATAATTCAGTTCATGGGTGCTGAGCGTGGTTGCCGGAGAGGCCCAGTTCTGTTTCAGATCGCGATCCGTTACCAGCCCGATGAGTTTGTTTTTTTTATCAACCACCAGAAGATGGGCGATCTGTTTCTCCTTTATCAGTTCCATCGCATCCACCAGAGATGTTTCCGGCGACACGGTCACCAGGTTGGTATGCATGACACCGCCGACATACATAAGCTGCTCTCCTTTCTTAATTGAAATGTCTGATCCGTAATGGCATGGACCAAGTTTCTCCTGCATCCATCAAAAAGGAGGTATATCGGCCCACATGTCGGAGCAAAAAATAGTTGCTGTTTGGGAGTTATTCAGCCGGAATCTGCACCCGATATTGGTGAGATCCGAAAACGAAAAAATATATCTGATTAATAGTGAACGCCGGATTAGGTGTCAAGCAAAACTCCAGGTAATAATAAAATGAACGATTTCAGACCGGTTGTCGTCATTTTTGTATTCGGTGTTGACAGTCTGATGCATAGAGGTTAAATTTTTCCATTCTGTTGACCGGATGCCTGCCCGTCATTGCCACGTTCCAAACATATTCTGAACCACCCGGAAAGGCCCAACCGGACGGCGCACCGGTAAAAGCGGGCAGGCCTGAATGCTGCGGACAGCATGACTGGAACCCCTGCAAATTCGATATTGTACCGCCGAAAAAAATATCCCGGAGCGATGATGACAAACCGGTTTGAGCCCCGGATTATCGGCTTTCTGTGTAACTGGTGCGCATATGAATGTGCGGATGCCCTTGGCAGATCCAGAATGGTCATTCCATCCAATTTTTATATTGTCCGGATGATGTGTGCCGGCCGGTTTGAGCCCAAGGTGATTCTGGAAGCGTTCCGAAGGGGTGCGGATGGTGTTGCTGTCATGGGATGTCATCCCGGGGAATGCCATTACCAATCCGGAAACATTCAAGCCCTCAAGCGATTCACCCTGCTGCGTCACACCCTGGCACCCTTTGGAATCGCGCCGGAGCGACTTCGAATCGAGTTGGTTGCGCCAGGCGACAAAGACCGGTTGAGCCGGGTTATTCAGGAAATGTGTGATGATATGACTTCTTTGGGACCCCTGACAATGCCATGAAATCCTCTCATTTTGAAAATCTTCGCCGGTTTTATGATGTATTTTCCGCAGAAGACCGCGTTCTTGTCGTCATCAATGCAGATCCGGACGCCATTGCCAGCGCCATGGCGGTGAAGCGGCTGTTGTGGCGCAAAACAGCTTCTGTTACGCTGAGTAATATCAATGCCATTCAACGGCCGGACAACCTGGCCATGATTCACCTTCTGAATGCAAAACTGGTTCATACCGATGACATCAATGGAAATGCCTTTTCACGATTTGTCATGGTGGATTCCCAGCCATCCCACAGCCGGGGATTTTCCAAGTTTCCACAGTTTCACGTTATCATTGACCATCATCCCCTGACCGATGTCACCGCCCCGTTTTTAGATATTCGACCCCATTATGGCGCCACGGCCAGCATGTTGACCGAGTATTTGCGCGCCGCCAGAATCAAGCCGTCTTCCAAACTGGCCACGGCCCTGTATCTGGCCATCAAAACCGATACACGCAATTTTGAGCGGGCCACATCCATTGAAGATATTCGTGCATTTCAGTTTCTGTTCAAACATGCCAACATGAATCTGACCCGCAAAATCGAGCAGTCCGAACTGACGCCCGAATTTTTAAAATATTTTCGCCATGCCCTGGAAAATTATCGCATTCGCGCCAGCCGGCTTTATGTGCATCTGGGATCGGTCAGCAATCCGGATATCTGTGTCATCATTGCGGATTTTTTCATGCGGGTCCATTCCATTTCCTGGAGTGTGCTGTCCGGCATTTACGAGGATCAACTGGTGATTATATTCAGAAACGACGGACTCCGGAAAAACGCCGGAAATCTGGCGACCCGCGCCTTTTCTGCATATGGATCGGCCGGCGGACACAAGAGCATGGCCCGGGCCGAAATTTTGCTGACCCGGATTGAGGAAAAAATCGGACTTCTGTCTGACAGACAGATCACCCGGTGGATCATCAATCAAATTGAAAGGAAATCCAGGAACGGATGATCGGCGCAGATGCCATTTCCCTGACCGTGTTGGGCTCCGGAACCTGTGTGCCATCTTTATCACGCAGTTCCTGCTCGGTACTTCTGAATGTCGCCCGTAACCGGATGATATTTGACATCGGTCCGGGGACGTTACGCAGGCTGGTCGAATCAGGCCTGTCCCCGGGGGATGTCACCCATATTTTCATCAGCCACTTTCATCCCGATCATACAGCAGATCTGGCGCCTTTTTTGTTCGCATCAAAATATCCGGCTCACACACGACGGAGACGTCCCCTGACACTGGTTGCGGGTGAAGGTTTCCGGCATTTTTACAAGGCACTTCAATTTCTGTATGGGAAATGGGTTGAACTGGATTCCGGCATGCTGAATGTTCATGAAATGTCGGTTCATCAGCCGGACAGCATCCGGTTTGATGACTGTTGCGTTCACACCGTTCCAGCCTGCCACAATCCGGAAAGCATTGCATTCAAAGTGGTTGGGTCCAAAGGAACATCCGTGGTCTATTCCGGCGATACGGATTATTCGGAAAATCTGATTTCATTATCGCATCAGGTCGATCTTCTGATCTGTGAATCTGCGTTTCCCGATGCCATGAAAGTGGCCGGACATCTGACACCGTCGCTTGCAGGCGCCATAGCATCCGCTGCGCAGGTCAAAAAACTGATGTTGACCCATTTTTATCCGGAATGCGATACCGTTGATATTGAAATGGAGTGCCGCAAAACCTATAATGGCCCCCTGATTCTGGCAAAGGACCTGATGCGTCTATGAAATATTACCCGATCAACCTGAAAATTGAAAACAAGCCCTGTACGGTTGTCGGCGGCGGTGATGTCGGAACCCGAAAGGTGTCCATGCTACTGGAATGCGGGGCGGTTGTCACCGTGATCAGCCCGAAATGCACCGATGTCCTCCTCAGCCTCTCGAACGCAGGAAAAATCACGCTGATTCAGCGAAATTATGCCGGATTTGATGTCGAGAATGCCTTTCTGGTCATCGGCGCCACGGATAACCAGGCCCTTAACCGTCAGATTTATGCAGACTGTCATCAGTATAAAACCCTGTGCAACATTGCAGATTGCCCCGAACTTTGCGATTTTATTTTGCCTTCCATCATTCGCAGGGGCGATCTGATTGTTGCCGTATCCACATCCGGCAAAAGTCCGGCGTTTGCCAAACACCTGCGCCGGGAACTGGAAGACCGGTTTGGCCCTGAATATGGGATCTTTCTGACCCTGATGGGTGCGATCCGAACCCGGCTGCTCAGCGAGGCGCACCAACCGGAAGCTCACAAGGGTTTGTTTGAAACCCTGATCAGTCAGGGACTTCTGGACATGATTCGCAAAAACGACCAGTTGGCGATCAACCGCCTGCTTGCGGAAATTCTGGGAGACGGGTTTGTGTATGAAGAATTGATTGGAGGCTGAAGACTCAAGGCTGAAGGGGGAAGGCTGAAGGTGCGGCAACCCGCATACAGGCAGAGCAGCCATATGACGGTCATGCGACCTGATAAAGGCTGAAGGTTGAAGGCTGAAGGTGCCGCGAACAGCATTCCGGCAGAGCAGCCGAAAACTTCACACTTCGACATTCCTTGTTCGATATTCGTTTTTTTCTGACGATGTATTTTCTCGTTAAATGTTCATGAATCGTTCCGGGATGTTCACCCCAACATATGAAAAATGACATGTACCGCTTTAACCCAAAACGTTTTTTGCATTTTCACGCTAAAGGCAACTGAATGGAAATTGTCCTGACAGGTATTACCACTCTCTATATTTTTAGCGCCGCATGTTATCTGCTGCATCTGTTTCTTCAGAAAAAAGGCTTTCTTCAGGGTGGTTTTTATATTCTTCTGGCGACGTTCTGTCTTCATACCGGTTTGCTGGTGTTTGCCTGGATCAAAAACAGCCATATGCCGGTGACCAACCTGCATGAAACCCTGTCCGTGATTTCATGGGTGTTGTGCGGGATATTGCTGGGGTTTCAGCACCGGTACCAGATGAGCATTCTGGGCGCGTTTACAGCGCCCCTGTGTGCGGTCTGCATGCTGATTGCATCCTACACGCCGGCGGTTTCGGTCCAGTATCTGAATATTTACAAAAGCTTCTGGCTATTTTTTCATGTTCTGGCGATATTTTCCGGCGAGGCATTTTTTGCTCTGGCCTGCATCAACGGCATTCTATATCTGATTCAGGAGGATGCCATCAAAAAAAAACGGCGCGGCTTTTTTTTCAACCGTCTGCCATCATTGGACAAACTCGATGCATCCGGCTATGTCTGTATCGTTGCCGGATTTACGCTGTTAAGCATCGGCCTGGTTACCGGATTTGTATATGCCAAAGTGATATGGGGAAAATTTCTCAGTTGGGACCCCAAGGAAATCTGGTCCGCCATCACCTGGTTAATCTATGCGGCCCTGATTCATGAACGTCTGACTGTTGGATGGCGCGGACGAAAATCGGCTGTCATGGCCATCATTGGTTTTGCCGTCATTCTGTTTACCTTTTTGGGCGTCAATTTTCTGTTAAAAGGACATCATGGCGGGTTTACGCAGTTATGAACCGGCCTGCCCATCCATCCTGTGCGTCGTTTATGTCCTTTGGGACTATCGCTTTCAGGATAATGATTGTGGGAAGAGACAGCAGGGGGATAGGCGTTTTCCCGGCCGTCTCCGACCGGTGCGCACCCCAAAATCTTTATCTTGAAAACGATATTTGACGAACAATCTGTTAACCTGATCTGCTGATTGAAATCACCTATGTTTGATATTGTTGTTCTGGGATTGAATCATAAAACCGCTGATATTTCCCTGCGGGAATGCCTGGCATTTTCATCGATTCAGGCAGAAGATGCGCTTGAGCAGTTCAGGTGTATCGACACGATCGAGGAGCTGGTTCTGCTTTCCACCTGTAACCGGGTCGAACTGTTGTTTACCTCGCAATCCAGCCAATTGGCCATCCATGCAGCCAAAGAGCGGCTGGCTGTTCTGAAAAACATTTCGGTTGCGGATTTTGATCGGTCTTTGTATCAGCATATCGGTGATGATGCCATCCGGCATATGTTCCGGGTTGCTGCAAGCCTGGATTCCATGGTGGTTGGCGAACCCCAGATTCTGGGACAGATCAAGGACGCCTATCTGACCGCCACGCAGAAAAAGACTTCCGGTGTGATACTGAACCGGTTGATGCACAAAACGTTTTCCATTGCCAAACGGGTTCGAACCGAAACCGGAATCGGGGATCATGCGGTTTCCATTTCTTACGCCGCCATTGAACTGGCAAAAAAAATATTCGGATCACTGGAAGGAAAACCGGTTCTGCTGATCGGAGCCGGCGAAATGGCCGAGTTGGCGGTTGAACATCTGATCCGAAATCGATGTGGAGAGATCCGGGTCGCCAACCGGACCCTGAAACGGGGCGTCGAACTGGCCGAACGCTTTAATGGCAAGGCCCTGACCCTGCCCGAAATTCCGGATTATCTGATTCAAACCGATATCGTCATCAGCTCGACCGGTGCGCCCGATCTGGTCATCACCCGGGATCAGGTCAAATCCGCCATGAAACTCAGACGGAACCGCCCCATCTTTTTCATCGATATCGCGGTTCCAAGGGACATCGATCCTGCCATCAACAATCTTTCCAATGCCTATGTCTATGATATCGATGACCTGAAAGGGGTTGTGGACGACAATATCCAGGATCGCCAGAAGGAGGCCCTCAAAGCGGATCGCATCATCGACGAAGCCGTCATCCAGTTTCGAAACTGGATTGAAAGCCTGGATGTGGTGCCAACCATTGTGGCGCTTCATCATCAACTGGAAAATATCGCCGAAACCGAAATGAGAAAAACCATGTCATCCCTCCAGAATCTGACCGAAGAGGATGCCCGCGCCCTGCAGCGGATGACCCAGGCCATGATCAATAAAATTCTGCATGCCCCCACCACCTATCTCAAACGGAACGGGTGTATGGGAAACCGGTCGCTTCATCTGGATGTGACCCGAAAGCTGTTTAACCTGGATCCGGAATAATGGAGAAAATATGGAAGATCTGACACCTCCCCCCAAAAAAATTGCATTACTTTTCCCGGGCCAGGGCTCCCAGAATGTCGGCATGGGAAAAGAATTATATGACGCATTTTCATCTGTCAGGGAAATTTTTGAGATGGCGGATGATATCACCCACCTGCATATTACCCGTATGTGCTTTGACGGTCCGATCGAAACCCTGACCGAAACCGTGCACCTGCAGCCGGCCCTGACAGCCGTCAATCTGGCATGTCTGGAAATTCTTCATCAGCATGGCATAAAAGCCCATGTTTCTGCCGGTCACAGCCTGGGAGAATACAGCGCCCTGACATCTGTCGGCGTGCTGTCAGTTTCGGACTGCATGCGCCTGGTTTACCACCGGGGCGGATTCATGCATCGGGAAGCGACAAAAAATCGGGGTGCGATGCATGCAATTGTGGGACTTTCCATCACCGAAGTTCAGGGGATGGTTGACAGTGTCCGGCAGCAGAGCGGAATTGTCTCTGTTGCCAATCATAACACCGAACTTCAGATCGTCATTACCGGTTCTCCCGATGCCGTCACGGCGGTTTCATCCCTTGCCGCCCAGTCCGGGGCCAGAGCCGTTCCACTCAAGGTCAGCGGCGCCTGGCATAGTGAGCTCATAAAAGATGCGGAACCCAATTTCGCCGAGATACTGCAAGAGACAGTTTTTTCCGACCCCCGACATGATATCGTGCTGAATGTCACGGGAGATTTTGGCAAAACCGCATCCCATATTCAATCGGTGATGATCCGGCAGCTCTGCAGCCCGGTTCAGTGGTATCCATCCATGAAACGCCTGATCCATGAAAGAGTCGATGCGTTTGTCGAGGTGGGGCCGGGCCGGGTTCTGGCCGGGCTGTTAAAACAGATTCTGCCCAAAGACTATTCCGGCCAGGTGTACAATGCCAACAGCCTGAAACGCCTGGAACAGATCGGAAATGAATTGGCCTGATACAAATTGCTTTACACCATATTCAAATTGGGTTAAATTGCCTATGTTTTGGAAATGCCTGATGATAACATAAAGCCATTATCCTGAAGTCCATGTATGTGAAAATTTGGGCGGATGGCCCCATAATTTTTGAAAGGAAGATAAAATGTCTCAACTATGCGAAATCTGTGGCAAAAAACCGATGACCGGATGCAATGTCAGTCATGCCCACAATGTAACCAAAAGACGCTTCAATCTGAATCTTCAGCGGGTCAGAATCCTCAGCAACGGTCGGGTTAAAAAAGCCGTGGTCTGTACAAACTGCATCAAATCCGGAAAAATTGTCAAAGCTCCCTGATGCCCCATTTTCTGATTTTTCGGACATCTGTTGACAACCGATTCAGATCATTTGATGTTTTTGACCGCTATGGTCACCTTTAGCCGAACTGCGATTTTCGTGACTTCTTAATAAACGTGTGATCCCGAAAACATCTGGATTCCGGCTTTCGCCGGAATGACGTTCAAATTCATATAGATGTTTATCCCGTCATTCCGGGCTTGACCCGGAATCCAGAAAGTATTACCCGAACTTATAGAGAAGTTACCGATTTTCTCCTGTTGATGTCAGATATGCCAGAAGACCTGCCCGCCCCCCGGACTCTGCCGTTGTTGACCGGATAAAAATCTCAAATTTCCCCTGTCCCATTCCACATCGATCCATCGTCTCCATTTCTGAAACGTGCCCCGAAATTTTCCGACCGGTGACGCATTCCCGTTTCACCGGACTCATCTGCAATCCGACCGCCGCAAAATACCCGCTGTTTTCTTCAATCACGTTTGCTGCATCCAAAAGATGCGGTACAACTACGACGAATATTTATTTCTGATTGAACGACAATTCATACAAATAAAATTGACAAATGATTCTTCAATATCATATGAGATAGCAAATTAAATAGTGTTTGAACGAAAACT
>DFZE01000030.1:19645-19902 GCA_002382065.1 Desulfobacteraceae bacterium UBA4064
AATAGACATGATCATCTCTTCCCTTGTATGAATGGACATACTGTTCCTGGACGTATTTTTGTTTGGCGCCATCTGTTCCCCCATCAACCTAAGGCCACCAATGAACCGGGATTTTCTGGTTTTCAGCGATCTTTTCAATGTGAGAATTGAGTTGGTTGGTCAACAGGCGCATAATTCCATTGGACAGTGAGTTGAAACCCAGAGTACGGAGCGATAGAACAACACCGGAAGTATGAAACAGGCGCAGGATATAGCCG
>DFZE01000019.1:0-1676 GCA_002382065.1 Desulfobacteraceae bacterium UBA4064
GCCGGCAGACCGTTCCTACATAGTGTTTGAACGAAAACTCCTGTTCAGATGAAATTCGAATATCGAAATCCGAAATTCGAAACAAATTTAAAATTCAAATGTCTGAATGACCCAAACGATCTGTCAGACAATACACCGTTTTGAACATTTGGGTTTGTTATTTGGGGTTTTGTTTCGGATTTCGCGCTTCGAATTTCGAATTTTAAGATACAGAGAAAGGGTTTCCGTTCAGGCACTACTTAAAACAGGGCCCAACCAAATCATGTGCATCACCTATGATACCGGTACCAGGCGGCGCAGGTTCCCTCGCTGGACACCATGCAGGGGCCGACCGGCTTCATGGGGTTGCATACCGTCTTATACAGAGGACATTCCGGCGGTGTTTTTATGCCTTTCAGAACATCCCCGCAACCACAGCCAACGGGTTCTTTCGAGTGCCGGACATCCGGTTTCAAAACCGCTCCGGCATCAAAACGGGCATAAGCTGGCCGGATGCACAAACCGCTTTGAGGCAGAACCCCCATTCCTCGCCATGTGGCATCTCCGGAATCAAAAACCTCGGCCATCATCTGCATGGCCTTTCGATTCCCCGCTTCTGTTACCGCACGGGGATACGCATTTTCCAGTCGGGCCTCGCCGCTTTCAATCTGCTCTACCAGCATCAGAATGGCCTGTAGAATATCCGAAGGTTCAAATCCGGCCACCACACAGGGAATATGGGCCGATTCGACCAATGGTCGGTATGCCTGCAGCCCCAGTATGACAGACACATGTCCGGGCAGAAGAAACCCGTCAATCCGGTTGGATTTATCCGTTACCAACGCATTCAAAGCAGGCGGAACGGTTTTGCACGCCGAATAGACCAGAAAATTGGACAGTCCCATGTTCCCTGCCGTTTGAATGGCAGCCGCCACGGTCGGCGCCGTGGTTTCAAAACCGATTCCGGCAAACACGACGGTTTTGTCCGGATGGTTTCTGGCGATTTCCAGTGCATCCATGGTGGAATAGACCATACGGATGTCTTTCCCTTCTGCTTTCCGTTCCCGAAGTGATCCGAATGTTCCGGGTACACGAATCAGGTCACCGAATGTGGCGACAATGACATCCGGCAGGTTTGCCAGGGCAATGAACGCATCGATTTCATGCTGGGCAGTGACACAGACCGGACATCCCGGGCCGGAAAGAAGGGTAATGGTTTCGGACAGAATTCCCCGAATGCCGCTTCTGAAAATGGATACGGTATGGGTGCCGCACACCTCCATGATTCGAATGGGGGTTCTGCTGATATGATGAATCCGGTCGATCAGAGGACGTGACAATGCCGGATTGCGATATTCTTCCAGATGTTTGATGCTCATGTGATTTTCCAGTAAACGGTCAGGCTTATGTTGTAAATTGCCCACATGCATGAAAATGGAATGGAATTGCATCGGGTCAAAACAGTATCGACTCCTATATGGCATATCGCCACCGATTCCGGCCCCGATAAGAAGCTGACGATCTGAACCTCATTACTGAATTTACTTTCACGGAATGTCAATAATATTTTTATTCAGCGGGTTACAGGCTTGGGGGTGAGTCTTCTTATAATAGTGTCTGAACGAAAACTCCTGTTCAGAAAAATTCGAATATCGAAATCCGAAATTCGAAACAAATTCAAAATTCAAATGTCTGAA
>DFZE01000019.1:1681-8188 GCA_002382065.1 Desulfobacteraceae bacterium UBA4064
TACTATAATAAACCTCAGACCCACATCCTATCCGTGTGTATCCTGTCGGTCTGACAAAACGATTGACAGGATAGGTCTTCGCCTGTTTCTGGACGATGGCCTGGTAAGTGACCCGACAGGCTCTTGAGATATTTGTAATAATTTTACTATTGATTCATTCGGTCACAATCAACTAATCTTCAAACAGGCTCTCAGAGCTTTGTTGTAAAACGGTAACATTGTCACAAGAAAAAATAACAGAAAGGATGGTGTATTTATGCGTAAGAAAATTATTGGGATGGTGGTCATGATGACGTTTGTGAGTTCTTTGTGGTCAATGCTTGCTGCACAACAGCAAAATCAGATTGACGCTGTTGAACTACAGAAGTCTCAGGGTACATAGGTAATGGTTTCTGCGGAGATGGATGGGAAAAAGATGCATGACAATCATGTGAAAGAAAGTAAAATCACTTTCGTTGGGGATAAGGTTGAGGTTATCACCCCACATCAGCATAAGGAAAAGATCATTGCATCCATCACAAAACTCGATTTGACCAAAAACCCCAGGGAAATGCATTGGGTTCGTTCTGCCGGTCCCAATGCGGGCACCACTGTTATCGCAATATATGAATTTGATGGACCGGATCAGTACAAAATTTGCTTTGACCCGGCAAACATTGACGCACCCAAGAAGTTCGGCACCAAGACCGAATCGGGCCACTTTTGGCATACATGGAAACGGGCAAAAAAGTAGTCCCTCAACGGAACCCCTTGGCAGCACTGTTTTACTGGTTCTTGCATTGGGGATGCGTTTCAGCGCAGGCGAACCAAAATCCGTCGCAATCCAGCGGATTTATTTATTTCCGACAGCCCCAATCAAAATCAATGACAAAAAAAATTCACACCATAAAGACTCACTCCGGTTGGGATAAGGCCGAATATATGGATTTGGTGGGAGAAAGGCATCATTCTCCGACAGATTCAGAAAATGTCGTTATTTTTCAATTTAACTCAAAGCTAAGCCCCCGGCTATGCCGGGGAGAATGACAAAAGCTATGCTGTATACTTCAGTTGGTCACAATTTGAGTGTTCCCGGGCCGGCCGGCCGGACGGTCGCGCCGTAGAGATAAGGCATGCCTTGTCTCTACAGATGGGAANNCAGATTGTGACCGTTCAAAGTATAGTATTTATAAATAAAGCTCCTTTCCTTAAAATACCAGGTCAGGGATGGCTTAGTGTTTTTTTTGGGAAAGGATCTCTATATGAAAAATAGTCTATCACATACAGTTTGGGAGTGTAAAATGTTGACCGTACCGTTATATCTCCGCCATCACCGCCGCCAAACGTAACACCTTATATTACACCATCATTACTCATGGTTAATGATTCCGTTTCCATATCCAGGTTTCCACCGTTGCCGCTGGATTGCGTCTGACAAAAAATTGCGCTTAAAGAATAGCCTGTAGCAGATTCAAAACCGCCATCAACCAGAACATCTGTTGCATGAATCGTAACATCTCCGCCATCGCCACTGCCAAATACAAGGTTTCCTATTTGCCCGCCATTGCTTACTGTCAGATTTTCCGTTTCCAGATTCAGACTGCCTGCGTTGCCACTGGATTGTGTCTGGCAGGTGATTATGCTTAAAAAGGGAATTATTTCAAAACCGCCATCAACCCGTATGTCATTAGAATGAATCTCAATATCTCCGGCATCACCGCTGCCAAACGCAACGTTTATGATTTGCCCGCCATTGCTTTCCGTCATATTTTCCGTTTCCAGGTTCATATCTCCTGCATGGCCTTGTCCATCATTGGCAGAACATCTGATTCTACTCGCATGAAAACCAGATGAGGTGAAATAACCACCATCGATTAACGCATCATCTGACTGAATCGTAATACTACCCCCATCCCCCTCACCTGCGATAATATCGGCAGTGATATTGGCGCCATTCAGCAGAGATAACGATTTTGTTTTGATATCGATATCACCGCTTTTTCCATCCCCATAAACATCCGAAAAAATGTTTCCATTATCCAGGCCCACACTTTTTTCAGCAAACAGATAGACACCACCATTACTGGGGGCAGGTCCATAGTTGCTGGCTTCCACGGTGGCGTCTGTCAATGTAAATGCCTTGCAGTGAATATCCACCCTGCCTCCGGGAGGTCCCCGGACATCAATGGATTCAGCACCTGAAGCCAGCCAGCCTTTCAAAAATCTGCCTTCAAACAGATATGGATAATCGCCGAAAAATGAAAAATCGGATTCAATCATATTCGGAGCTTCCCATATACCGTACGCGGCATCCCCCCCGCAATCCATGTCCTCAGGATGATTCCAGATCAAATCTCGGAACTGAATAATATCTTGAAACCAATCGGCAAATCTGAAAAACTGGTTGGTTTTGGCTGAATCATTTATCGTAACATTTCCCAGCCCGCCGGAACATTCATATTCAATCCATCGGGTTCGATTGCAACGGTGCCCGGTGATGCCAGGCCCGCCAGAATCACTCGGCCCCCTGGAGCAACCAGATGTCCACTTTCAATTCGAATATCGCCGCCAACCATAGAAAGACTCTCACCGTTTCCAACTTTCAGAAAACTGCCCATGATATCGATGTCAGCGGGTCCGGCGCTTAAAAATCCAAATGCCGAAGGCGGAGCGGTGGTCAGAGAACTGGTCTTGGAGGGATCGGTGTAAAACACACCACCATCCGACAGTTTTAAATAATCCGCAGTGCTGGCATGAAACGATCCGCTGGTATCCAGGCTGGCATTGGGACCGAACAGGATGCCAAATGGGTTCAGCAGCCAGAGGTTTGCACCAGTGATGTCGCAGGTCAGCATGCCGTCTATCCGGGAGGCATTGCCGCCCGTCACCCGGTTGATGATATTCTGAATATCGGATGGACCGGTAAAGGTGGCTCTCTCCCCCGTATCAACATTGAACTGGCCGAAACTATGAAACAGGTTGCTGCCTTTCTGGGTGCCCAGATCAGCGGGAATTGTATAGTCCTGCCCGGTTGTCCCGCCGGGGACCAGTGTCTGGGCAGGCCCCACTGTGCCGTCTGTGGTAATATCCGCATGTGAGATGGTGACAAACGCCAGAAGGATCAAACAAGCGGAAACAGCAATCTGGAATGGTTTCTGATTTTTGATTTTGTGTTGCATCATAGGACCTTTCAAAAAAGAATTTCAGTGTGCATTCCCCCTCTGGAGCGTGGGGACAGTAACCATATGTGTCTGAATTCCAGCTTTTGCCGAACTTACGGAGATGTAATGAATTTCCCCATATTTAAAACATCGCCAGACTGAACTGAAAATGTATGCCTGCATCCTGCAGATCCCAGTCACTGTCCGCATCGATATCCCGGAGCGGAAAACCCCAGTAGATTTCAAACTGGGGGTACAGGGTATCGGGAGATTTCATCCGACGTTCCCACCGCAGGCCGATGCCCACGCTGGTCAGATCATCCGGATACGGGGTTTCGGTTGTGATGTTCCATGCCCTTCCATAATCCACAAACGGCGCCAGTTGCACCACATCGGCCCAGGATTTTTCGGTAATGACCGGAATGCGCCATTCGATGGAAGATACCACGGCATTGTCGCGGACCATCTGGTTTTCCCGGTATCCGCGAACGCTGTATCGTCCGCCGACCGCCATCTGTTCCAGGGACAGAAGCGGTGCGTTGGACAACTGGACATCGGTTCTGAAAATGGTCTGGCTGTCCCACAGCGGCGGCTTTCGGATCCATTGAAACTGCCCCAGCCAAGCAAAAAAACTCGCCATCGGGAATGTCGCTGTTGTCGTGGATCGTGGCATCCCACAAATCCAGCCCATAACTGAAACGCGATGTCAGGGCAAACACCTGAATCGGGGATCTCTGCACATATTCCTGGGAAAACCGGAGAGCGACAACCTGAGACTCGCCATCCACAGCCCCATATGAAAAGGAAAACGGCTCGTTCAACAGGGTTGTACTGTTTTCGAGATGCTCGATACCCAGACTCAGTGCACGTTCGTTGACGCCGTCAGGCGTTTTTTTAAATGCCCTTACGGGCACACTACTAACAGAGGATAGCATTTCGCCGAATGCTATTTTCACATTAAACTTTGTGCCTTTGCCCCTCTGCCCCTTTGTCCCTGAATTGATATTTTCACGCTAAGCATTTATCTATTACAAATCGGCCGCCTGGTGTTGAATCCGGAATTTGACTTGATTTTTTTCAGCCGAAACTATATGAATTTAAAAGTATTATGACGCTTTTATTCGCATTTATGGAAATATCTTTCAGAGAGGAGTTTAAATGACTGAAACGATGGACAAAATTAGAAATATTGCGCTGGTGGGACACGGCAATTCCGGAAAAACGTCATTGGCCGAAGTCATGCTGTTCGATACGGGAACCATCACGCGCCAAGGGCGGGTGGAAGATGGAAACACGGCCATGGATTTTGAGCCGGAAGAGCTCAAGCGCAATATCAGTATCAGTTCAGGATTTCATCAGTTTAACTGGAAAAAAAACCAGGTGACCCTGATCGATACACCCGGCGACCAGAATTTCTTCAATGACACCAAAAACTGTATGATGGCTGCGGATGCCGCTCTGGTTCTGATCGATGCAGTGGACGGCGTCAAGGTTCAGACTGAACAGGCATGTACCTTTGCCGAAGATTTCATGCTGCCGTGTGCTGTTGTCATCAACAAGATGGACCGGGAGCGGGCTGATTTTTTTCGAACATTTCAGGATGCGACCTCCTCCCTGGATCCGCTTCGTCTGGTTAAAATTCAGATACCCATCGGGGCAGAATCCAAATTCAAGGGGGTTGTCGATCTTCTGAGCCTGAAAGCCTTTACATATGACAGCGCGGGCAAAGCCACTGCTGTGGAAATTCCATCTGATCTTCAGCCGGTTGTTTCTGAAGAGCGGGAAAAA
Source organism: Desulfobacteraceae bacterium UBA4064 (assembly GCA_002382065.1). Taxonomy (GTDB): domain Bacteria; phylum Desulfobacterota; class Desulfobacteria; order Desulfobacterales; family Desulfatirhabdiaceae; genus UBA4064. The sequence goes on from DFZE01000019.1 coordinate 6,610, forward strand.
ATGATCGAGGTTCTTGCCGAGGCCGATGACACCCTGCTTGAGCGCTATCTGGAAGGGGAGACCATTTCGGATGAGGAACTGACCGTGGCTTTGAAGCAGGGAATTCGTTCCAGACTGTTTGCACCGGTTTTGTGCTGTTCTGCAACCAACAATATCGGTATTGACCTGTTAATGGATTTTCTCATCAACAGCATACCCTCTCCTGCGGATAAACCGGCCAAAACCGGAATCGATCCGGTTGTCGGAAACGAGATCGAGCGATTGCCATCACCTGATTCACCGTTTTCCGGCTTTGTATTCAAGACCGTCGCAGACCCCTATGCCGGCAGATTATCCCTGTTCAAGGTGGTTTCCGGACAATTGGGTTCTGATGGAGCTTTTTATAACGTCAATAAAAAAACAAAAGAACGGTATAATCAGTTATTGACACTGGCCGGAAAAGAACAGAAACCCGCCAAAGGTGCCGGTCCGGGATCGATCGTGGCCGTTGCAAAATTAAAGGAAACCGGCACGGGTGATACGCTTTGTGATGAGGCCAACAAGATTCAATATGATTTTCCGGCTCCCATGCCCCAGTTGATCACGTTTGCCATTACGTCCAAAGCCACGGGTGATGAAGACAAAATTTTCATTTCCATGACCAAGATGATTGAAGAAGATCCGGCCCTCAAACTGGAACGAACGGTTGAAACAAAAGAAATTCTGCTGTCCGGGAGAGGACAGGTCCATATCGAGGCCACAATTGAAAAGCTGAAACGCAAATTCAACGTCGAGGTCAATCTCAATACCCCCAAGGTTCCGTATCGGGAAACTATCAAGAAAAAAGTACGGGTTCAGGGCAAACATAAAAAACAGTCAGGCGGTCACGGCCAGTATGGAGATTGCTGGATTCAGATGGAGCCGCTTCCCCGAAGCAGCGGATTTGAATTTGTGGATGCCATTGTCGGCGGGTCCATCCCCAGAAACTATATTCCGGCGGTTGAAAAAGGCATTATCGAGGCATCCCAGAAAGGTGTTCTGGCCGGATATCCCTGCGTGGACTTCCGGGTCACCCTGGATGACGGATCGTATCATGATGTGGATTCATCGGAAATGGCCTTCAAAATTGCGGGGTCCCTGGCCTTCAAGAAAGCGGTCACCGATGCCAAACCGGTCCTTCTGGAACCGATTCTGGGTGTTGAGGTCACCACACCCGATGAATACATGGGTGATATCATGGGGGATCTGAACAGCCGGCGGGGACGGGTTCTGGGCATGGAAGCCCGTGGAAAATATCAGGTCATCAAGGCACAGGTACCGATGTCCGAGTTTCTGTCCTATGCACCGGATCTGACATCCATGACTGGCGGACGGGGGATGTACACCATGGAATTTTCACATTATGATGAAGTACCGGCCCAGATTGCCGAGAAGCTGATTGTGGAACTGAACAAAAATCGGGAAGCATAACACACCGGTATGATGACCATCATTCCGGGTCAATTCCGGAATGATGGTCATCATAGTATTTCAAATTTCAAATTGCTGTTTTTTATCCTGTCTATCCATGTACTAAATTAGTGCCTGAACGGAAACCCTT
>DFZE01000286.1 GCA_002382065.1 Desulfobacteraceae bacterium UBA4064
CTCCTTAGCCATATGCCTACCTCCCTTAATCGCGGCAAACTGTTCTTTTCCTGATCAACAGATCGCGAAAGCCAGCCCCAATAAATTTACAAAATCTGATTTACCAGCGGTAATGTGCAAAAGCTTTATTTGCATCGGCCATCTTGTGGGTGTCTTCACGTTTTTTGATAGAGGCACCCCGATTGTTGGCAGCGTCCATAAACTCACCTGCCAGCTTGTCGGCCATGCTTTTTTCGGCCCGCTTTCGGGCAAAGCCGATAATCCATCGAATACTGAGCGCCGTTCTTCTTGATGTCCGGATCTCCGTAGGCACCTGATATGTCGAGCCCCCTACCCGCCTGGATTTAACCTCAATGACCGGCCTCGTATTCTCAATCGCCTGCTCAAAAACCTTAAGCGGTGGTTCCCCAAGTTTTGTTTCGATTATATTGAATGCCCGGTAAAGTATGGCTTCTGCCAGGCTTTTTTTCCCATCCTTCATGATGGCTTTTATAAATTTGGCTGCCAGTTTGCTTTCATATTTATAATCTGGCAAAATCGATCTTTCCTGGATATCTCGTCTTCTTGGCATTGTTACACCATAACCCTCTATTACTGAATATTTGGATATGCACCAATGTGGTGAATGTTATTTGGGCTTTTTTGCACCATATTTGGATCGTCCCTGCTTGCGATCTTCAACACCCAACGTATCCAGGGTTCCCCGAATGATGTGATATCTCACCCCGGGCAAATCCTTCACTCTTCCCCCTCGAACCAGAACAACCGAATGCTCCTGCAGGTTATGACCGATTCCGGGAATATAAGCAGTAACCTCTATACCCGTAGTCAGCCTGACCCTTGCAACCTTTCTGAGCGCGGAATTTGGCTTTTTGGGAGTCGATGTATACACGCGTGTACACACCCCCCTTTTTTGAGGAGCCCCTTTCAAGGCCGGAGTACTGGTTTTCTTCTTGATTCTTTCTCTGCCTTTTCTGACTAGCTGATTAATCGTTGGCATTTTTTCCCCTTCAATAAATCTTCGTCAATTACCTGATGCACACAAAATGTGTTTATATATATTTTAATTCCATAATTGTCAACTGGAATATGATTTGGAAAGCGACCGGCATCTTACTGATTTGAGCCAGGTATGGGATTTCCGGTTCCAATTTTTTGGCGGCAATGCGTGTCAGCGATTCCGGCCGCATCCTTGTAAAATGGCATTTTTGATATAAAATGACTTTCTGCCCAAAATCTGCAGTGGCGATTCACGTATATCATGCCGTTGATTCGACCATTATATTTCGATATTCCGGAAACCCTGTGCCGGCAGGTATCAGACGCCCCATAATCACGTTTTCTTTCAGTCCTCTCAGGGAATCCCTGGTTTTACCGATTGATGCATCGGTCAGTATCTTGGTGGTTTCCTGAAATGATGCCGCTGAGATAAAACTGTCCGTGCTGAGTGACGCCTTTGTAATTCCCAGGATCAGGGGTTCTGCCCTTGCCGGCTCACTCCCGGCTTCCAAAAGTCGTCCATTGACATCCTGAAAGCGGATTTTATCAACCTGTTCATCCAGAATGAAATCGGAATCACCAATGGATGTGATCTTGACCCGTCGCATCATCTGTCTGACAATGACTTCGATGTGTTTGTCGTTGATACGAACGCCCTGAAGTCGATAAACTTCCTGAACTTCATTTACCAGATAGCGGGCCAAGGCAATATCACCTTCAATATTCAAAATATCCTGAGGTATTTTGGAGCCGCCGATAAGCGGTTCACCTGCTTTTACATAATCTCCTTCATAAACATTGATATGTTTGCCCCTGGGTATCAGGTATTCTTTTTTTTCTCCGACATCCACGGGTGTAACAATTACCTTCTGTTTGCCTTTTTTATTGCTTTTTGAAATGGATACATACCCATCGATTTCACTCAGAATCGCCACTTCCTTTGGCTTTCGGACTTCAAAAAGCTCCGCAACCCTGGGAAGACCACCGGTGATATCCTTTGTTTTGGTAGTCGCCCTTGGCAGTTTTGCAAGAATATCACCAGCCTTGACATCATCGCCCTCATCCACCAGAATAATGGCATTAACCGGCAGCATGTAACGTGCCACACCAGAAGATTTGGGTAGTCTTGCCGTTTTCCCTTCATTATCCTTTATGGAAATGCGGGGTCTTTCTTCCATATTTTTGGATTCGATGATCGTTCGGCTGGATTTTCCGGTAACTGAATCCACCTTTTCCTGCATGGTCTTGTTTGCAATGATATCGCCGAATTTTGACACACCGTTCACTTCGGTAATAATCGGGGTCGTAAAGGGGTCCCAGGTTGCCAGCAAATCGCCCAACTTGACTTTCTGATTGTCGGATACAACAATCTGCGCTCCATAAATTACCGGATATCTTTCCAGTTCTCTTCCGGTATCGCCGATAATTGCAAATTCACCGCCACGTCGATTCATGACAATCAACTGCTTTTCCTTGTTTTCAACCACATTCAAATCGATAAATTTGATCCTGCCATCGACCCGCGCGCGAATATCCGCCTGTTCGACCCGCCGGCTGGCCGTGCCCCCGATATGAAAGGTACGCATGGTCAACTGAGTGCCCGGCTCACCAATGGATTGCGCTGCCAGAATACCCACAGCCTGTCCAATCTCAACCAGATGTCCATGGGCCAGATCCCGTCCATAACATTTTGAGCAAACACCATACTTTGATTTGCAAGTCAGAACGCTACGGATTTTCACATTGGTGATTCCGGCATCTTCAATCACTTTCACAGCCTTTTCATCCAGCTCTGTGCCTGCCGTAATCAGCACCATATCGGTAAACGGATCCAGAATGTCTTCTGCAGCAATTCTACCCAGCACCCGTTCACCCAGGCGCTGGATAATTTCACCACCTTCCATCAACGGCTCCACATCCACGCCAACAAGCGTCCCACAATCGATTTCATACACCACGCAGTCCTGGGCCACGTCGGCCAATCTACGGGTCAGATATCCGGAATTGGCCGTTTTCAGCGCCGTATCAGCCAGACCTTTTCGGGCGCCATGTGTCGAAATAAAGTACTGCAGAACCGAAAGACCTTCACGAAAATTCGCATTAATGGGTGTTTCAATAATTTCGCCTGACGGCTTGGCCATCAGTCCACGCATTCCAGCAAGCTGACGCATCTGATCTTTGCTGCCCCGGGCACCGGAGTCGGCCATCATGTAGATGGGGTTCATACTTTCCTGTTTTTTCCGTAACCCCTTTTCATCCAGGACCGGTTCACCGTTTGAATCCCGAAGATCTTCCCATTTCATGGCATCCATCATTTCATTGGCGACATCGTCTGTTGCCTTTGCCCAGATATCCACAACTTTATTGTATTTTTCACCTTTTGTGATCAATCCCTCATTATACTGCTTGTCAATTTCCTTAACTTTTTCATCGGCCTGCAAAATGATATCCCATTTACTTTCCGGAATGATCATGGCATCAATAGAAATGGATATTCCGGCTTCGGTTGAATACCGGTATCCCAGATCTTTCAACCTGTCTGACAGGATGACCGTAGATTTGGGGCCCAAATTCCGGTATGCATAATCAACAAGATCCCGAAGGGCTTTTTTATCCATGACCGTGTTGATAATCTCAAACGGAATTTCGGGCGTACACTCGATGACTTCAAACAGATGATAGCTACCTTCCATAAAAATGATGTGACTGATGGAACCTTTTTCCAGAGAGAAGAGTGCATCCAACTCCTCTTTTTCAATAGAGAATATGCGGATAAACTCATCATTTCTCAGCCGCCCGATCAACCCGCCGTTCACGCGGTCCGGGGAAACAGAAAACTGATTTACGGCATTGGTAAAAGAAAGACCTTCTGGTTTTGACAGCGCTTCAGCCCGATTTTCTTCATCCAGATTTTGCTCCTCAATGCGCTGACGCCAGATGGCATGCTGATTTATTTTTGTCAGGGCCTCTCTCGCAGCTTCCTCGGTTTCTGTCATGATATGGCGGAGGACCATAATAATTTCCTTGGGCATTATTTCCCACAGCAGAATCCGGCCGACTGTTGTTTCCACACGCTTTTCGTTGATTCGAACAACAATTTTGGCATGAAGCGCAACTTCGCCCGAATCATAGGCGCATCGTACCTCTGCCGGGCTGGAAAAGAGCTTTCCTTCGCCTTTGGAACCGATGATTCCCCGGGTCATGTAATAAATGCCCAATACAATATCCTGGCTTGGCACAATGGTGGGGCTTCCGTTGGCGGGCGACAGGATATTGTTGCTGGATAGCATCAAGACCCGGGCCTCGATCTGGGACTCAACGGAAAGCGGAATATGGACCGCCATCTGGTCTCCGTCAAAATCCGCATTGAAAGCCGTACACACCAGGGGATGCAACTGAATCGCCTTGCCTTCAATCAAAAGCGGTTCAAAAGCCTGGATACCCAGGCGGTGAAGTGTCGGCGCCCGGTTGAGCATGACAGGATATTCCCTTACCACTTCATCCAGTGTATCCCAGACCTCAGGGACCTCTTTTTCAACCATCTTTTTGGCGCTTTTTACGGTCTGAACCAGGCCTTTTTGCTCAAGCCGATAATAAATAAAGGGTTTGAACAGCTCAAGAGCCATTTTTTTGGGAAGCCCGCACTGCTGAAGTCGGAGATTGGGCCCGACAGTAATGACGGTTCGTCCGGAATAATCAACCCGCTTGCCCAGAAGATTCTGTCGAAAACGCCCCTGCTTGCCTTTCAGTGTGTCACTGAGCGATTTCAGAGGGCGTTTATTGGTTCCGGTGATGACCCGGCCATGACGGCCATTGTCAAACAGTACATCAACCGCCTCCTGCAGCATCCGTTTTTCATTGCGGATAATAATGTCCGGTGCCCGAAGTTCAATCAGACGCTTTAACCGGTTGTTCCGGTTGATGACCCTGCGGTACAGGTCATTGAGATCCGACGTCGCAAACCGACCGCCCTCCAACGGAACAAGCGGCCTGAGATCCGGCGGCAAAACCGGGATGACATCCATGATCATCCATGTCGGATCAATGCCGGATCGTCTGAATGCATCCACAATCTTCAGTCGTTTGGCCATTTTCTGGCGTTTGGGAACAGACGTGGTGTTGCGAATTTCGGTCCGGAGTTCCTGATAAATCGATTCGATATCCGTGTTATCAAGCAGCGTCTTGATGGCTTCGGCCCCGATGCCCGCTTCAAACTTCGGGCCATATTTTTCAAGCGCCTCGCGATATTTGTCTTCGGACAATAACTGGCCGCGGGTCAATCCGGTATCTTTGGGATCTACAACGATGTAGCTGTCAAAATACAATACTTTCTCAAGATTTTTCAGGGTCAGGTCCAGGACATTTCCGATTTTGCTTGGAAGACTTTTGAGAAACCAGATGTGTGCAACCGGGCATGCCAGTTCAATATGCGCCATGCGCTCGCGTCTGACTTTCGACTGAATCACCTCGACGCCGCATTTCTCACAGATAACGCCACGGTGTTTCATGCGTTTGTATTTGCCGCAGTTGCACTCATAATCTTTTGTGGGCCCGAAAATCTTTGCGCAAAAGAGCCCATCCCGCTCCGGCTTGAACGTTCGGTAATTGATGGTTTCGGGCTTTTTAATTTCTCCATGCGACCACTGCAGTATCTGTTCCGGAGAAGCCAGGGCAATCTGTACACCCGAATACCGTTTGGGATCCATGGGTTTGACAAAATAATCGTATAATGATTCCAAAAAAATCCTCCTTTTGTTGGGCAGAATAATTTCCGGTTACAGCGTTGCCTTTTCTTCCAGAAGCGCAATATCCAGTCCAAGCGCCATCAGTTCACTGGTCAACACCTTGAAGGATTCGGGGATTCCTGGCTCAAGTGTATTCTGTCCCTTGACGATTTTTTCATACATTCGGGTCCGGCCAGCCATATCATCTGATTTTACGGTTAAAAATTCCTGAAGGATATGCGCTGCTCCATATGCTTCCATGGCCCATACTTCCATTTCACCCAGGCGCTGGCCGCCAAACTGAGCCTTCCCTCCCAGAGGCTGCTGGGTAACAAGCGAGTAAGGTCCGATCGATCTCGCATGAATTTTGTCATCAACCAGATGGTGAAGCTTTAGCATATACATCACCCCAACGGTTATTTTTTCTTTGAATGCCTCTCCGGTACGTCCGTCATAAAGCGTGGTCTGAGCCGTTCGGGATAATCCTCCGGTTTCCAGCAAATCCTTGATCTCATTTTCCTTCGCGCCATCAAATACCGGCGTGGCCATGGGTACACCTTTTTGCATGCTCCTTGCCATCACCGTCAAATCGGAATCATCCAGCGTTTTTAACAACGCACGCGCCGACTCATCCTCCTCATAGGCCGTAGAAAATATCTGATTGAATTTCTGACGTATTTCATCTATTTTTTTCTCATGCAACATATTGCTGAGCTGCTGTCCAAGACCTTTGGCGGCCATACCCAGATGAATCTCAAGTACCTGCCCAACATTCATCCGCGAAGGGACACCCAATGGGTTCAAAAGCATGTCAACCGGTGTTCCGTCTGCAAAATAGGGCAAATCCTCCTGCGGCAATATGCGAGACACAACCCCCTTGTTTCCGTGACGGCCTGCCATCTTGTCACCGACGGAAAGTTTTCGCTTCATGGCGACATAAACCTTTACCATTTTTATAACGCCTGGCGGGAGATCATCCCCCTTTTCAAAACGGGAAGCATGCTTTTCGAAATTGTTCCGTATCGTCTTCCGTTCCTCATCATACTGCTCCAGAAGCCGATGTATCTGTTCTGTCAGTTCCGGGCTGGCAACAACAATGCCATCAAACTGATCCACTGGCATATCCTTCAGGATATCTGCGGTAATGACAGTCCCTTTGGAAAGGATCATCCGCTTCCCCTTTTTGAACGGCGTAAGACAGGTTTGCCCTTCCAGAAAACGGAGCAGATGCTCCCGAACGACTGACTCGAGTACATCCAGCTCATCGGCCATATCCCGTTCGAGTGCGGCGATTTCATTGTCTTCGATCTGCCGGGTTCGATCATCTTTTTCACTGCCCCGTCTCGAAAAAACCTTGGCATCAATAACAATCCCCTGAATTCCGGGTGGGACACGAAGTGATGTATCCTTGACATCTCCGGCTTTTTCTCCAAATATGGCACGCAAGAGCTTCTCTTCAGGAGACAACTGGGTTTCACCTTTGGGTGTAATTTTTCCGACCAGAATATCCCCCGGACTGACTTCAGCACCCAGACGAATGATGCCGCTGTCATCCAGGTTTTTCATGGCCTCTTCGCCAACGTTCGGGATATCCCGTGTAATTTCTTCCTTGCCAAGTTTGGTGTCGCGTGAAACCACCTCAAATTCTTCGATATGAATCGATGTATAAATCCCCTCCCGAACCAGTCGCTCGCCAACAAGAATGGAGTCTTCAAAATTGTATCCCCCCCATGGCATGAATGCAACCACCACATTCTTGCCCAGAGCCAGCTCCCCGCGGTCGGTCGCTGGACCATCAGCGATAATCTGTCCTTTCAGGACGGTTTGGCCTTTTTTGACAATTGGACGGTGATTGAAGCAGGTATTCTGATTACTCCGCACAAATTTCTTCAGATTACAGATCGTTACGGGCCGCTGACGGATATCCTGACTGATGTCATGACGCAGGACAATTCGGGAGGCATCGACATAGTCGACAATTCCATCCCGCTCGGCAACAACTGCAACGCCGGAATCCCTCGCGACAACGCCTTCTATTCCTGTTCCGACCAAAGGGGACTCACTAACCAGAAGTGGCACTGCCTGGCGCTGCATGTTGGATCCCATGAGCGCGCGGTTGGCATCATCGTTTTCTAAAAATGGAATCAACGATGCCGACACGCTGACCAACTGATTGGGAGAAATATCCATCAATTGAATATCTTCCCGCCTGGCCATGGTGAACTCCCCTTCCACACGGCAGCTCACAGAATCACTGGTAAAATATCCTTCTGGTGAAAGGGCCGCATTGGCCTGGGCGATAGGAAGTTTCTTTTCATCAAAGGCGCTGAGAAACCGGACCTGTTTGGTTAAGCGGCTGTCTTTGACGACCTGATAGGGTGTTTCGATAAACCCATATTCATTCACCTGTGCATATGTACTGAGAGAGACGATCAAACCGATGTTGGGACCTTCCGGCGTCTCAATCGGACAAATTCGACCATAGTGTGATGGATGAACATCGCGAACTTCAAAGCCTGCACGCTCACGCGTCAGCCCTCCCGGCCCCAAAGCGCTCAAACGCCGTTTATGGGTCGTTTCCGAAAGTGGATTGGTCTGATCCATGAACTGGCTGAGCTGGCTGGTGCCAAAAAATTCCTTGATGACGGCGGAAACCGGCTTCGGATTAATAAAATCATTGGGCATCAGTGCTTCCACTTCCTGGAGGCTCATTCGCTCCTTGATTGCCCGTTCCATTCTGACCAGACCGATCCGATACTGGTTTTCAAGCAGTTCTCCGACAGCCCGAACCCTTCGATTGCCCAAATGATCGATATCATCGACAGTGCCCTGAGTTTCCCGAAGGCGTATCAAATGACGGGCCGTTGCCAGAATATCCTCCCGCCTGAGAATGCGAAGGTCTGTGGCGCAGTCAATTCCAAGACTCTGATTGATTTTGAGACGTCCAACACCGGACAAGTCGTAAAACGCACTTTTAAAAAACAGATGATCCAGAAATTCCTGCGCCACCTCATGTGTGGCCGGATTTCCAGGGCGCAGCCGACGGTATAATTCCACAAGAGCTTCTTCCCGGGAAGCAACTTTGTCAACCGTAAGCGTTTTTCGAATCGAATCACTGCTGGCCGTGCCATCAATATAAAGAAGATTGAATTCGGTGATCGATGCCCCGACAAACCGTTTCAGCAGCACGTCATCCATCACATCATTGCACTTGGCCAGAATTTCACCCGTACCCCGATTTACAACTGTCGATGCAAGAATTTTTCCGACAATTTCGTCCGCATGAATTGGAATTTCATGAACGTTTTCGGACCGCAGACGCCGCAACGCTTTTTGCGAGATAATCTTTCCTTTTTTTACCAGAATTTCATGAGTAACCGGATCCGGTATGTCTTTGGTGGCCTTCTGGCCTTTTTGAAGCGCTTCATTCAGGGACTTGTAAAACTCTTCCTCGGATTTTTTTCCCCGAATGACAACAGTTTCAAAATCATAAAAATAGGACAGCATATCTTCCGGAGCATACCCGAAGGCTTTCAGCAGCAATGTCAGGGGAAATTTGCGACGTCGATCAATGCGGATATATACAATATCTTTCGCATCGATTTCCATGTCAATCCATGATCCGCGAACCGGAATAATCCTCGAACTGTATATTACTTTTCCACTGGAATGTGTTTTACCTTTGTCATGATCGAAAAAGACACCCGATGAGCGATGAAGTTGACTGACAATCACCCGTTCAGTACCATTTATAATAAACGTACCTTTTTCAGTCATCAGCGGGAGAGTCCCAAAGTAGATCTCCTGCTCCTTGATATCCCGAATGGTGGATAAACCGGAATCCTTGTCCGAATCATAAACAACGAGTCGAACCGTGATTCGAAGCGGTATTTCATAGGTCATTCCCCTATGAATACACTCTTCAACCCCATGCTTAATTTCTCCAAACCTGTAGGCGACGAACTCCAGAGATGCACTCCCGGTAAAATCCTTTATCGGAAAGACCGAGTTGAATACGGCCTGAAGACCGACATCCCGTCTTTTTTCAGGGTCGATATTCATTTGGAGAAACCGTCTGTAAGACTCTTTCTGAATGCCGATTAGATCCGGTATTTCTGTGATTTTTTTGATTTTGCCAAAGTTTTTTCGAATTCGCATGTTTGACGGAGGCATTTGGGTCATGGGATCTCCAATAGTAGATTCTGAAAAGTACAGATGGGATAAAAGGCATTAAGCCTTTACATCCCATCCAGAATAAAAGTTATTTTTCAGATACTTATCTATTTTATTTCGATTGTTCCTCCGGCTGCCTCGATCTGAGCCTTGATTTTTTCCGCCTCATCTTTTGCGACGCCTTCCTTTAACGGGCTCGGAACACCTTCCACCAAATCCTTGGCTTCTTTCAGACCCAAACCGGTAACCGTCCGCACTTCCTTGATGACCTGAATTTTTTTGTCACCGAATCCGGTCAGCATGACCGTAAACTCGGTTTTTTCAGGTTCGGCTTCTGCAGCGGCAGTTGGTGCCGCAGCCATCATCGCAACCGGCGCAGCAGCCGAAACACCAAATTTTTCTTCCATTTCCTTGATCATTTCAGAAAGTTCAAGCACAGTCATGTTGGCAATGAATTCAATCACATCAGCTTTTGAAATATTCGACATTTCTACATCCTCCAGTTACTGCAAATAATTTTATAGGTTTTCCGCATTTGCTTTCTGGTCTTTGATGGCCGAAAGCACATTCATAAAATTCTGCGGAATATTATTGAGCACTCTGACAAGCGCAGTGGGTACCCCATTCATGACAGAAAGTAGTTGACCAAGTAAAACCTCTCTCGAAGGAAGTGTCGCCAGAGACTGAATACCATCGGGAGTTATCTGCTTTCCATTCAATGCGCCGCCTTTGATGAAAAGCTTTTCATTGTCCTTCGAGAAATCCATCAGTACCTTGGCGGGGGCTACCGGATCAACAAAGTTCAGGGCAATTCCAGTCGTTCCCTTGAAATGTTGCTGAAGGACTTCCATGTCATTATCCGCAGACGCCCTGCGAAGCAGGGTGTTCTTGACGACATGGTATTCACTACCGCTTTCCAGCAATTTCCGGCGCAACTGACTCATCTGCGCAACATTCAATCCGATATAACCGGTTGCAATCACAACCTTGGATTTTAAGAATTTTTGTCTGAATTCCTCAACAATCTGAATTTTTTCATCTAATTTCACTGTTTATCCCACCTCCTTTTCGCATGGATTATAACCGAAGGGATTTGGCTGATATGGTCGAATAGGTCCATAAAAAATTTGTATTCATAAGATTTCAACCCTATCTCGGCAGGTCAGCATCGCCAATTAAACACAAAACTGTGTACCTACGGTCTTTGACAGGTAAATCCCCTCCTACTTCGAAAGGGACATAATAACAGAATGGCACTCAACAGCCAGTCAGTAACGGATAAAAAAAATACATAATATAATGATCTGAAATGGATTCGAGCCATGTAATTCAGATAACATCGGGACTCAGGGTCCTGCTGTAACCGGAATTATCAGTTCTTCATCCGCGATCTTACTGTTTGATAGCGGTATATCAGAATTCAATTGACAGGTTTGAATCACTCGAAATTTAATTTTTCCAGTGAAATCAAAAAGTCATGAACATCAGGAAGTTCTCTTTTCAGCCGGTTTTCAGTCCGGTCTAATTTTTTCCAATATCTTTGAGTGTGGCGGCGTCAACCCGTATTCCGGGTCCTATCGTCGTTGACACAGCGATACTTTTGACATACGTCCCTTTTGCGGTCGAGGGTTTTAACCGCATGATGGTTTCCAGAAATGCACTCATATTTTGCACAATCTTTTCCACACCAAAAGAGACTTTTCCCATTGGTGCGTGAACGATACCGGCCTTCTCGGTTCTAAAGTCAATTTTACCCGCTTTCAGTTCATTGACAGCCCGGGCGACATCGAATGTCACAGTTCCGGTTTTGGCATTCGGCATCAGACCACGCGGCCCAAGAATCTTTCCGATCTTGCCCACGGTGCCCATCATATCCGGCGTTGCGACAGCTTTGTCAAAATCGAGCCAACCGCCTTTTATTTTTTCTACCAGATCATCACCACCTGCGTAATCGGCCCCGGAATCCATTGCCTCTTTTTCTTTTTCCCCTTTTGCAAAAACCAACACACGAACGGTTTTTCCCAATCCGTTGGGCAGAACAACGGTGCCTCTGACCATTTGGTCAGCATGCCTGGGATCCACGCCAAGTTTAACGGCAATATCGATCGTTTCATTAAATTTTGCGTAGGATGATTCAATAGCCAATTGAACCGCCTCGGCCAGAGCATGGCGTTTGAGCGAGTCAATCTTTTTTCGCGATTCCAAATATTTCTTTCCCCGTGTAGGCATGTTTAAATAGACTCCTTTTTACACATTAGACAACCTCAATCCCCATGCTTCTCGCAGTACCCCGAATTATTTTACAGGCGGCATCCAGATCATTGGCATTCAGATCGACCATCTTCATTCTTGCAATTTCAGCGATCTGATCCCCGGTCAAACGGCCGACGCGGTTCCGTTTGGGGTCTGCTGCGCCCTTGGTGATATTGGCGGCTTTTTTGATCAATATGGATGCGGGAGGCGTTTTGGTAATAAAAGTAAACGATCTATCCTGATAAACCGTCACAATAACCGGGATGATCATGCCCTCTTCATTGGCAGTTCTGGCGTTGAATGTTTTACAAAACTCCATAATGTTAACGCCATGCTGGCCCAATGCAGGACCAATAGGCGGTGATGGATTTGCTTTTCCGGCAGTAACCTGCAATTTAACCTGTGCAATGACCTTTTTTGCCATCTGACTCCGACTCCTGATATTTAGATTTTAGTAACCTGAACAAATTCAAGTTCCACTGGTGTGGGACGTCCAAATATGGTAACGAGCACGCGAATTTTACCTTTTTCTGGATTGACCTCATCCACAGTGCCGTTAAAATTGTTAAATGGTCCGTCAATGACCCGAATTTCGTCACCCGGCTCGAAAAAATATTTTGGCTTGGGCTTAAGTTTTCCTGCTTCCATCCGTTTGAGTATGGACGATGCCTCTTCATCGGAAAGTGGCGATGGCCTGGTCTTTCCACCCAAAAATCCGGTGACTTTGGGTGTATCGTTCACAATATGCCAAGTGTCATCATCCAGTTCCATTCTGACAAGAATATAGCCCGGATAAAATTTGCGGGACGATTCCTTGCGTTTTCCTTTTACCAGTTCAACAATCTGCTCGGTTGGAACCAGTACATCACCAAATTTTTCGGGATTTGGTGATGTGGCAATTCTGTCATCCAGAGCCTGTTTGACTTTCTTTTCAAAGCCGGAATAGACATGCACAACATACCATTTCAGGGACACTGTCTCTCTCCTAATTCAAAACCGTATGTATCAGGCTGGACAGACCGACGTCCACAACACCTAAAAACAGTGATATCAGCATAACCAGGATGATGACAGCCACAGTTGAACCGGCTGTTTGCTTGCGAGTCGGCCAGGCAACCTTTTTCAGTTCTACCTTGACCTCCCGTAAGAATTGGATACTTTGGCTTACATATCGATTCGTTAAAAGGAAATTTGGAGTTTGGATATCACCTATCGATTTTTTTGGTGATCCCATCCTGGCCGAGGTGTCTTTTAATACAGTGGCAGATGCGCCAGAATTGGACGATTGGGATATAGAAATATCGCCTGTGTCATTCGGTTCAGTCTCAGCCTTCTTTTTTTTTTTTAACTGAGGATCTTTTTTCTTGAGTAACCGTCCCATTGCTCTCCTAAAAATGGAGAAAGCTCAAAGGGCGGGCAATTATAATTCTGATTACCCTGCCAGATCGCTTTGAGCTTTCTCCTCATTCAATGTTGGCAGGCCAGGAGGGATTCGAACCCCCAGCACTCGGATTTGGAGTCCGACGCTCTACCGTTAGAGCTACTGGCCTGTAAATGACATTCCGGATAATTAAAGATCGGATCGGTGTGATCCATCCGGCGACTTACTTGCTTTCTTTATGCGCAGTATGTTTTTTGCAGAATCTGCAATATTTGCTGAATTCAAGTTTGTCGGGAGTTGTTTTTTTATTTTTAGTGGTGGTATAATTCTTTTGTTTGCATTCCAGACACGAAAGCGTGACAATTACTCTCACGGTCATACTCCTTAATAATTATTCGATAATTTCGCTGACAACG
>DFZE01000060.1:0-11829 GCA_002382065.1 Desulfobacteraceae bacterium UBA4064
TGTGCCGCAGTTGTTTGAGTTTTCCCTGGCGAATCTTGACCATCATGCGGCGCTGCCGGGATGCCCGTGATGCTTTTGTGGGAACCCGTTTTTTGGGAATTTCCGCAGCTTTCCGGATCAGCGCCATCAGTCTCTGCCGGGCATCCTGACGGTTCTGTTCCTGGGTTCGAAACTGGCGGGCGTCAATCAGCAGTATCCCGTCCCCGGAAATCCGGCCGGCGGCCAGACCGGTCAACCGGTTCCTGACCTGTTCCGGCAACGATGAATTCCGGATATCAAATCGCAACTGAACGGCCGTTGCAACTTTGTTGACGTTCTGTCCGCCAGGCCCGGATGAAGCGATAAATTTCTCTTCCAGTTCGCTTTCCGGTATGCTTATTTCCGGTGTGACAATCAGCCTGTCCATGTCAAATTTCACCTTCCATGTTATTTGGAATTGTTTCCGGAAACCTTTTCCAGATAGTCCGGTACCAGACCTTTTTTCATTCTGGAAATTTTCTGCAGGAGTTCAAATGGTGCGCAGCCCAGCCGATACCGTTCTTTGAGGTCATTGATCATGCTGATCCATAACCGGGCAGTCATTTCCGCATCCGCCAACGCCCGGTGAAAGACGCCGTCTGTCTGAATGTTCCGGTATTGAATCAATGATCCGAGATTATGACTGGGCGCATCCGGATAAACCCGGCGGGACAGCAGCATGGAGCAGGCGAATTCCTGTTTTCGGGACGACTGAATCCGGCAGAGTTCCGCATCCAGAAACCGGCGGTCAAAACTGGCATTGTGGGCGACCAGATGATGATCGGCCATAAAGACGACAAACCGCTGCATCACCTCATCTGCGGGTGGCGCCTTTTTCAGCATCTGATTGGTGATGCCCGTATAGTCAGAAATAAAACTGCTTATCCGCCTGCCGGGGTTGATCAGGCTTTGAAACCGGTCGACGATGTGGTTGTTCTGGATCAGGGTGGCTCCGATCTCGATTGCCCTGTCCCCATAATCCGGAGAAAGACCGGTGGTCTCGAAGTCGATGACCAATACGCTGTAATTGCCCATTGTTGTATCCTGAAAGCTATATTGACAGATACGTCGCTTCTACAATTTCCCGGCCATACTTTCTTTCCAGGCGCCGTACAATGAAGTGTCCCTGGGACATACTCTGAAAATGGTCGATGAACAGTGAATTGACAATGGCGCCTCCGGCTGCCCCGATAACCGGAATGGCCTGTGCCGCCACTTTTTCAGAAACCTGAATGCCAAACCGTTCTGCAATGACCAGTATCAGCCGGACAAGGGCAGGCGCGCCCTCCTCGAACAGACCTCTTTGGGCGATATATTCGCTGGCTTCGGTGATCGATCTGGCCAACAGGGTACGGAGTGCAAAATACCCGGATTCGGCGGCATTGTCACTTTTTTTCGATCCGCCCAAAGCGAAAACCATGATGCAGGCAACCCGGGATTCCGTATCCATGATGTTTTCACCATGGCTTCTGGCAATATCTGCGATGGACCGCAACATGAGGATGGTTGAAATGGGCAGTTCAATTGCCAGGGCCGGCAATCCAAAGAATCCGCCTATCGCACCTGAGGCGACAACAGCCGTTTGATGACAGAAATTGGATGCTTTCTGATGGGGAATGTTTTTCATGGTGAAAATGGCGGCATTTACCGCCTTGTACAGGGCGGCATGGGTGATGGCACCCACTTTCATATTCCAGTTGGCCGGCAGCAGTTCAAAGCCTTTTTCGATGGGAATACCAATGAAATTGGTGAGTTTTGCAGCCAGACCCGGATTTTCCAGGAGTGTCTTGGCAATTTTCAGATCGACCAGATCCGGTTGTTCAATTGGGTTCATTTTCATGAACGTGTATTCAATCACCTTTCTCCCTTTTCGATCCACCACTGCCGGGCCAGGGCAACCGCCTCCCGGCCATTGCCTGCCCATCCATCCGCGCCGGTCGCCTGCCAAAGGGATTCGATGCCGGCCGTTCCCTGGCCGCCCACCAGAATTCTGATATGCGCCAGGTCCGGTGTGCTTCTGATCCGGGTGATCAGATCCCGGACATGTTTCAGGTTGAACATCATGGAGACCGATATGCCCAAAAGATTGGGCGGATCGGAAGCCAGCAGATTCAGCAGATCCGCTTCCGGTGTGTTGGCGCCCAGAAACGTGACGTTCCAGCCGTCCATTTCCAGCAGGTCGGCCACCATCCGCGCACCGATTTCATGAAATTCATCCGCTGTGCAGGCAATAAGAGCCCTGCCCAGAACATGCTCCGGCCAGGTGATCCGGTCATACATCGAGGCCATGACCCGCGATACAATGGCGGTTGAGAGATGTTCCTGCGCCGCGGAAATGCTTCCTTCCTCCCACAGATTTTCCACTCTGTACAGGGCGGGTTGAAGGGCGTCCAGGTACAGAGACGCGACGCCATTGGATTTTTTGCCACTTTCTGCAGCAAGTTCCATACTTTTTCGGGTATCTCCCTTCAGAAGGGTCCGGGCCCAGGCTTTTGTATTTTCCTGAAAACCTGCCCGCTGTTCCGATACCAGCGTCGTGGTGCGCGACAGGGTAATCCAGTCCTGATGATGCGCCATCATCCACTCATAGATCGCCAGAATCGGCCCGGCCAATACCGGTTCCAGGTGCTGCCGCACCGCCTCCTGCCAGGCAGTCAATTCGACGGGAAAATAATCGAAAGAAAACCCGCGGCTTTCATAGGTCCGATATACCCAGGGAACGACCCTGCACAGCAATTCCAGGTTATTGAACGCAAAAACGGTCGCCATGAATGCGGCATGATTTTTGTGGTTGTCCCGCATGACACGAAGCGGATTGCTGCCAATCAGTTTTTTCCAGATCCGGATACGACATCAAATGAAAATCCACATCTTCTGCCATGCGGTTCATATGGCCAGCATAGGCCTGTGCCGCATCATCGGAGATAACCGGACATTTTTTGGCATCCTCCAGAATCGTTTCGAGTGTCATCGTTCAAAATCCTCCATCATTTTGAAAGGTGTCGATATCGTGTTGTTCTCTCTGCTCCCGAATAAAACATTCGGGTGAACCTGAAATCGATAGTTTGCCCAGCATGTATTTGACCAATATTTCCCATGCTGAAACTGAACTCAGATAAACCTCACTGCAAGAATCAGAAAAAAACAGTCTTTACCGCGTCTGTGAATTCCGGTGCATCCGATACAATCCATAAGAAGGTACAGGTGTCAAGAAGGATTTTCATATATCTTTCCCCTCAAAGGAATTTAACAGATCATCAGGAAGTTCATCAAAAAAATCTGGAGAAAGTTCAAATTTCCCCTTGGCTAACCCTATGGGACGGGGCTTTTTGATTTTGACTTCTTCCAAAACGGTAACAATGACATTCATCCGTTTTTTATACGGCAGCCGCTCTAATAATTTTATTTGTTCGTTTTCATAGATTCCTCTGACGGATAACACAGTTACCTCCTTACCTTGTTGATATGTATCATAACCGTTTTCATAAAAACCCCCTTTATTTTCCATCCCGTATCCATCATTGTCCTTCCCCGCCAACGCCGTTGATCGTTTCCATAATCTCTTTAAAGCTCTCCAGCCCGGCTTGGATGTTTTCAATAATTTCACTGGCAAGAATATCGGGGTCGGCCAGGCTCTTGTCCTTTAGCCAGAGAATGTCGAGGTTGGTTTTGTCCCGGGAAATGATTTCCGCATATGTGAATTTCCGCCATCGGCCTTCGGGACTGGTGCCCGACCGGGTCTCTTTCCGGGCATCGCGATTGGTGGGGTTATAGCATTTTACAAAGTCCTGCAGGTCTTCCAGCTTCATGGGTGATTTTTTCAGGGTGTGATGGACATTGGTCCGGTAGTCATATACCCAAACATCTTTGGTCCAGGGGTCCCGCGAGGCCGGTTTGTTGTCGAAAAACAGTACATTGGCCTTGACGCCCTGTGCATAGAAAATACCCGTGGGCAGCCGCAGGATGGTGTGCAGGTCGGTGGTTTTCATCAGTTCCCTGCGCACGGTTTCTCCGGCCCCGCCTTCAAACAGCACATTGTCCGGAAGCACCACCGCGGCCTGGCCGGTTCCTTTCAGCAGCGTGCGGATATGCTGCAGAAAGTTGAGCTGCTTGTTGCTGGTGGTTGCCCAGAAATCCTGGCGGTTGTAGCTTAAGTCCTGCCTTTCCTGTTCGCCGACTTCGTTGGTGATGGTCCTGCTGCTTTTTTTGCCAAAGGGCGGATTGGCCATCACATAATCCACCCGGATGTTTTCATCAGCAATCAGGGCGTCGTTGGACGAGATAAACGATTCGCCGTCGATTTCCCCGATGCTGTGCAGAAACATGTTCATCAGGCAAAGCCGGCGCGCGCCGGCCACAATCTCGTTGCCGGAAAAGGTGCTGTTTTTCAGAAAGGCATTCTGCTCCCGATCCAGTTCATAATTGGCCGTGATATAGTCATAGGCGGCCAGAAAAAATCCACCCGTGCCGCAGGCCGGGTCATGAATGGTTTTACCCGGTTCCGGGGCCACGCACTGCACCATGGCCTTGATCAGTGCCCGCGGGGTAAAATACTGACCCGCGCCGCTTTTGGTGTCGGCAGCGTTTTTTTCCAGCAGCCCCTCGTAGATATTGCCTTTGATATCAGCCCCCACCATGGTCCATTGCTCCTGGCCGATCATGTCGATGATCTTGAGCAGCTTGGCCGGGTCCTGAATCTTGTTCTGGGACTTGGTGAAAATCTGGCCCGACATCCCTTTTTCCGTGCCCAGGGAGCGCAGCATCCGGGAGTAATATGCCTCCAGTTCCGCGCCCCGCTTGCGGCTCAGGGTCGGCCAGTCGCAGGGCTCGCCGTCCGGCAGTTCATGGCCTTCGGTATCCTTGATTTTCGGAAAATGGATGTTCTTGTTATATGGCGGCCGACTCATCTCATCGGCCATTTTCAGAAAAAGCAGGTAGGTGATCTGCTCCAGATAATCGCCGTAGCCCACGCCGTCATCCCGCAGCACATGGGCAAAATTCCAGACTTTGGATATCAGGCTGGATTCGTTCATGGTTTATTTCTATTCAGGATACTGATGATCAGCCGTTTGACGGTTTTCATTTCATCCGACAGGCTGATGACGTCGAGGTTGTAATATTTTGTGCGATATTTTTTGCCGTCCGCGGCAGTTGTCAAGGATTCCTTGACAACTGAATTTTTCGCCAACTCGCCTTCCTTGAAACAATTATTGTATGGTCCCCGAAAACTATTACTGGCAATTTGCAATCAAGGAGCTTGCTTTTGTCATTTGTATATTCACCAATCAATTCCTGCCCCTGGTCAATAACAGGATATGATCCTTGGGGTAGGTACTCCTTTTGTTTTATTTTTTGATTCGCCGTTGAAATTTTGTCAACTGCATCTTTGTACTTTATTTCAATCCAATCACCTCTCATCATCTATAGAATTTATCCTTTTCCCAATTCCTGGGTTTATTGACAGTGTAATGTTCAATGCGGTGATATGACTCTGCGTCCCGGATAATGTGGTCATGAAACCGGGTTTGCCAGGCAAAATCAGGATTGATTGGTCTGGCCTGTTTCGTTACCGATGATTTAAATCCTCGCAGGTTGGTCAATCCGGATTTCAACCAGACGCCAAATCCCTGTTTTATAGTATTGGTTACGACGGTGTCCTCCTCAAATTTCATCCTTCACCCTTCATCCTTTCCTTCTGATCCGTGTATACCATATCCTGTAATATTTTCTAAGACGAAAATATTATAGACTGAAGACTGAAGGGATTACCTTTTGGGGATTGAGATGGATTGATTCTGTCAGCCCAATCTGTTAGTCTGACTGTCGTTATATTTTTGAAATTGGATGATCTCCTTATGGGCTGGTGGAAATAAACAATTCCGCAGTGTTATCACCGCCAAGATGCAAAAATTTCAAAGTGACTCCATAAAAAAACAGAATCAAAATGCATAATTGCCCCCTCTCCCGACCGCTCCATGGAAAATCTCTCTGGTCCCCCTTTTTCAAAGTGGGGGATGCAGCCCGCATTCATGCGCAAGGCGGATGAACCCGAAATCGTTATCCTGAAGAAAATTGCAGTTTCAAAATTTCACGAATATGAGGATCTAACAGATGACATCGCAGCAGGACAGCAGCCGCGGCAGATCAAATATGGGCGTGCAGCCCGAACAAACCGGGGATATGAAGCGGGAGCAGGAATTCTGGTCGTGTGACCGATGGCGGGATAATCCCTGCAGGATCATTCTGGATAACAGCCAGGATCCGATTTTTCTTGGCGCCCCGGATTTTCGATTGGCATATGTCAACCCGGCGGCCTGTCATCTGACCGGCTACAGCCAGGCGGAACTGCTTCAGATGCACTTTTCCGGGCTTTATCCATTCGAAGGCTGTCCTGTCGGCAACACCATCTTTGACAGAACCCTGGCCGGGGAAACGATTCTTGACGAAACCGATATCCGCCGCAAGGATGGAACCCGGGTATTGACGGAATTGCGCACGACACGGGTGGTGATCGATGACCAGCCCTGTCTGTATGCCGTAGCACGCGATATCAGCGAACGTAAACAGATGGAAGCGGCTGAAAAAAAGCTTCAGACCCGGCTGTGTCAAGCCGTGGAAATGGCCCACCTGGGGTATTGTGAATACGATGCGGCCTCGGATCTGTTTATCTTTGATGATGCGTTTTACAAAATATTTCGCACCACCGCCGACCAGGTTGGCGGTTATACCATGTCGCCGAAAGATTATGCCAATCGGTTCCTTCACCCCGATGACCGCAGGCTTGTGGCCGATGAAATGCAAAACGCGTTCGAAACTGCCGATCCGCACTACAAACGGCGACTGGAACACCGAATTTTGTATGCCGATGGAACCGTCGGCCATATCTCGGTTCTTTACGTTGTGGTCAAGGACGATCGCGGCCTGACCATAAAAACCTATGGCGTGAACCAGGACATCACGGAACGCAAACAGGCGGAGCAGGCCCTGATCGATTCAGAGCAAAAATGGCGCAACATTCTGGTCAATACCCCGCAAATCGGCATTTCCCTGGACTCGCAGGCAAGAATTGTCTTTGCAAACGCACAATTTCTCACGCTGACCGGCTGGCTGGAACACGAAGTCCTTGGACAGGACTGGTTTGACATGTTCATTCCGGTATCGATCCGGGAGCAAATTCGGCAAATCTTTTTCAACGTTATGAGAAGTCAGGATACGCTCGGTTTTATGTCCTATGAAAATGAAATTATGACCCGAACCGGCGATATCCGCAATGTTTCATGGTCCAATGTCCTGACAAAGGACGCCCGGGGCGCTGTCGTGGATGTGACCTGCCTCGGTGTCGATCTGACCGAGCGCAGCCGGGCCGAAGATGCACTGCGGGAAAGTGAGGCGAAATACCGGTTGCTGGTGGAAAATCAGACCGACATGATCGTCAAGGTTGACCTGGAAGGCCGATTTCTGTTTGTCAGCCCGTCTTACTGCAAGGTATTTGGCAAAACCCGGGATGAGCTGCTCGGAAAAACATTCATGCCACTGGTTCACGAAGCCGATCGGGAATCAACGGCCAGGGCAATGGAAGCCCTTTTCCATCCGCCGCACACCGCCTACGTCGAGCAGCGGGCATTTACCCGGGATGGCTGGACCTGGCTGGCCTGGGTGGATACGGCTGTGCTGGACAGTCAGGGAAAGGTGACGGAAATCATCGGTGTGGGGCGTGACATCAGTGCGCGCAAACGGGCCGAAGACGCGCATGATAAGTTGCAGGCGCAGTTGCTTCAGGCCCAGAAAATGGAGTCGATCGGCCGTCTGGCCGGCGGGGTGGCCCATGATTTCAACAACATGCTGAGTGTTATCCAGGGCTATTCCGAATTTGCCCTCGATGAAATGGACCCGGGCCATCCGCTGTTTGACAGCTTGCAGGAAATTCGCAAGGCGGCGGAACACTCGGCCAATCTGACCCGTCAACTGCTGGCTTTTGCCCGAAAGCAGACCATCAGCCCCAAGATACTTGACCTGAACACCACGGTGGAAGGGATGCTCCAGATGCTGCGCCGTCTCATCGGCGAGAATATCGATCTGCGCTGGCTGCCGGCAGGCAGGTTATGGCCGGTTAAAATCGATCCGGGCCAGATCGACCAGATATTGGTCAACCTGTGTGTGAATGCACGGGATGCCATCATCGGTGTGGGCCATGTGACCATAAAAACCGGGACACAGATATTCAACCAGGCAAATGCGGACGAAAACCCGGAAATCATTCCCGGCGACTATGTCCTGCTGGCTGTCTGCGACAGCGGCAGCGGGATGGATGAAAAAACCCGACAGCACCTTTTCGAGCCGTTCTTTACCACCAAGGAAATTGGCCGGGGCACCGGATTGGGGTTGGCCACGGTGCATGGCATTGTCAAACAGAACAATGGATTGATCCTTGTAAACAGCGATCCGGGCCAGGGCGCGACCTTCACCATTTACCTGCCCCGGCATGTGGCGCCCACGGCCGAAGAATCCGCCACGGAAACATCCAGACAGGTTGTCCGGGGTCATGAAACCATCCTGCTGGTGGAAGACGAGCCGGCAATTCTGAACATGGGCAAGATCATGCTGGAAAGACTCGGCTACCGGGTTCTGACCGCATCCGATCCCGAAGCGGCTCAGGAGCTGGTCCAAAAAAATGGAGACACCATCGATCTGTTGATGACCGATGTGATCATGCCCACCATGAACGGCAGGGATCTGGCGGATCGTCTGCAGTCCCGTTATCCCGGTCTCCGGGTATTGTTCATGTCCGGCTACACAGCCGATGTCATCCCCCAACAGGAAGTTCCCGGCGAAACGGTCAATTTTGTGCAAAAGCCATTTTCTCTGATGAAACTGGCCACCAGTGTGCGGAGGGCGTTGGAGGAGGGCGATAACAGGCTGAAGGCTGAAGACTGAAGGCTCGAATGGCCGGAATGCCATCATGCGTAGGGTGCGACCAAAGGGAGTTCCCTGACAGCCGCCAGCCGCTGTAGGTCAGGGTATCGCGGCCCTTTGCGACTGCCCTGACAGGCGGAACGGCCAGGATGCTTTCCGGCCAATGTCAGGCAGGCTTTGCGTTGCATTTCGAACAGTGAAATCCCGGGAACAATTTGATGAAACCCATATCCATGAATCACTTACCCCATAAAATGAAAACCGGATACTACCATATATTGATGTCGGCATTTTTGATGTTATGGTTCTGCGGGGCGGCCGCCGCCAGTGTGACCGAACGGTTGACACATGAAGAACGACTCCGGCTGACAGAAAACCAGTCCCGCATCACGCTTGCCATCGAGACCGGTTATCCCCCGTTTGTTTTTATAAATGATGATGACCAACCTGCCGGTCTTGCCCATGATTACATGGCCCTGGTTGAATCGAAACTGGGCGTCCGCTTCAACCAGAAACGGTTTTCATCCCTGAACGACATATTTGAAAAGGTGCGTGCCGGAGCGGAAAAAGAACACAGAAGCGTGTTTCAGGAAACAATCGTTCTTCTGAAAGCGGGAATTCTATCAAAATTGGGAGACCGGGAAAGAAGAAAAAAACGTCTTGAAAAAGCCAATGTTCTCGATATCGATGGGAGCAGTCTGCCTGATCCGGCAGATTTGATCAGGGAGGATCGGGAAAGATGATTATTGTTCTGGATGCCAGTGCAGCCTTGGAAGTTGCGCTTAACAAAACGGATAGTAATCATTTCAGAGAACTCCTGATGCAGGCGGAGCTTGTATTGGCCCCGGATACGTTTCCCTCCGAAATAACCAACACATTTTGGAAATANNAAGGAATAGATTACTGCCTGGATCTCGTCGATGATTACATCGAAACAAAAAACCTTTGCCGCGAAGTTTTTGCAGAATCCATCAAAACAGAACATCCCGCCTATGATTTGTTTTATCTGATCCTGGCACGAAGCACAACGCCTGCATCCTCACCAAAGACAAAAAAATGGCAAAGGTTGCCAATGGACAGAAAATATTGGTAATCAATGATTACTGACTGGCTGGATTTTCATGGCTTTCAGGATAATGGTTTTAGGGCTTGGTTCTAACTTCGACCACTTTATTGCCAATATTAAACACCACGAAATTTTAAATTATGGGTTTTAAATGTTCATGAATCGCGTATGGCTTCACCCGGGCATGAAAATGATTTTTTCCGAAAAAGCCCCGTAGGGGCGACCTGTTTGTAGAAATTGATGCGGTTATTCCCCTCAAGCTCCATCGGAGCGGCCTGTCACCGGAATACACAGGNNTGTTTATTTTTAACTGCATTTTCACTCATGAATCATTCCGGGATGGTTCACCCCTGTATATTAAAATCAGGCCATGATGATGGTTCAGGCCTGTTCGTAGTGACGCCGTCAGGCATTTTTTTTAATGCCCTTACGGGCACACTACAAACAGAGGAAAGCATTTCGCCCAATGCGATTTATAGCTTCAGACACTCTATTGGTTGACGACACATGACCCAAACAGACCGGATTTTAAAAAGTGATACCATGAACATACTAATCGTTGACGATCAGGAAGAAAACCGCTACCTCCTCGAAGCCCTGTTTATGGGCAACGGACATGAGATACAATCGGCTGTAAACGGTCAGGAGGCGCTTGAAAGACTGAAATCCGGTCAATTCGATCTGATCATCAGCGACATTCTCATGCCGGTGATGGACGGGTTTCAGTTGTGCCGAAAAGTCCGGGCGGATGATACTCTGAGGCGCATGCCGTTCATCTTTTACACCGCCACCTACACCGGCCCAAAAGATGAAGAATTCGCCCTGAAGATTGGCGCCGACCGCTTCATTCTCAAGCCCTGCGAGCCGGAAGTACTCATGACAACGGTCCGTGAGGTTATGGCGGCTTCCGGGTATCGAAACGGCACGCCTGTCCCGGAGCCAACGCCGGAAGAGGAAGTTCTCCAGCTTTACAGCGAGCGTCTGGTGCGCAAGCTGGAGGAAAAAATGCTTCAGGCGGAACGTGAAATCGAAGCCCGCCGGGAGGCGGAAAAAGCCCTCCGCGACAGTGAAGCCAGGCTGATTGCAGCCCAGAGACTGGCCAAAATGGGTGATGTTACCTGGGACCTTGAAACCGGCGCGATCACCTGGTCCGAAGCCCTGTATGATCTGCTGGGATATGAACAATCGGAAATCTTTGATTATGACCGGGTGAATGCGCAAATTCATCATCCGGAGGATCTGGAACGGGTCACCCGCTGGATCGAAATCTCTATCGCCTCTGGTCGGGACATCCTGTCTCCCTGCGAGTATCGGGTCATCAAAAAAAACAGGGAAATTCCGTTTATTCGAACCGTTGGAGAGATTCAGCACCGGCAGGGCAAAAAGCCCTTCATTTTTGCCACCATTCAGGACATTACCGGGCGCATACAGGCCGAAGACTCCCTGCGGGCAAGCGAAGAAAAATACCGCCGGATATTTGAAAACTCCGTGGTCGGGATTTTTCAAAGCACCCCACAGGGCCGATTCATTACCGTCAATCCCGCCTTTGCCCACATGCTGGGCTATGCCTCTCCCGAAGATCAGCTCTCCAATATTTCCGATATCTCCACGCAATATTATGTTCATGCAGAAGATCGTGAACGCTACCGACAACTCCTTGATAAAAATGGATATCTGGAACATTTTGAATTTGAGGTGAAACGCAGTGACGGGACACCGTTGTGGGTCTCCAACAGCACGCGCGCCCATTTTGGAGAAAATGGTGAAATTCTCTACTATGAAGGCATTGTGCTGGATATCAGCAAACGCAGGCGCGCCGAAATCGAGAGTGA
>DFZE01000060.1:12002-17539 GCA_002382065.1 Desulfobacteraceae bacterium UBA4064
TCAAAATGCTGCGGCGTCTCATTGGCGAAGACATCGATCTGTCCTGGCAGCCCGGGTCAAAGCTGTGCCCGGTCCGGATCGACCCATCCCAGCTCGACCAGATTCTGGCCAATCTGTGTGTCAATGCCAGGGATGCCATTGCCGGTGTGGGCAAGTTGACCATTGAAACGAAAAATGTGTGTTTTGACCAGACATACTGTGCAATTCATGCCGGATTCATTCCCGGCCAATATGCCATGATGGCCGTCAGTGACACGGGTTGCGGCATAAACAAAGAAATTTTGAACAGTCTTTTCGAGCCGTTTTTCACCACCAGGGAAGTCGGGCGGGGAACGGGTCTGGGGTTGGCCACGGTGTACGGAATCGTCAAGCAAAACGATGGGTTCATCAATGTTTACAGTGAGCCGGGCCAGGGGACGATTTTCAGGATTTATCTGCCCGCGCATATCGGGCAAACAGAGCGAATCACCCGTCACGACCATGATTTTATCCCAATGGGTCATGGTGAAACCATTCTGCTGGTCGAAGACGAGACGGCAATTTTACAGCTTGGGAAAAGTATGCTTGAAAGTTTGGGCTACACCGTGCTTGCCGCCGCAGGCGCCGGAGAGTCCATCGCACTGGCCCAAAAGCACGCGGGCGCTATCCGGCTGTTGATCACCGATGTGGTTCTGCCGGAAATGAACGGCTGGGATCTCTCCCAAAAACTGCAAGCCGTTTACCCGGATATCCGGGTCCTGTTCATGTCCGGCTACACGGCCAATGCCCTTGCCCATCACGGCGTGCTGGACAAGGGCGTCCATTTCATTCAAAAACCGTTTTCCAGACAGGAACTGGCTGCCAAGGTACACAAAGCCCTGGTGAATGACACGATCGATGCCGGAGACAACCCATGACCATCAGACGCGGTCTCCTGATTTATACCAGCGTCATCTACCTGATCGGCGCCATCCTGGTCGTGCTGCTGGTCAACAGCCACATGCGCGGTCAGGCACTGACCGAAGCGGAATCCAAGGCCATGCTGGTTCTGGATCGCAATCTGGCCACGCACGCTTTTTATACCCATCAGCTCAAACCCCGGATTTTTGAATGGTCGGAGCCATTTCGGACGCCGGAATATTTTGAACCCACCTGGATGTCCGCCACCTATGCGGTGCGTGAAATTGACCGGTATTTCAAAACCCTCAGTCACAACGACTATTACTACAGGGAATGTGCGATCAATGCCCTAAGTCCGCAAAACGAGGCCGATTCCACCGAAAACGCGTTTATCCGCGCATTGAATGACGATCCGGCATTGATGAAACAGTCCATGATCCGGGTCATGGATGGGAAACAGTATTTTCAAACCCGCCGCCGGGGAGAGATGATGGAAGAAACCTGCCTGAGACGCCACTCCACTCCCGACAAGGCCCCGGCCGACCTTGTCAGAATATATGGTCCCACACGCAGCTTCAACCGTCAGGAAGGTGAGGCCATCACCGCCATTTCCATCCGGATTCCCCTTTCGGCAGCCTATGCCGAAGCCGACCGGTTTTCTGTTTGGCTGTCCGGCCTGTTGATCTGTATGCTTTTGGGAATCTATGTCGGACAGCATCAGATCAACCGGTTCTGGCTGCTTCGCTCCCTGGAAATGTTGCGAACCAAAGTGACGGAAATCGCCGGAAATCCCCGGTTGCTGGGAGAGACACTGCCGATGCCGCGCGGTCAGGAGCTTCAGTATCTGGGAGCCGCATTCAATACCCTGTCCAAAGCCCTGAAAGAAAGTTTGGATCAACTGGAAGACCGGGTGACTGACCGAACCCGTGAGCTGAATACCGTCAACATCCGGTTGAAACAGGAAATGATTCAGCGGGAAAAACTGACGACAGAACTGATCAAAAGCAAAAAGCGGGAGGCCATGCCCTCTGGTGGTGTCATCATTCTGTCTGCTGAAAACCGCGGCATTTTGCCGGATGAAGAGCCGCCTGTCGCCGGAATGACCGGGGATCGGTTTGTTCAGATTACGATACGGGATCAGGGAGAAGGAATCCCGGCTAAAAATCTTTCCCGGATATTCGATCCCTATTTTTCAACCCGGGACCGATTCACTCAGAAAGGAATGGGAAGGTCAAAAAACAGGCTCTTGAACGAACCGACATCGGCAACATGAGAATGACACCATGACACACAAAACCCGTACACTGCATGACAGGGATGATCTGCAGGCCACCCTGGATGCCCTGTCCGCCCATATTGCCATTTTGGATGACACCGGCCGGATTCTGGCGGTCAATGCCGCCTGGCGCTGTTTTGCTTCCGAAAACGGCATCGATCCGGCGCGAGTCGATGAGGGCAACAATTATCTCGATGTGTGTGACAAAGCCGCCGGTCCCGATGCGGAAATGGCGGCCGCATTCGCCAAGGGCATCCGTTTGGTACTGACGGGCCAACAGGCCGGTTTTGACATGGAATATCCCTGCGACAGCCCGGATGAGCATCGGTGGTTCCATGGCCGGGTGACGGTCTCTTCCGCCGGTTCCGGCCGTATGCGGGCCGTGGTGGCCCATGAAAATATCACCCGCCGCAAATTGGCGGAGCAGGACAATGACCGCATGCTGATGCTGCTCGATCAAACCCAGCGTATTTCCCGGGTTGGCGGATGGGAATACCGGGTTGCGGATGGCAAAATTTTGTGGACAGACGAGGTGTACCGGATTTACGGGGTGGACCGGGCAACGTACGACCCTTCCAATATCAAGCAGGATATCGGATTTTATGCCCATCACGACCAGAAACGCCTGGACGCAGCATTTCAGAATGTTCTGCGAAACGGTGTGCCATATGATCTGGAGCTGCAGTTTACCCGGGCGGATGGGCAGCAGCTCCGGGGGCGCACCACCGGACAGGCGGAAACCGTGAACGGCCGCGTGGTTCGGGTGTATGGCAATATTCTGGATATCACCGAACGGCACCGTATGGAGGAACATATCCGCCATTCCCAGAAAATGGAGTCCATCGGTGTACTGGCCGGTGGTATCGCTCATGACTTCAACAATATCCTGTCTGCAATCATCGGGTACACCGATCTGGCCATGCAGGAGGCGATCCGCAACACCCGGCTGACCGGGTATCTGGGGGAGGTGCGACAGGCCGGTATCCGGGCGCGAAATCTGGTGGCACAGATACTGGCCTTCAGCCGCCAGACCGAAAGTGAGCGTTCACCGGTTCAAATTCATCTGATTGTCAAGGAAGCCCTCCGAATGCTTCGGGCCGTCCTGCCCGCAACCCTTGCCATTCAGTGCAAGATTCAAAGCTATGCAACTGTCGATGCGGACCCCACCCGGATTCACCAGGTGATCGTGAATCTGTGCACCAACGCCTTTCATGCCATGCAACAAACGGGCGGCACCCTTCAGGTAACCCTGCAGGAAGTGGAGATACCCGGGGACCATGACAGCCTGTTGTCCGGGCTGAAACCCGGCCCCTATCTCCAACTGAGCATCTCCGATACCGGTGTCGGCATGAACGCATCCGTCCGTCAGCGCGTGTTCGAACCCTATTTCACCACCAAGCCCAAAGGAGAGGGAACCGGACTGGGGCTGTCTGTGGTTCTGGGAATTGTGCAGACCCACGGCGGGACCGTGACAGTGGACAGTCAGCCGGGTGTCGGCAGTACGTTTCATGTCTTTCTGCCCAAGCAAAATGCCCCGCAGGAAGCGCCTCAGCCGGAAAACATGGACAGCCCTCCCCCGGGAGATGAGCGCATTCTGTTTGTCGATGACGAGCCGACACTGGTTCGAATGGCCCGGGCCCTGCTGGAATTTCTGGGCTACCGGGTTGTGACCCGCACGGATCCCCGGGAGGCGCTGGCCCTGTTTCAACAGGATCCGGCGGCATTTGATCTGGTGATGACGGATCTGACCATGCCCTACATGACCGGGGATGTTCTGGCTCAGGAAATTCTGAAAATCCGGAAGGATATACCGATCATGCTGTTTACCGGTTACAGCGACCGGATTCGGGAGGAGCACTTGCCGGATATGGGGATTCGGGCACTGGTCAAAAAGCCCTTTGACGCCGGTGAACTGGCGACTGTCATCCGCAGGGTTTTGGGCGGACTCTATTCCAGCGTATTGAAATAGCTTCGAAGATTGGTCTTTTTGTTTTTCAATCCGGCTTTGGTTCGGATCTTGTACCGGTGGGTCATGATCGTATTGGCCGACAGGTTCATGATCGCTGCAATTTCCTTGGTGGCGAGGCCCTGTTTAATCAGATTGGCCACCTGAATTTCGGTATGGGTCAACCCCCGATCACCAAAGGACAGGCGTTGGGCAAACGGTGAGACAATCTCCTCCAGATTGGCCTGCAGCACATCCACCATACGGTTGTGTTCCGCAGAATGCCTGACCGATCGCAGTTTTTCCAGACGGGGCAAAATCATTTTGCGGACATTGGTCAGAACCTGCTGTTCCAGGGCATCCCTGTCCTCTTCGCGTTTCTTCAGCAACACTCGCAGTGTCCGGTTCAGATCATCCAGTTCATCGGCCTGATTTTGCAGCGTTTTTTCCTTTCTGCGCAGTTCCTCGTTGGCTGACATCAGTTCGGTTGTCCGCGCCGCCACCGTTTCTTCCAGATGCTGCTGGTGAGCTCGGGTCAAAATTTCCAGTTCCCTGCGCCGAAGGGCGTTGACCACACTGATGACAACCTGGCTGTGATCCAGCGGCTTCAGAATGTATCCAAAAATATCCAGCTCCAGTGCTTCCCGCGCGGTTTGCAGATCATCGATGACCGTGGCAATGACAACAGCCGTGCCGGGATACACCGCCCGGACATGCCGCGCCAGGTCCAGTCCGGATTCTCCGGGCATACAGATGTCTGTCAGAACCAGTTCGAATTCCATGGCCATCAGTCGGGATCTGGCTGCTGCCGCATCCCGCGCCATCTGACAGGAAAATCCCTGACCGTTGAGAATATGACCCAACAGATACCGGGTTGCCTCGTCATCATCCACAATCAGAATATTGGACTGCATGGGATCGCTTTCGTTTACCGTGAAAATGGAAAAACAGAAGTCAGAATTCAGAATAAAAAGGTATATGTCATTTTCATATATGGGGGCGAACAATCCGGAATGATTCATGATCGTTTAGCACGTTTACCGTGAAAACATAATGTTCATTGATCCATGTAGGGGCGACCGGCCGGTCGCCCCTACGGATCGGGCGCTATAAGCCGGAGTCATCCTTCTTCAGCCTCTTCCCCCCAATCAGTTATTTTTTATCACTGATATGACACTGATCAATCATCATTTTCTTTCTTACCATATTGGCCGATAATTCTGACAGAAAACTCTGTCGAAATCAAACAACAGTCGCCTGTGATTAGTGGCCTGTGGTCAGTAGGCCGTGTGTGCGCTGTAGAGACGCAATGCATTGCGTCTCTACGGGTCATTGGCCACTGCCTACTGGTCACGGGTCACAGGTCACTGACCACTGGTCACTGGTCACATGACCACAGGTCACTGGTCACAGGTCACTGGTCACATGACCACAGGT
>DFZE01000059.1 GCA_002382065.1 Desulfobacteraceae bacterium UBA4064
CGGCCTTCACCCTGTTTGCCAAGGCCAAGCAGAATTTCATCCTTGCCGTCACCATTTATATCACCGCAGGCAGGCCAAATTTCTCCGTTGATACGATTATACTCCGGCCAACTGACCACGCCCCAGCCGCTTATGTCGCTTTGGCCGGCATCCGGGATATCCACACTTCCGGCTGCTGTATCGAGGATGAAAAAGACACCACCGGGAATATCCGGATTGTCCATGACCGGGCCCAGTCCGGCGACCACCTCATCCTTGCCGTCGCCGTCCAGATCACCACAGGCCGGCCGAATTTCGCCGTTGCCCCTGTTGTAATCCTCCCATCCGGTCTGCAGCCACTTGACATGTTTCAACTGTTGATTTTCAAACTTGAAAATTTCCATGCGGCCCTCACCACCAGGTCCAAGTCCGATAATGATTTCTGCGATGCAATCTCCATCGATGTCGCCACAGGCAGGCCGGGTTTCGCCATTGGTTGCATTGTATTCCGGCCATTCGATCTGTCCAATGGCCATGATGGCATAATTGTCATCAAGCACCGCAAAATATCCGCCCCAAATGCCGGGCTCATTCTGTATCCGCCCCAACCCAACAACAATATTATCCCGGCCATCGCCGTCAATATCTCCGGTAGCAATTTGTATTTCCCCGCTGAGCGCGTTATACTCCGGCAAGTCAATATGAACTGATGGCGCGGCCTCTTCTCCATCGGGGGTTAGAACCTTGATCCATCCACCACTGCCCGGAAGCATACCGCTACCGGCAAGAAGACGGCTTTCGACCTGGGTTATCTTTTGCTTGCGTGCCTTCTGTGTTTCAGATCCTTTCTTGACAGGTGCAGTAGGACTGTGCGTCGTTCGGGCACTGGATATTTGTTTGTCACTTGTTTGATCACTGCGCATTGAACTGGAATTTACGGAACTGTAGGAAGCAAACCCCGTCTCAACATACAATTGTTCGATTTCCTGGGGACTTAAGGAACGATCAAACAGTTGCACCCTGTCGATCAGTCCCTTGAAATACCACTGGGCCATTCCAATGGTGAGATTGGAAGCGGTTGTATTCCAGTTGATGTTACGGGTCTCGGATATTTCACCGGAAAGTACGCCATCCTGGTACAATTTTATTTTCTGATGATCATAGCTGAATGCGACATGGGTCCACTGATTCAGCGCAAAAGCCTTGCCCGATATTTTTATCGGTCCGGAATCACCGAAATTGATCTGCACCAGCGGCTTGTTCTGATAATCAAGTACTCTGAAACCTTTGGAATATCCATTACCATATGCTCCCTGGATGATGCCGCCGTAACTCGAGCTGGTATCGGCTGTGTGCTTGACCCAAAATCCGACACTGATGTTGGATGGCTTAAGAGACGAATTGGCCAAAACACTCACCACGCTACTCTTCCCGTCAAAAGATAATGCGTAGGACCCTGTCGCAGCGTCAGTCGTATAGACAGCTTTACTGATGGTTCCATTGTTGCCTGAACCCGAGCTGTCTATGGCAGTGCTGCCGCTTCCCTGCTCAAAATTCAATTCCAGTTTTTCAGCAGCTATAAAGCTGGCAGTGACATTGGAATCAGCATACAGTTGTGCGATCTCCTTGGAACTCAGCGCATGATCAAACAGTTGTACATTGTCGATCAATCCCCTGAAATACCATTGGGCCAATCCGATGGTGAGATTGGAAGCGGTTGTATTCCAGTTGATGTTTCGGGTCTCGGATATTTCACCGAATAGTACGCCATCCTGATACAATTTTACTTTCTGATGATCATAACTGAATACGATATGTGTCCACTGGTTCAGCGCAAAAGCCTTGCCCGATATTTTTATCGGTCCGGCATCACCGAAATTGATCTGCACCAACGGCTTGTTCTGATAATCAAGTACCCTGAAACCTTTGGAATATCCATCTCCATAGGCACCCTGGATGATGCCGCCGTAACTCGAGCTGGTATCGGTTGTGTGCTTGACCCAAAATCCAACACTGATGTTGGATGGCTTAATAGACGGATTGGCCAGAACACTCACGCGCCCCTTCCCGGCAAAAGACAATGCATGGGACCCTGTCGCCCTGTCAGTTGTATAGACAGCGTTACTGATGGTGCCATTGTTACCTGAACCCGAGCTGTCTATGGCAGTACTGCCGCTTCCCTCCTCAAAATCCAATTTCAGCGGTGCAGTAGTGGCGCTAAAGCTGGCATAGATGTTATGACTGGCTGTGACATTTGAAAAGGTATAGCTGGTCTTCGCGCCAACGGATACACCGTCAATCTTTACATCAGATACCTTGTAATTGGCCGCCGGGATGATCGTAAAGGTCTGGCTCATGTCACTGCTGACGATGACTGCGTTTGAAGGGCTTATGGTGCCGTTGGCTCCTGCTGAAGGTGTGAGAGAAACACACTTTAGTTCCTGGGAAAAACCGCTCTCAACCCTGTTTGAATCATAGGACGTGACCGCAAAATAGGCGGTTTTTCCTTCTACAATATTGGTCAACGTGTATTGGGTCTTGCTGCCGACATCCACCGGCGAATTATAGGTTCGGGAAGCCGTTCCATAATACAGCTTGTAACCCGAAGAAGCCGTACTGGCATTCCAGGATAGAGTAACCTGCGCTGCCAGCCCTGGAGATGCACCAGGCCCGATACCGATTAAAAGAAACAACGTAACTAAAAATGACATTACCCAAGTGAAATCAATGTTATATCGTGAAATTAAACCTTGCTTGCTCATAAATACATCCTTTAATGTTTTCCGTGCAGAAAGACATAAAAAAGGTATCTTTTTCCGCCCGGCAATCCTGCCGTCTTATTCCGCAAAAGAACGTAGTCCAGAAATTTTGCGTCCCACCCTTTCAGATGGTTTGCCATTTTCAGCCGAGACATGACAATGACAATTGATGGCTTCTTAAAAGTCCGGTGGTTGTATCCATCTCATCCTTTATCATTATATATCATTGTAATTAATACATATTCATCATAAACGTTTACCACATCCCCTTTTGGACTTCTTACGAGTATTTTGGAAACTCATTCAAATAGCGTGCCATACATGCATTTTCTAATATCATATTATTATTTCAATTAGTTAAACAATTCACCAGTTGACATTTCGCAAGTTTTTCCCTGATTTTCCTGAAATCAGGATTCCAATTTACAGGAAACAGGACAACATCAAAGGAACCTGTATTGGATTTTAAAAGGCCTTGATCCCGGTCAGAATCAAACCATTTTTCAAGAAGCCCGTGTTGAAAAGAGGTGTGGTTAATCGCCAGCCTCAATCCATTTTCACGGAAAAAAGGTTATATATCACCGCGGATGAAATATGACCTTTTTTACCAGGATCGGCAATGACACCCGTTGAAACCCAATTAACCAACTATCCAAATAAAACAGAATGATATTTTGGATGTGCCTGTCATTGGAAGTTTGGCACAAGAATTGAATTATGTACGCAGGAGTGGAGAAAATATTTTATGAAGGCAGCAGGGCTGGAAACCTGCCTGATCCAGCAAAAAAACTCACAGCGGTCACAAGGCCGGGCGATTTGAGGTTCACCTCATGGAAAAAACTAAAAATGACCTATTCAAACACAGCGATCAATTTGCATCGGCAGCCGCAGAACGAAGCCGTCATGATGGTTGATGACATGCAAAACCTGTCAACCGATGATATCCGTCAGACACTTCACAATCTCCGCGTTCATCAGATTGAATTGGAGTTGCAGAACGAAGCACTGCAGCGGGCGCATGAGGAACTTGACGCTGCGGAGACACGCTATTTCAATCTCTTCAACCTGGCGCCGGTTGGCTATGTTACCATTGACAAAGATGGAATAATCCTGGAGGCCAACATTACCGCAGGTACGCTGCTGGGAAACACCCGGAATACCCTGATCAAACAGCCGATCACCCGGTTCCTATACAAGGATGATCAGGACATCTATTACATGAATCACAAGCATCTCCTTGAGGTCGGAACATCACGGGCGTGCGAACTGAGAATGCTGAAAACGGATGGAAAGTCTTTCTGGGTCCGTCTGGAAAAAAGAGCCGTGGAGTACGGCGACGGTGAGACGGTTTACCACGTCGTGATCAGCGATATTACTGACCACAGACGCATGGAAGCGGAAAAAGTCAGTATCGAGGTCCAGGACCGGCAGCGCCAAAAGGCCGAAAGTCTGGGCCGCATGGCCGGCGCCATTGCCCACCATTTCAACAATCAGCTCCAGGTCGTGATCGGAAACCTCGAAATGGTGATCAAGGACCTGCAGAGCGGTGAAAATCCAACTGAGAAATTGTTCTCGGCCATGCAGGCGGCATTCAAGGCAGCAGAGGTCAGTAGTCAGATGCTGACCTATCTGGGACAGATACCGGGCCAGCGTGAACCCATGGATTTTTCCGAAGCCTGCCACAGAAGCCTTACCCTGCTCCAGGCCAGAGCCCCGAAAGGAACGCTCATCAAAGCCGATTTTCCATCACGCGGTCCCGTCATTCGTGGAAATGCCGCTCAGATACATCATGTTGTGTCCAACCTGCTGACCAATGCCTGGGAATCTGCCGATGAGCACCGAAGGGGTATCCGCATGATTGTCAAAACGGTTACGCAAGCGGATATTCTTTCCCTGAAGTGCTTCCCCATCGACTGGCGGCCCCGGGATATGGCTTACGCCTGCCTGGAAGTTGCGGATGCCGGCTGCGGTATTTCGGAAAAGGACATCGAAAAAATCTGCGACCCGTTTTTCTCCACCAAGTTCACAGGCCGGGGACTGGGTTTGTCTGTAGTTCTGGGTATCATGCGCGCACACCATGGGGCTGTCACGGTGGAAAGCGAACCGAAACGGGGGAGTATTTTTCGGATATTTTTTCCGATATCGCCTGATGAAGTTCCTCACCAGCCAGTCAAATCGACCCAGGCATTGGAGACAAAGCAGGGTTGTACGGTGCTGGTGGTTGACGACGAGCCGATGGTGCGCAAAATGGCTGCAATCATGCTCACGCGATTGGGCTTCAGGGTACTCGAAGCAAGGGACGGTGTTGAGGCCGTGACGATCTTTAAGCAAAATCAGTCGGAAATCCGATGTGTTATCTCCGATTTGACCATGCCGAACATGGACGGCTGGGAGACACTGGATGCACTGCGCAAGCTTTCGCCTGATATCCCGGTGATCCTGTCCAGCGGCTATGACGAGGCACAGGTTATGGCCGGCGAACATCCCGAACCTCCCAATGCATTCCTGGGTAAACCGTACCAGCTTAAAATGCTTGGCGACATAATCAATCGGGTGCTTGAAACGTAACAGAAGAGGCCGTTTTACCATGTTTCAAATCCGTGAAAGAAACCTTTTGAAGAGCTGCTTTTTAAAATCCACATGGTGTACGGAAAAGGAGATGATGACGTGAAACAGGAGACTTTGACAGACTACGGTGACGTCTCAGATCAGCAACAGATTTTATGCCAGAATGATTTTGTGGGCGCGGAAAACGCCAATATTTCTTCAGAACATAAAATCACCATTATTGACGATGACCCCTACATTTGTGATCTCTTGAAAAAAATGCTTTCTTCCTGGGATTTCGTTCCTGCAGTTCTGCCCAAGCCGTTTTCTTTGAACGAATTGCTTAAAACGAGCGCTTCTACCGATATTTTTCTACTGGATGTATGTCTTCCAACCGAAACGACATTGAGCTGGATTCCCACAATTCTGGGCGATTTTCCGCAAGCCAGTGTAATTGTCATGACCGGCTATGCAGATACGGACATTGTCATTCAAGCTATTCGAAATGGCGCCTTCGATTTCCTTCAAAAACCGATTGCATCCGAACTGTTGAAGCATAGCCTCCTTCACGCCATACAGTTACAGGAAAAAAATCGTCAAACAGAGCAGATGCTGTCAGACCTGCGACACAATCATGTCATGCTGCTGGACCAGAAAAAGAAACTCGAATTTATGAATGAACGTCTGATGCAAACCAATCAGGCATTTTCCACCCTGGCACAGAATCTCGATTTCGAGCGCACTGAAATCCTCAATGGAATCAATCATAAAATCGAATCCGAAATCATACCGGCACTGGCAAAGATTCAATCGGACACCCGTATGGTTCGATATTCGATCGAAATTGACATGATCATCAACTCGCTTCAGAGCATTACCCTCGCCGCCTGTCCAAACGATCTGTTTTCCGCCAGCCTGACGACGGCCGAAGTACGTGTGGCAGCCCTGATCAAAAAAGGATTGACCACGGATATGATCGCAAAACAACTCTCCATCGC
This sequence comes from Desulfobacteraceae bacterium UBA4064, assembly GCA_002382065.1. Classification (GTDB taxonomy): domain Bacteria; phylum Desulfobacterota; class Desulfobacteria; order Desulfobacterales; family Desulfatirhabdiaceae; genus UBA4064. Next base: position 6,284 of record DFZE01000059.1, read on the forward strand.
TGAAGATACGGTGAAAACACATCGGAAAAAAATTCGGAAAAAACTGAATATCACCAATTCCCAAAACTCCCTTCGGGACTTTTTATTAAAAAAGCCGGCGATGGCCATGCAGTGAAGCGATACAATTTGGCTTTTTGAAAACAACCGAGCCGTACGTTCTGTCAAATGCTGTTTACCGATCATTCAACAAGTCCCCCCTACCCCGGCTTCAGGCTGTCGGAAATAAATAAATCCACTGGATTGCGACGATTTTTTTGTTTCCGACCGCCTTATCAAAGGGGAATAAAGGGGGGTTTTTTTTCGTTCAGGCGTTCGGCCAAAAAGGTAAAGGAGGTCAATTATGAAAAAACTGGTATTTTCATTAATCGCACTTTTTTTAACAGCATTCTTATTTTTTGGATGGATATCCGCCCAGGATATACCATTCCATTTTAATGGTCATACCTGGGTCAGCCAACAGGCTTTTATAGACAGCGGCGCGCGCTGCAGTACCCGAACCGTTGATGAAATTGAACAGCAGGAGATTGAATCGATTTTTCAAAAATTTCTGGCAGGCCGCCGTGTAACAGAACGGGCAACGGGTTCAGTGGTTATCCCGGTTTATTTCCACGTTATCAACAATGGCAGCGGTATTGCCAATGGAGATGTTCCGGAAATCCAGATTCAGGATCAGATTGATGTCCTGAATTCGTCCTATGGCGGATTTACCGGCGGTGTTGCCACAGCGTTTGTATTTCAGCTTGTATCGGTAGATCGAACCACAAATTCGGCATGGTTTACCATGACCCCGGGCTCTGCTGAGGAAGCGCAGGCAAAAGATGCGCTGCACAGGGGTGGGGCGGAAAGCCTGAATCTCTATACGGCAAATATCGGCGATGGTCTTCTGGGGTGGTCCACCTTTCCGTGGGATTATGCCGGGAATCCGACCAGTGATGGGGTTGTTGTTTTATTTTCCTCGTTGTCGGGAGGTGAAGCCGTTCCATATAATGAAGGCGACACGGGAACCCACGAGATCGGTCACTGGCTGGGTTTGTATCACACATTTCAGGGGCGCTGTTTTAACAGGGATATGGTCAGTGATACACCTGCTGAACGGAGCGCCGCTTCCGGATGTCCTGAAGGACGGGATACCTGCAAACTCCAAACAGGCGTGGATCCAATTCACAACTTTATGGACTACTCCGATGATGCCTGTATGATCGAATTTACATCCGGTCAGGCTACCCGGATGGACGCAATGCATCAACAGTACCGAACACCCTTTTAGGCTGTCGGGAATAACGCCACTGGATTGCGACGGATTTTGGTTCGTCTGCAAGACATATCCGCCGGTGCATATGGAATATGTGCCGGTCACCTTTTGCCTCTCCAGGACCCAAAAACAAAATGGATTCGGCGTTACGAAGAGTTGAGTTGATCGGCAAATTTTATATCCTGTTTACCATCCGCTGGAACCTTCTGAGACTCATAGGGGGTGGTCGAACGTACCCCGTCAAACCGTCCGGGCTGCTTTTCCACCTTTGATTCCATAACGATTGTTTCCTCTCCCCTGTCCGAAACCTTCACAATCACTGCCTTGCGATGATCAATCCACAACCCCATGGTCGTTTTCATATATTCCTCCTTATCGGGATCGCTTTTTTGACAGGATTACAGGATTTACAGGATTGAAAAGACCTGATGAATCCTTATCGAGCCATCAGTAAAAAGCCATCTGATTACTGACGGCTGACTTCTGAAAATCCTGTCAATCCTGTAATCCTGTCTGATATTTTTTTCATCAGTAATCAGCCATCAGTAAAAAGTCATCTGATTACTGAATTCTGAATGTTCATATCCCGGGCGATCAAAATGTTGGCTCTTTCCGAAATGAATAACCAACTCCTTGTCTCCGGAATCGGGCTCTCTTTTTATTTCAAACCCCAGCTTTTTTCCCAGTGCTATCATGTTCTGGTTCTCCTTCAAGACGATGCCATGAACCTCTATAAATCCCTGCTTTTCGGCAATGGACAGGCATTTTTCCAGCAGGCTCGAACCAATGCCCTTGCCTTGCCAGGCATCACCCACCAGAACGGCAAATTCACCGGTCTTTCCATCCGGATCGCCGATGATTCTGGCAACCCCCAGCATTCTAGCGGTTTTTAAATCTTTATCACCGCCTTCATCCAGGGCAACCAGCGCAATCTCCCGATCGTAATCGATCTGGGTGAACCGGGCCAGCATCCCGGGATTCAGCTCTTTCAACGCGCCGAAGAAACGATAGTAAATTGTCGTGGGGGAAAGTTCCTTGAACAGCGCCGTGAAAAGGGGAGCGTCCTCGGGTTTGACAGGACGGATAAAAATTGGGCGCCCATCCACACTGACCATATGGGATTCTTCCTCTTCCGGATACGGGCTGATCACCAGATGCCGGGAGGCGGTATCCGGAAACGGTGAAACCCGTATTCGGGCATCGACCACGACAGGCTTGCCGTCTTTTATCAGAACGGGATTCATGTCCAGTTCGGCGATTTCGGGAAAATCGATCAACAGTTGCGAGAGCCGGATGATCATTTCTTCGAGTCGCTCCATGTCGGCGGGAGGGCGGTTCCGGTATCCGTTTAACAGCGCGTAAACCTTGGTTTCCTGCATGAGTCGCCGGGCCAGCAACCGGTTCATGGGGGGAAGCCCCAGGGCCCTGTCTTTCAAGACTTCGGTGTAAATGCCGCCCATTCCAAACAGAATCACCGGCCCGAAATTGCTATCCCGCTTGGCGCCCAGGAGAATTTCATAATCCGCGTTTGAAAAATAGGGCTGAATCGTTACCCCTTCGATCCGGGCATCCGGCTTGTAGCGGCGGGCTGATTCCACAATTCCGGCAAAGGCCGCGCGAAGATCCGCATCAGACCGCAAATCCAGGCGGACGCCACCGGCTTCGGTTTTATGGGTGATGTCCGGTGAATTCAGTTTCATGACCAGCGGAAACCCGATGTCCCGCCCGACCCGGGAGGCATCTTCTTCGGTCTTTGCCGTTTCTGTCCGGATCACGGGCAGGCCATAGGCCGAAAGAACCGCCTTGGTCCCGGATTCACCCATAAAGCGTTCCGCCTTTGCCCCGGCAAGGAGCCGCCGTGCTTTTTCCGGATCAAAGGATATGTCCCGGGTCAGCTTGGGCGGAATTTCCAGAACGGCTTCCATATTCCGGGCATAGTCAACCATGTACAGAAACGCCCGGACCGCCCGTTCCGGTGTTTCATAGGTGGGAATGCCCGCTTGATTCAGGATTTGCACGGCTTTTTCGATGCTTTTACCCCCCATCCAGCACGCAAACACGGGATACCGGCGTCCTTTCATGGTGGCTGCCAGACTCTCGGCCACCAAAACAGGGTCCGTAAGGGCCTGTGGGACAAGGATGACACAAACGCCGTCCATATCTTTTCCGTCACAACAGATTTCAAGTGTGCGACGAAAGCGATCCGGAGAGGCATCCCCGAGAATATCGATGGGGTTGCTGCGGCTCCAGAAGGGTGGCAGCAACGCATCCAGTTTTTGAAAGGTGTCGGGATCGAGAGCCGCCGGCTCCAGACCGTACCGGCCAAGGGTATCCGTGGCCATTACGCCGGGGCCACCGCCGTTGGTGACAATGGCCAGGCGCGGGCCGCGGGGACGCGGCTGCTTGGCCATCAGCTCGGCGCAGTCGAACAGATCCTGGATGGTGTCCACACGCACGATGCCCGCGCGCTTGAAGGCGGCGTCATACACCGCATCTTCACCGGCCATGGCGCCGGTGTGGGAGGCAGCGGCTTTTGCGCCGGCCTTGCTTCTGCCCGATTTCAGAACAATGATGGGCTTGATCCGTGACACCGCGCGCGCGGCGCTCATGAACTTGCGAAAATTCGTCAGATTTTCGATGTAGAGGAGAATGCTTTGGGCCGATGGATCGTTTCCGAAATAATCGATGATGTCGCCGAAATCCACGTCCAGCATGGAGCCGATGCTGACAAAATGACTGAAACCGATATGCTCCTTCAATGCCACATCCAAAATGGCCGAGCAGATAGCCCCGCTCTGGGAGACGAAGGCCAGATCGCCGACACCGGGCATTTCGGATACGAAACTGGCGTTGAGTTTTGTGCAAGGCCGGATGATGCCCATGCAGTTCGGCCCTACGATACGAAGTCGGCCGGTATACGCCGTGGCCCGGATCTGCGCCTCGATTTCTCTCCCCTTTTCACCGACCTCTTTCCCTCCGGCCGAGATGACGATGGCGCCGGCCACCTTCTTTTCCACGCATTGCCGCACGATGTCCGGGACGGTAACAATCGGCGTGGCGATGATCACCAGGTCCACCCCCGTTTCCAGAGCCGATACGGATTTAACGGCCGTCAAGCCATGAACGGTATCGTATTTGGGATTTACCGGCAGAAGTATCCCTTTATAACCGCCATCGATGAGATTTTTCATCAGCGCATTGCCGATACTGCCGGCTTTTTCGCTGGCGCCCACCACCGCCACCCGGCGAGGCTCGAAAATACGATCCAGATTGTACTGACTCATGTCACGGTTGCTCCTTAGTTTTGTTGGGGTTTCACGATCAGACGCTGATGATTTTAAGCGAGTCGGTTCCATGCATGTCCCGGGTTGATTCATCCTCTATCACAATCACTTTCTCGTCTTTTTCAACCATACCTGCCCGGATCAGAAAGCGCATCGCCATATCGGTAAAGTTACCTGTTTCATCATCGATGCAAACCGGATGAACCCCGTAAGACAGGGCCAGCAAGTTATTCTTTTTCTCATCGCCGCCACAGGACAGTATCCAGCAGTCCGGTTTGAATCTGGAGATAAGGCATGGGGCGCCCCTGCTTTGCGTATTGGTCATTATATAGCGCACATTCAATGCACTGGCGGATTCGACGGCATTCAGGGAAAGGATATCCGCAACAGCGGTGTTGCCGGAACCTGAACCTGTCCTGAAGTAGGCGGGCAAATCGGCCAGTGCCCGAACAACGTTTCTCTCCCGCTCGGCGGATGTTGCGATCTTGCTTATCATTTCAACCACTTCCACAGGATATCTTCCGATGGCAGTCTCTTCGGACAGCATCACGGCGTCTGTGCCGTCCAGAATCGCATTGGCCACATCCGATACCTCGGCGCGGGTTGGCCGGATATTCTCCGTCATGGATAACAGCATCTGCGTCGCGGTTATCACGGGCCGGCCCAAAAGGTTTGCCTTGCGGATCAGTTTTTTTTGAACAACCGGCACGTCCTCCAATGGGGTCTGAACACCCAGGTCACCGCGTGCAATCATGATGGCGTCCGCCGCAGAAAGAATCGCGTCAAAATTGTCAATGGCCTCTGCCCGCTCAATTTTGGCAACCACAATCGCGGACCGACCTCTTTTTTGTGCAAAATCCTTCACCTTGCGGATGTCATCCGCTGTCTCCACAAATGAAACGCCGAAAGCATCAACACCTTCCTCCAGCGCAAAAGCGACAAAATCGAGGTCCGTGTCCGACACCGCATCGGCCCATATCTTGACCCCGGGAAGGGTTAATCCCTTGTTGGAAAGGAGTGGGCCGCCGATAACCGTCCGGCAGAAGACGTCCTCTCCGGACACCCTTTCCACCTGAAGTTGGATGAAACCGTCATTGAGGAAAATCAGGCTTCCAGGGTTTACACTCTCGGGCAGTCTCTTGTAGTCGACAGGTATCTGGTCGGGTGTTCCGGCAAGGTCTTTGACGGTCAATATGACCTCATCCCCTTTTTCCAGCAGGAGCGGTTCATTCTGAAGTTTGCCGATTCGTATCTTGGGGCCGGGAAGATCCGCCATAATCATGCAATAGCGCGCAATCCTTGCCGACACAACGCGGATGCGACGGATATCCTCCTTATGCCCCTGCAGGGATCCATGGGCGAAATTGAGCCGGGCCACATTCATCCCCTGCAGCATCAATCGCTCCAGGACAGCCTCCGAGTTGGATGCCGGGCCTATGGTGCAAACGATCTTGGTCTTATGGGCCGGTAATTTCATGGCGGCCTCCGTATTTGAATAAATGGGATGTATTTGTACCCTGAAACCATGTTTTGAAACAAACGCTCATGATCGGTCTGATCACCCCCATGAATGAAAATGATTTTTCCTTATCAAGCCCCGTAGGGGCGACCTNNTTTTATGCGTCATTCTACAAACAGGCCGCTCCTACGGAGCTTGATTCCATGGTTACATGGTCAACCCTTTTCCGGCCATGAACCCGGCAAAATCGACGAGGCGGGCGGAGTAACCCCATTCGTTGTCGTACCAGGAAAGAATTTTAACGATTCTATTGTTCAGAACCATGGTGCTCTGTGCATCGACGATGGATGAGTGGGGGTCGCCGATGATATCCTGGGAAACCAGCGCCTCCTCCGTCACCCGCAGGATCCCCTGCAGGGGCGGTTTCTCCGACGCCTCCCGCAAGGCGGCGTTGACCTGTTCCGACGTCACGTCTTTTTCCAGGGAAACCATCATGTCGGTAATCGAACCATCGGGGACGGGAACCCGCATGGCCATGCCGGTCATCTTGCCCTTCAACTGCGGCAGCACTTTTTCGGCGGCCTGGGCCGCGCCTGTGGTGGTTGGGATGATCGACAGGGCGGCAGCCCGGCCGCGGCGGCGATGGCGCGTTGGCATGTCCATCAGCGACTGGCTCGAGGTGTAAGCGTGGATAGTGGTGAACATGATGAACGCCACGCCGAAGGATTGATGAAGGACTTTGGCTACCGGCGCCAAACAGTTCGTTGTGCAGGATGCCATGGAGACAATCTTGTGGGATTCCGGTTTGTATATCTCCTCGTTGACGCCCAGGACGATCATTGCGTCGGCATCGTCGGATGGAGCGGAGATGATCACGCGTTTTGCCCCCGCCTCCAGATGGCCCGCAGCCTTTGCACGGCTGCGGAGGGCTCCGCTGCATTCAATGATGATATCCGCCCCCGTGTCCTTCCAGGGTATCTTTTTCGGGTCCGGGTTAGAAAAAAAAGGTATCGTTTGTTGGTCCACCTGGATGGCGTTTTCCTGCGCGGACACCTTTCTGGAATACCAGCCATGGACCGAATCATACTTCAGAAGGTAGGCAAGGTCTGCAAGGCTGGCCAGATCATTGATTCCGACCACCTGAAAATTTTCTCTCTCAAGTAATTGCCTGAAAACCGTCCGTCCGATTCGACCAAACCCGTTGATTCCCACCCGAATGACTTCCTGTCTGCTCATGTGTTCTCCTCCTTGGATTTAGAGCCTGTCTGAAGATCCTGTCTGAGGCCCGCTAACTGCGTTGATTAGAGAAATGTCAAAATAACGAAAGACCTCCCCCCAAAGTTGCATCATCCTGAAAAAACCGTCTGGGTCAATACCGCAAAACTGCTGCGACAAGGGCCTGATCGGGAACTTCTTCCGGTGAGACCCCTCGCTGTTCATTGCTGCTTGTTCTTCAGCTCCCAGTAATAATGCTCTCATATAACCTCTCGGCATCCTCCCTTCGGCATAGCTCCGATCCCGGCGTCATGACGGCTGCGGAGCCGGCCGCCACGCCGAAAAGGACGGATTCCCTGAGAGGGTTTCCCCGGGCCAGGCTCAGGACGATGCCGGCCACCATGCTGTCCCCGGCCC